>NZ_JBHJRX010000078.1:0-30727 GCF_042268605.1 Streptomyces sp. NPDC056296 | reverse complement strand
CTCCGTGGGTTATTCTGCACCGGTGGGGAGGAGGTTGCTGGCAACATAGGGGGGGGAGGTCCCACGAATTTCCCGGCCCTGACCTCTAGGCTTCCGTCGGGGGCGTTGCGAGCCGCGTACGGCGGTCGCCGGTCCGGCGGACGGGAGCGAAGAGGCGTCATGACATGGGGTGGGGCGGCCGTGCGGCCGGGAACCGACGACATCGACGAAACGGCGACCGAAGGCGGCCGAGACCTCACGCGTCCGGCCGAGGGCGCGGCGCCCGTCGCCCCCGGCCAGCTGGTGACCGTACGCAACCGCCCGTGGGTGGTGACGGGGGTGTCCCGTTCCGCCCTGGCCACCGATGATCCCGCCCGCAGTGCCGGGGCCGCCGCACCGCACCTCGTCTCCCTGACCTCCGTCGAGGACGACGCCCGGGATGAGGAGCTGCGGGTGGTGTGGGAGCTGGAGCAGCGGACCAGCGTCCACGACCAGTATGAGCTGCCTTCCCCGAGTGCGGGGTTCGACGAGCCCGGTCGGCTGGACGCCTTCCTGGACGCCGTGCGCTGGGGTGCCATCGCCTCGGCCGACAAGACGGCGTTGCAGGCGCCGTTCCGCTCCGGGGTGGAGATCCAGGACTACCAGCTGGACCCGGTGGTCCGTGCGCTGTCCATGCCCCGGACGAACCTGCTGATCGCGGACGACGTCGGCCTCGGCAAGACCGTCGAAGCCGGTCTCGTCGCGCAGGAGCTGATGCTCCGCCACCGGGCCCGTTCCATGCTGATCGTCTGTCCCGCCGGACTGACCCTGCAGTGGCGGGACGAGATGCGGGACAAGTTCGGCCTGGACTTCCGCATCGTCGACACCAGACTGCTGCGCGAGCTGCGCCGCTCCGCGACGGGCCTCTCCGCCAACCCGTGGACCCATCACCCGCGCCTGATCGTGTCGATCGACTGGCTGAAGCGGGAGCGCCCGATGCGGATGCTGCGCGAGGTCCTCCCCTCGGTGCCGGAGTACCCGCGCGCCTTCGATCTGCTGATCGTGGACGAGGTCCACACCTGCGCCCCCTCCGGCACGGGCAAGTACGCGGTCGACTCCCAGCGCACGCGGGCCGTGAAGCTGCTCGCCCCACACTGCGAACACCGCCTCTTCCTCTCCGCGACCCCGCACAACGGCTACCTCGAGTCCTTCACGGCCCTCCTCGAACTGCTCGACGACCACCGCTTCGCCCGTGGCGTGAAGCCGGCCGACGAGCAGCTGCGCCGCGTGATGGTGCGACGCCTGAAGTCGGAGCTGCCGCCGAAGTGGAACGGCGAGCCCCGCTTCCCTCGCCGTGTGCCGCACCCCCTGGAAGTGCGGTACAGCGAAGAGACCCGCGCGGCCTACGCCAAGCTCGCCGAGTACGCTCGCTCGCGCCGCGACGGAAACGGCGGAGGGAAGGCCGGCCGTACGGCGGCGGACTTCGTGACGACGCTGCTGAAGAAGCGGTTCCTGTCGTCACCGAAGGCGTTCGCGGAGACGATCGCCACGCACCTCGAAACGATGACGACCCGGCGCCCCGTCGAGGAGACGGAGCCCGCTCCCAGCGTCCGCGTGCTCAGGCCGCTCATCGACGGCGTCGAGGAGGCCGAGGAGGACGGCGAGCAGGAACAGGCCGAGGCGGCGGCCCGCGCCCTCACCGCCGCCCGCCAGGCGATGCGCCCGCTGTCGGACCGTGAGCGCACCCTGCTGACGGAGCTGGACGCCTGGGCCGTGACGGCCGGGAAGCGCCCCGACGCCAAGTTCGCGCGCTTCCGCGAGTGGCTGGACGCGATCACCTGCGCCGACGGCCCCCTGGGCGACTGGACGGATGAACGGGTCATCGTCTTCACCGAGTACCGGGACACCCAGCGCTGGCTGTACGAGCAGCTGATCGCCGCCAAGTACCCGAAGGAGCGGATCGCCCTCCTGTACGGCGGTCAGGACCCGAAGGAGCGCGAGGACGTCAAGACGGTGTTCCAGGAGAGCCCGGACCTCTCTCCCGTACGCATCCTGCTCGGCACCGACGCCGCCAGCGAGGGCATCAACCTCCAGGCCCACTGCCACCGGGTCCTGCACTGGGAGATCCCGTGGAACCCCAACCGCCTGGAGCAGCGCAACGGCCGCGTCGACCGGCACGGCCAGCGCGCCCACCAGGTGGACGTCCACCACTTCGTTCCCGAGGGCTGGCAGGGCTTCGACGCCGCGCACGACCACCAGACCGACTCCGGGTACGAGGCCGGGGCGCTGGAGGACGAGATGCACTTCCTCGCGGTGGCCGCCCGCAAGACCGAGCGCATCCGTGAGGACCTGGGCAGCGCGGGCGAGGTCATCGCCGCGCAGGTCGAGCAGAAGATGCTGGGCCGCCGTTCCGACTGGACCACCGCCGACGCGGAGATCACCAAGAGGTCCGGCAAGGCCGTGCTCAAGGTCGAGCGGGACCTCGCCCGCGACCTGGAGAAGCTGGTCAACGCCCTCGCCGGCAGCCGCCAGGACCTCCACCTCAACGCCGAGACCCTGGAGCGGGTCGTCCGCACCGGTCTCCAGCTCGCCCACCGCAAGGACCTGACCGAGGTCCCCGACCCCCAGCCGGGCCAGGGCGCCCGCTGCTTCCGGCTCCCCGAACTGCCCGGCGCCTGGGCCAGGGCCCGCAACGACGGCCTGCGGCATCCGCTCACCGGCGCGGACCGCCCGGTCGTCTTCGACGAGGCCGAGGCCCGCGACCGCACCGACGTCGTGTACCTCCACCTGGGTCACCGGCTGACGCAGATGTGCCTGCGGCTGCTGCGCGCGGAGCTGTGGTCCGGCGGGGACGCGAAGCCGCAGGGCTCCGGCGACGCTCGTCTCGGGGACAGGAAGCTGTCCCGCGTCACCGCGCGCGTGGTGCCGGACGGTGCCCTGCGCGGGCCCGCCGTGGTGGCACACGGCCGGGTCGTGATCAGCGGCAGCGGTGGCGCCCGTCTCCACGAGGAGGTGATCGCGGCGGGCGGCCTCATCGAGGGCGGCAGGCTCGCCGTAGCCAGGAAGGAGGACGTGGAGAACTGGCTCGACGCCGCGACGGACGACCTGCCTCCCGAGGAGATCCGCACCGAGCTGTCCGCTCTGTGGCCGGACAATCTGGACGTCCGCCTCTCCCGCGCCCTGAACACCCAGGCGAACCGCCGCTTCCGCACCCTCCAGTCCCTGCTCGCCAAGCGCTGCGAGGAGGAGGTCGACGGCATGCGCGCGGTCCTGGAGGATCTCGGCCGGTCGATCCGGGAGCGCCTGGACGATACGGGACACTGGCAGCAGGAGTCGCTGTTCGACGTCGACGACGAACGCCGCCAGCTGCATGCCGACCGCGAGGCGCTTCAGGAGCGTCTGCGCCGGCTGCCGCAGGTGATCGAGTCGGAGACGTCGGCCCTGCGGCGCCGCTGGGCGGACCCGTCACCACGCTGGTTCCCGGTGTCCGTCACCTTCCTCGTCCCCCGTTCCCTCGCCGTCACCGCCCGCCAGGAGTCCCGCTGATGCCCACCGCCGCCGCCAAGAAGAGGGTGCCGCCGAAGGGCACCGTCCCGACGCCGACGGAACAGCACGAGGACTGGCTGCGCCTGCTTCGCCCCGACGGCCCGTTCGTCTCCTTGCCCGTGCTGGTCGGCGCGTTCCCGCAGGGCCTGGACACCATCCCGCCCGAGACGTGGACGCGGCTGCGCCAGGCCTGGGCGGAGGTCCAGGAAGACCCGGCGCTGCTGCGCCCCGCCTGGGAGAAACTGGTCCTCACCGAGCTCCTCGGCTGGCGCTCGCCCGGTCTGCGCGAGGGCGCCGCGATCCCCGAGTCCCTGCACGCCGGTGCGAACACCCCCGACGCGGTACTCCTCGGCCCCGGCGAGTCGGGCCTGACACCCCGCGCGCTGCTCTTCCGCACGGGCGACTGGGCCGCCTCGCTGACCCGCCCGCGCGGCGACCGGCCGGCCTTCGTCGACCAGGCCGCCGACCTGTGCCGGGCCCGCCAGGTCCCCCTCGCCCTCCTCACCAACGGCCCCGAGTGGGCCCTCGTCCACGCCCGCCCCAAGGAGGCCACCACCGTCGCCGTCTTCGACGCCGACCTGTGGTCCGAGGAACCGCTCCTCGCCCGCGCCTTCGCCAGCCTGCTCACGGCGCGCCGGGCCATCCGTCCGCCACTGGACGCCGCGGGCAAGCCGTCCGACTCCACGGCCGGGCTCTTCGCCCGCACCGCCGCCGCCCAGTCCGAGGTCACGGACACCCTCGGCCGCCAGGTCCGCGAGGCGGTCTCGCTGCTGGTCGCCGAGGTCTCCCGCCTCGACCGCGAGTCCCACGGCGCCCTGCTCCGGGACGTCCCGGCCAAGCAGGTCTACGAGGGCGCCCTCACCGTCATGATGCGCCTCGTCTTCCTCCTCTACGCCGAGGAACAGCGCCTGCTCCCCTCCGGGGACGAGCTGTACGACGCCTCGTACGCCGTCGGCCCGCTGCACGAGGAACTGCGCACCGCGCGTCGCCTGCACGGCGGTGAGCTGGGCGACCGCAGCGCAGCGACCTGGCCGCGTCTGCTCGCGACGTTCACCGCGATCCACGGCGGCAGCACGCACGACCTCCTGTGGATCCCTCCGTACGGCGGCTCCCTCTTCGACCCGGCGCGCTTCCCCTGGCTGGTCGACGCCAAGGTCACCGACCGGGTCGTCTACGAGATCCTCGACGCCCTCCTCACCCTCCGCGCCCGCAAGGGCTTCAAGGGCGAGGAACGCCTCTCCTACAAGGGCCTGGACGTCGAGCAGATCGGCCACGTCTACGAGGGCCTGCTGGAGTACGGCTGCCACTGGGCCGACGAGCCTTACGTCGGCGTCTCCTTCGGCCGCGACAAGAAGTACGAGGCGGTGTTGCCGCTGGCCCGCCTGGAGGAGTGGGCGGCTGCGGGCACGCTGGCCGACGAGGTCGCGGCGGCCGCCGGCACGAAGTCGCCGACGGTGACGAAGGCCCTGGCCAAGCCCGCCGTCGTCACGGCCGAGCTGGAGACCGCCTGCGGCAGCGACACGGCACTCATCGAGCGGGCGGTCGCCTTCTCGGGGCTGTACGGCGTCGACCTGCGCGGCGAACCCAAGGTGTGGCCGGCGGGCTCGGTCGTGGTGGTGCGGTCGGGCAACCGACGTGACACGGGTACCCATTACACGCCGAAGGCGCTGGCCGAGGAAGTGGTCGAGCACACCCTGGCCCCGCTGTGCTTCGCGCCGGGCCCGGCAGAGGGTGCGGAGCCGGGCGTCTGGCGGGCGAAGACGGCCGACGAGCTGCTGAAGCTGCGGGTGTTGGACCCGGCGATGGGCTCGGGCGCCTTCCTCGTGTCGGCGTGCCGGTATCTGTCCGACCGGGTGGTCGACGCGTGGGTCCGGGACGGGCTGCCGCCGGAGATCGCCCGCGACGTGGACGCCGACGACCGTGAGCAACTGCACCAGGTGGCGCGGCGGCTGGTCGCCGACCGGTGCCTGTACGGGGTCGACCGCGACCCCATGGCGGTGGAGCTGGCCAAGCTGTCGCTGTGGCTGGTGACGCTGGCGAAGGGACGGCCGTTCTCGTTCCTGGACCATGCGTTGCGGTGCGGGGACTCGTTGGTCGGGGTCATCGATGTGGAGCAGGTGAAGGCGTTCCATCTCGACTCCGGTGCGCGGCAGTTGAGCCCGGAGGTGTCGCGGGCGCTGGACGTGACGGAGACGCTGCTGTCGGACGCGGCCGAGCTGCGCCGGAAGATCGAGTCGACGGCGGTCACGGACATCCGGGTCGTCCGCGACAAGGCCGAACTGCTGGAGCAGGCCGACGCGTTGAGCGGCAAGCTGCGGCTTGCGGCGGACGCGGTGGTGGGCGCCGCGCTCGCGGCCGAGGGCATCTCCGACGAGGAGGCCACGGAGATCTCCGGCGTGGAGAGCGTTGGGGGAGCGCGAGGGCGGGCGGCTCACGCCGAGGCCAAGGAGGACGCCAAGGCGAAGGCGTACCGGAACCGGCTGGAGGCGGTGGCTGGGCTGGTCGCGGCGGCTATGGGGGATGGGGCCGGTTCCGAGGAGGCTGCGGTTCGGGCTCGGGGGATTGTGGAGGGGTGGCTGAAGGGGCCGCGGGCGGAGGCGGTTCGGCCGTTGCATTGGCCGTTGGAGTTTCCCGAGGTTATGGGGGTTAGGGAATCCAGCGGGTTCGACGTGGTCGTCGGAAACCCGCCATTTAGTGGCGGGCAGATGTTGACAGGGTCGCTTGGGCGAGACTATCGAGAGTACCTAGTGAACAGGGTCGGCAAAGGCGTCCGCGGCAGCGCGGACCTTTCGGCCTATTTTCTACTTCGGAATTGTTCCCTCGCGCCAGAGCGGCGCGTGGGAATCATCGCCACTAAAACCATTGCTCAGGGAAAATCTCGACTGGTGGGGCTCGATCAAGCGACAGGCGATGGATGGACGATCTATCGTGCCATCAAAGCCATGCCCTGGCCGGGCGCCGCGGCAGTGCTAGTTTCCCTTCTATGGCTCAGTAGGGCCTCCCGTACGAGTGAAGCGTTCAAACTCGACGGCGTGAACGTCCAGGGAATTACAGCTGGACTGGATGCCAAATCACGTATCACCGGGAAACCGAAGCCTCTGGTCGCGAACGAAGGGCAGTGCTCCCAAGGGTCGAACGTGCTGGGCAAGGGTTTCTGGTTGAGCCCCGCAGAGGCGCAGGCCCTGATTGAACGAGATCCCAAAAACGCGAACGTTCTCTACCCGTTCCTCGGTGGCGAGGACTTTAGTGACCGTCCTGATCGTTCAGCTACTCGCTGGGCGATCAACTTCCGTGATTGGCCCCTGCATAAAGCCGCGCAGTATGTAGACGTAATGGCTATCGTAGAAGAAAAAGTAAAGCCGGATCGCTTGAAGGTCACTCACAGCAAGCACGCCCACGAGCACTGGTGGCAGTACGAGCGTCAACGGCCTGAGCTCTACGAAGCCATCGCAGATCTCGATCAAGTTATCGTTGTATCGCGGCATACTAAACTTCTGACACTTGCATTCCAGCCTAGTGATCAAGTTTTTTCTGACGGCCTCTGCGTCATCGCGGAATCCTCACCAGCTCATCTTTCCCTCCTGTCGAGCAGCTTCCACTATTGGTGGGCAATTCAGTGGGGCGGGGGGCTGGAGGCGCGAATCCGGTACAATCCCTCCACTGTTTATGAAACATTTCCGCAGCCTCGCGAATTGCAATCTCTGGCTGACGCGGGAGCTAAGCTAGAAGAAGCTCAGCGCAACGCCATAGTGGATCGCAACGTTGGGCTTACTAGTCTGTACAACATGGTTCATTCCGAGTCTGAGGCCGGATCGGACATTCTAGCCATTCGGGACGCTCATATTGAAGTAGACAGAGCGGTAGCCGGAGCCTATGGCTGGACTGACATCAACTTGGAGCATGGCTTCTGTGAGACTCGCCAAGGCGCACGCTTCACCGTCGCATCGAGTGTGCAGACAGAGATTCTGGATCGCCTTCTGGAACTGAATCAGGTGCGCTATAAGGAGGAGATGGAAAGAGGGGTGCACACGCCCGAGGCCAAGAAGCGCAGGGCTGCTGCTCGTAAGGCCAAGGCGAAGGCGCGGGCCGCTGAGCGCAATCCCCGCCCTGCTCCGGATGATGACGGCGTGCTCTTCTCCGAGCTGGACATGCCCTGAAGGCACACATCGACGCGCCCGCTCCCCGTGACAACCAGGGTGCGGAGCGCGTCCTGTTGGAGCGTCAGTCCTCCGAGGTGTACGTCAGGAAGTCTGTCCACGCTTCCCGGGCGACCGTGAGCCGAGGGCCACCCAAGCTCTTGGAGTCACGTACGTGCACCGTGCGCAGCGTGGTCGCGACCTCAACGCATTCGTTGCTGTTGCTGCTGTCGCTGTAGCTGCTCTTGAACCAGCGCAGCTCCGAGTCGTCCTCAGCCCACGTCTTGCGGATCATGCCTCTCCCAGCACTTGCTCGATGAAAGCCAGCGACTCCCCTGGCGAGAGAGCCTGAGCCCGGATGATGCCACACCGCAGTTCCATGATCCGAAGATGCTTCAACTCTGAGACGGGACGGCTGCCGAGGTCTCCCTCGGCTCGTCCAACTGCCGTACCGTCAGCGAACTTGAGCACTTGGATCTCGCCTCCCATACCTGCATGCACCGCACGGTTGATCGGCATCACCTGGATCTCTACGTTCCTCATCTGCCCGAGCTCCAGCAGGTGTTCCAGTTGGCGACGCAGCACCATTCTGCCCCCGAGTGGCCTTCTGAGCGTCGCCTCTTCTTGGACAAAGCACAGCTCTGGAGCGGGGTCCCGCTCGAAGATGACCTTTCGAGCGACTCGCGCACTCACCAACCGCTCCACCTCATCCTGTGAGTACGCGGGCCGACGCATCTCGAACAGAGCACGCATGTAGTCCGCCGTCTGCAACAGGCCGTGGAGGTTGTGAGTGCCGTACGCGGTCAGCTCGGCGGCCTGTGCCTCCAGACGGGTCAAGTCCCGAATCTTCTTCGGATACCGGACCTTCTTCACGTCCTCCCAGGTCGCCGAGATGAGACCACCCGCGTCCAGTACCTCGTCCGCCCTGTCCAGGTACTCCTGCCGGGGAATCCGCTTGCCTCCCTCCACCTTGTAGACAAGGTCCTCCCCGTACCCCACCGCTGCTCCGAACTCGCCGGCCCTCATCCCCACGGCCTCGCGCCGCAGCTTCAACTGCCGTCCCACCGTTGCGATGACCGCGATGCCCCACTCGTCGTCCGGGTCGACCTCCCACCCCGGCTCATCCGCGTCATCCCCGAGCCGCCCCGCCTCCGCCTCGACCGTCATTCCGCGCGCCCCTTCGTCGTACTCGCCGCGTTGCCCTCAGCGCCCTACCCGCACGCACCACCCCGACAGCACCGACACCACTGGACAACCACCGGACAGTCACCGTACGTACCCGCTGAGTCACTTCTCACGGTACGCACACGTCACCACGCTCTGTGACGTGAACCAGAAATCCGTAGAACTCCCGACGTCCGTCCGCAACTTCAGCGTGCAGCTGTCTCCCACGCCACGCGGTGCCCGTCTCGCCCGTCTGCTCGCGACGGAGCAACTCCGTTCGTGGGGCCTGCCCCTCGACCCCGCTCGCCACCTCGTGGCCGAACTAGCCAACAACGCGGCGGACCATGGACGCGTACCCGGCCGCGATTTCCGGCTCACCCTCTACGTCGTCGGCGGCACCCTCCGTATCGAGGTCACCGACACCCGGGGCCAGGAACTCCCCGCCCCTCGGACACCCGCCCCCGATGCCGAGTCCGGCCGCGGGCTGTTGCTGGTCGAGGCGCTGGCGGATCGGTGGGGCGTAGTCGAGGGCCGCTTCCCGCGCAAGACCGTCTGGGCCGAACTGCGCTGTACGCCACCGCAACCCACGTTCTGAGGTTGCGGTGCCGTCGGTGCCCTACCAAGAGCAAGAACTCGGGGAGAAAGGACCTCACCAAGCCCCACCCCTCCCGCCCGAGACGCGTCGTCACCCGGGCGGGTGAACATCACCGGCTCAGCTGGATTTCCGAGGGCCCAACTCCCCTACTCTCAGCGCAAGCGAGTCCACCCGAAAAGACATCGGCCCCCGCTGGGACTGCAATCCCGGTGCGAGGGCCTACCACCAAGGAAGAGGAAACCTTCCCGATGGGTACCCAAAACCCTAGCGCGCCCCCGCGCGCCCAGTCAGCCCCTGCCTTCAATTCGACCCGTACGCGTCACCACGGCGGCGGCATCACCCACGAGAACACCCGCCACACCACCCGCTTCGTGGTGATCGGCAACCACCTCGTCCAGCACAAGGAGCTGTCGCTGCTGGCGATCGGCCTCAGCTGCCACCTCCAGTCGCTGCCCACCGGTGCGGGCGCCGACATCAAGACGCTCACCGCCCGATTCCCCGAGGGGCCGACCCGCATCGCCGCCGCCCTGCGCGAGCTGGAGGCCCACGGCTACCTGCGCCGCGAACGGCACCGCACGACCACCGGCCGCATCGTCACCCGCACCGTCTCCTGCAACCAGCCGCAGGCGGCCCGTCGCGAGCCGGCCAACACCGGCGGCTGTCCGGACCGTCCGCCCGCGCCGCCCCGGCAGCACCGCCCGGCAGAGCGGCCGCCGGCACCCACCGAGGAACAAGGCCAAGCGCCCCACCCACCCCGCACCGAAACCGGCACCCGCACCGGCCACCGCCCTCACTCCCGTCCCCGCAAGGCCCTCCCCGCCGTCCCCCAGCCCAGCCGCACCGCCTCCGCACTCCTCCAGCAGGCCACCGACCTCCTCGCCACCCTGCGCCGACACGACCCCCGCCTCCTCCTCTCCACCGCCGACACCGCCCACCTGGCCCCCGGCGTCGCCGCCTGGCTGGAGCGGGACGTCGCCCCCGGCGCCGTACGCCACGCCCTCACCGCCGACCTCCCCGACGACCCCCTGCGCCGCCCTGCGGCTCTCCTCGCCCACCGCCTCACCGCGCAGTTGCCACCCCCGCCACCGTTCGGAGCCGCCCCGGCCGGTCCGCCACCGCCCCGCCACGAGGTACGCAACTGCGACGGCTGCGACCGCGGCTTCCGCGCCCCCGAGACCGAGGACCGCTGCCGCGACTGCCGGGACGCCGGGTCCGCCGTCTGAGACCCAGGTCCCCGTCCTCGTCCACCACCTTCAAAGACCCGAGGCCACCATGTCCGACTCGCCCGCCGAATCCATGCACCGCCTCTTCTGGCACGATCCCGGCCTGTTCGCCCGCGTAGCGCCGCTGCTCGGGATCGCCGTTCCCGACATCACCAAAGCGACTGTGCTGTTCTCGGGCACCGGCAACTGGGGTTCTCTCGCCTGTCGGGGGAACACGCTGCTCCAGTGCGAGACGGCGGGGCAGGAGAGCTTCCTTCTGTTGATCGAGGCACAGGACCAGCGGGATCACCGACGGCCCGCGCACTGGGCACACCACGCCGCATATCTGTGGGCCGAGTACCGGTTGCCCACGGCCCTGCTGATCGTGTGCCCCGACCAGGACACAGCTCGTTGGGCCGCACAGCCCGTGGCCAGTGGACCCGTTCAGCCGCCCGCGCTCACCCTCCACCCCTTCGTCGCGGGACCTGCCGACCTGCCGCTGATCACCGACCGCGACAGGATCCGGGCCGACCCGACCCTCACCGCACTGTCGGCCGTCATGCATCCGTCCGCACAAGGAATCGGGTCTGCGCTGGACACGTTGTCCACGGTCTTGCGGGATCTCCCCGACGTGGACGCCAACCCACTCATCGCTCTGACGGCACAGGGCCTCCACACCCACCCGACCGGGATCGTCTGGAAGCATCTCGTGAGCGCGATCATCCTGGATCGGGAACGCGAGAAGGACCGGGTCGAGCGCATCACGAAGTTCCGCAGGGAACATCTCCTGCTTCTCCTGGGAGAGCGGGGGCTCGTCCTCTCGGAGGCCGCCCGCAAAGAGGTCGCCGACTGCCAGGACCCCGAAACCCTGCTCCGCTGGCTTCTCCGCGCCGTCACCGCGTCCACCACGGAAGAGATCTTCGACGACGAATGACCGACTGCCCGAAGTCGCTCCGTCGTGACGAGCCCCTCACCGCCCAGGACACGGCTGCGACCGCGGCTTCCGCGCCCCCGAGGACCGCTGCCGCGACTGCCGCACGACCGCCAGCGACGCACCCCCTGGGCATGCCCCTTCACACACTCGTTGACCAGGAGAAACACACCTCGATGTTCGCGTCCCGATTCCCCAGCCGTCCCGGACGACTACCCTGGCCAGTGCACTCCCGGGAGGACTTCATGAGCACCCAGGCCGACCACGGACACGAGCTGGTCCCCCGCCCCGAGCAGACGCCGGACGCGCTGCGGGCCGCCCTCACCGTCGTCGCACCCGGACGTCTGCCGGAGATGCAGCAGACCAAGGAAGAGGCATTCGCCAAGGCCCTGGAATGGCAGTCGCTCAGCCCGGTACGCAGCTGGGCCCTGGCGTGGGCCCGTGACATCGAGATCGCCCGCCGGCCCGACCTCGCGGACCGCCACTCCCGGGCCAGGAACAACCTGGAACACGAGGACGCGGACGTGGCCCGTGATGCCCTGCGCGAGCTGAGCGCCGTCCTCGACGAGGCGATGAAGGCAGTACACGCTTGAGCTGGGCCTGGGAGTACGCCTTCGGCGCAGAGGAAGCCGCCCGCACCGCCCCGCCCGTCTTCCTCACCGCCGTGGAACGCAAGGCCGCCGAGCTGGTCAGGGCGGCAGAAGCCCAGTACTTGCACGGCCGTGCGTACGGGGGAGACGATCCGAAGGGCGGCGACATCACGGTCCCCGGCGGGATGTTCACCTACCAGATCGTCGTGCGGCACGAACGCGTCTACGTCGTCCAGATCACCTACCTGGGATTCTGAGACGGCGCACGCCCGAGCACGGAACATCGCGCCTTTCGTTCCCCACTGCGGACCTGGCCCGGACTGCCGACGATCCCCCGCCTCCGGTCGCGCAGGGCGACAGGCAGCCTTCAGCATGACCGTAAGTCACCCCTCATTACGACGTGTACTTGCCCGTGCCCGGACGACCGCGCACCATGTGCCGACAGGTCCGTGAAGAGGGGGAGGCACATGACGACAGCGGCGCCACGGCAGGACTTCGGGACCCGCGTGGCCGACGCCCTGTCCTCGCAGGTGTTGAACGCGGTCGTGGGGATCGCCGGCATCGCCATTCCCGTCGCCGCGTGGGTCGCGGAGAAGAGTCTGCTGAGGGACGTCCTGCTCGGCGCGGAGACCGTTCTTCTCCTGCTCATGGTGGCCAACCACATGTGGCTGCGGCGGATCTACATCCAGTTGCGCCGGGCGAACGACCGTCACATGGCGGACTCCCGGTACTTCGGCCTGGTCCGCCAACAGCTCGAACGGGAACTCATCGCGGGCTTCGGGGAGATCGCCGACGGGCACCTCCAGGTGTACGCCTCCGAGGTCCCCCGGCTTTCCGTGCTGCTCTTCCAGGCGCTCATCGACTCCGGCAGTGACCCCAAGCGGGTACTGGCCGCCGACCTCACCACCAACCCGGACCTGCTGACGCAGCGCCGGGAGTACCTGGCCGTGAACCGGCGCCTCATCGAGAGCGGCGGGACGGTGCAGCGGCTGTTCATCTGCTGGCAGGACGATCTCACCCGGCACGAGTTCGCCCGCTCGCTGCTGGCGCTCGTCGACCACCACCGTTCCCTGGGGGTCCAGTGCGCGCTCGCCGTGCGGGACCGCTTGCGCGCCGACCAGGCCGTGGACTTCGTCGTCGTGTCGAAGGCGGCGGTCCTGCTGGAGGAGGAGCAAGGGGACACCGACTACCGCCGGGGCCGCAGCTCCGTCTACTTCAAACACGTCGAACGATGGGCGGGCCGTTTCGAGTCGATCTGGGGCCACGGCTCCGACTCGGCGCCCTTCGTCCTCCAGTCGTACGAGGCCACCGCGCGGCCCATGCTCGACGGCGGTACCTGGGACGAAGCAGCGGTACGCGAGACGGCGGCCCGGCTCTGAGGCGCGGGCGCGGGATCCGGACGGCGACGTAGCATGAATGGACAGCCGGTCCGGACCTGGCGGGACCGCGCGATGCCACGGCGCGACGGAAAGTACCTGATGCCCACTCTCTCGCTCACCAAGGCCCACGGCTCCCGGAACGACATTTTCGTCGTCGACGGCGCCCCCCTCGACCACTTCGCAACCGCGGACGACCTCACCCGGGCCGTCGGGCTGCTGTGCGACCGAAAGCGGGGGCTGGGCGGCGACGGCGTGTACTTCGTGGCCGATCACGGGGACGGCACGGCGCGCGCCTGGTTCTACAACCCGGACGGGTCCGAGGCCCTGCTGTGCGGGAACGGCATGCGGTGCGCCGGCCGGATACTGCTGGACCGGCACCAGGCGGATTCGGTCGTCGTGGAGCAGGGGCCGTACGCGTTCACCGTGCGCGACCGGGGCCGCACCTCCCACGGGGTGCGGGAGGTCTCCGTCGAGCTGCCGGCCGTCGACTTCGCGCCGGGCGTGCCGATCGTTGCCGAGGCCGGACCGCACGGGGAGTACGTGGACCGCCTGCTGCCCGCCTTCCATCCGTCGCGCCACGTGACGGCGGTCGCCGTGCCGAACTCCCACCTGATCACGGTGGTCGACGCCTACGACGAGGCGGAACTGATCGAGACCGGGCGGCGGGTCGCCGGTTCACCGGAGGTCTTTCCCATCGGCGCCAACCTCTCCTTCGTACGTCCGTTGTCGGACGACGAGGTGTTCGTCCACACCTACGAACGGGGGGCCGGGCTGACGCCGTCGTGCGGTTCGGGCATCGCGGCCTCCCGCGCCACGCTGTCCCGCCTCGGCCGCGTGGACCTGGAGCGCCCGGTGACCGTCCGCAACCCCGGAGGTGTCGCCCGCAGCTTCCTCCAACCCGTCGGTGACGTGTGGCAGCCCGTACTGGAGGGCAACGCGACCCTCGTGTACGACGCGGAACTCGACCCGGCCGTGCTGCTCGGGGACGGTCCGGTGGAGTACGCGGGCTCCGCGCACATGGCGGAAATCAGCGCGTTCGCGGAACTCAGCCGGGAAAACATGAAGGTGCTGCACGAGGCCGGTATCCACCCCACCGAGGTCTGACGCCCGTCCCCGGTCCCGGCCGCCTGCGGCTTGGCCGGGATTACGGGAGGGGACGGCTTTGGGGGCACTGTCGACGGGCCTGGCGGTCATCGCGGTGGGGATCGCGCTGCGGCAGGCGGACCGGTGGTGGTTCAGTCCGGCGCGAGGACGGCACCGGCCCGATTCGCTCCGCTCGGTGATGACGCTCCAGCGTGAGCGGCTGAACGACGTCACGCCGGTACTCGTGCTGCTCGGCCACTGGCTGGAGCTTGCCGGATGGTCCGCCGTGGCCGTACACGGGGGCGTCTGGGGCTGCGTGGTCGCGGCAGTCGCCGGGGCGGTGAAATTCCGCCATCTCCAGGAGGTCAGCCACTTCGCCGTACACGGTGTGCTGGCGCGCGGCAGTCGGCTGAACGCGCTGCTCGCCGAAGTCGCCGTGCACATTCCGCTCGGGTTCGTCCCCGTCGCCGTACGCCGCCGTCGGCATGTGCGCGAGCACCATCCGAACGCAACGGTCGCCGGAGCCGACCCCAGCCTCGCCGAACTGCGTCGCGCCGGGTTGCGTGCGGGGGCCACGACGACGCGGTGCGTGCTCGCCCTGGTCCATCCGCTCACCCCGGCCGGTCTGTCCGACACCGTGCGGGGGCTGTGCGCGCTGTGGCGGGAGCCGGGTGCCGGACGATTGCGGGCGGCCTGTCCGGTGGCGATGACCGTCGCCGCCGGTGGCTGCTTCGGCTGGGAGGCGGCGGTGTTCGTCCTCGTCCTGCCCCGGCTGCTGCTGTATCCGCAGCTCGCCTGGATGTCCCTCCTCGTCGAGCACCGCTGGTTCGACCCGGAACCGGTCACCGGGCCCCCGGTCGCCGTCGAGGCCGGCCGCTGCCTGAGGCTGTACCCCCACAACGCGCTGCTCGCCCTGCTGGCACGCGGCACCTGGCTGCCGTACGGCGACCTCCACCACTTCGCACACTCCGCGCATCCGGCCGTGCGCTGGAACTACCTCCCCGCCCTGGAGCGCTCCCTGTGCGGTCCCGCCTACCGGCCGCGTGCCCTCCTGCTGGGTGAGTCCGCAGTGCTCCGACGGCACCGCCGGGCCCTGGCATCGGCCTCCCCCACACCGACGGCCCCCGTACGTTTCGGTCGCGAGAACCAACGCGCGTGACGAAGCGACGGGGGCCCGCGCCGTGGTGGGAGCGTCAGCTCTCTCCGGGGCCCCTCACTCCACGTTGGTGACGAAGTGCAGCACCTGCCGCATACGCAAGCCCGTCCCGTACGAAGTCAGGTCGCCCTTCACCACCACCTCCAGGCCGAGACGCCAGGCATGAGCCGCCCTGGACACATCCTCCGGCCGCAGATCGACCCGGACACTGCGCACCCGTGCGTCGTCCTCGTGAAGCAGCGTGCCGTAGACCGTCGCCTCGCGGTTGCCCTGTCCGCTGAGCCGGGTGACCATGCCGTGCAGGACCGCCTCCGGCTCGCGTCCCCACTTCTCCCTCAGGTCCTTGGCGCCCGCCTCCAGTGCCTCCAGGTGGCCGGGGGCGAGCGTCACCGGAGGTGAGGCCTGCTCCATCCGGACGTCGGAGGACCAGGCGAAGGCCATCGAGAACTGGCGCCGCTCCTCGCCCGCGATCCTCACCAGGGCCTCGCAGAGGTTGGCGGACAGACCCGCGTCGGCGTAGGACGCGAAGTCGGCCAGGGAGTCGCGCCGCAGGGTCTCCTCGGCCGCGGCGTGGGCGCAGGTCACACCGGCGAAGAGAGTGCGGGAGACCCTGCGGGGGAAGGGCTCCGGCCGCCGGGAGCCCGGGCCGTCCGAGAACGCGTCGTCGTCGAAGAGGGAGGGCCACACCGGCTTCGGCGGGGGCGGCAGCGGTGTGTGCGCCGCGACGACGTAACTGCCGACGCGGGTCTGGTCCAGCCGTACCGCCGCCACATGGTCCTTCACCGCCTGCGGCTTCTGTCCCGGCTGCACCCGCTGCGGGGTGAGCGCCGACGACGCGGCGGCCGTGTGGAGTTCCCTCAAGCCGCTGAGCGCGGATACCAGGTCCAGCAGAGGGGCGGTCCCCGAGGGGCCCGGCGGCACGAGGCGCAGGAACTGCCAGTCCGAAGGCGGCAGTCGCATCTCCCGGATGATCTCCGCCGGTCGACGCTCCTCCACCAGTGCCAGGGTCTCCAGGATGTCGGCGACGCGGCCCGGGTAGTCCCGGCGCCGTTCGGCCGGCACCAGTACCTCGAAGGGCTGCTCGGGCTCGGCCTCGACGTACCGCTCCCACAACTCGGCGCCGGACAGTTCGCGTTCCGCGCGCCAGCCCTTGCCGCTCAGGTAGCGCCTGAGGGTCTGCGGGGCCAGCGTCCGGGCCTCCTCGAACTCAGCGTCCGTGATCACGTTCACGACACCCCCACCATGGCCCGGAAGTCCGGCGAGAACAGGTCGTGCAGTGTGGCGGCGGTCAGCAGATTGCCGCGCGGGACACGGACCCTGCGTGCGCTCGTGCCCGCCCCGACGAGTTCCTGGTCGTGCAGGCACGTCCAGTAGGCGGCCTTGCGCAACAGCAGCCGCTCGGGCGTCACCTCGGACCAGGTGAGCGGGTCCGACGGGGCCAGGACGAGGAACAGGAAACGGGGGATGTCGTAATCCCGGCCGGCCAGCTCGTTGTAGTGCTGGGCCTTCATGTCGAAGGCGATGTGGTCGTCGTACAGCTCGGGCGAAGAAGTGCACTTCACCTGCGCTTCGATGACCGGATACCGACGTCTGCCCGGTCGGCCCGGGTGCCCCAGCTGCCAGTCCACGCCGACCCGGTCGCGGTCGCGCTGGGCCGCGTCGAGGTTGGCCGCCACGGCCAGCATCCGGATGAACTGCTCACCGAAGTGGCCCCGGTGGCCGTTGTCGCCGAACCCCGGGGACAGTTTGGCCCACTCCGAGTCAGGCCCGTGCTGCTGCGACGGTACGGGCTCGTGCTGCGGCGACGGAACGGAACCGAGCGGAACGCCGTACGTCATCTTCGGTGCCTGGTGGGGAACCCCGCCGGCTCCGCCCTCTGCCATCCGTCCCCCCCACGTGCGTTCCCGCCCCGCAGCCCCCAAGCCGTACGCGTCCCGTACCCATCGGCCAGCACAGAGTAACGAGCGTCACATTCCTTGCCAACGCTGATGATCAAGTTTCGGCCGGAGGCGGTCGGCCCGGCGGGAATCCGATCACCGCCGGCGGTCCGTTCCCCGTTCAAGTCCCTGCCGGATGTCAGCGCTCCGACCTAATCTGTGCCCGTGACCCAGGAATTCTTCGCCGCCTCCGGCTCCGGGCCGGACTCCGCCGACGCGGTGCTCGCCGCGCCCACGCCGCAGCAGCTGCGCGACAAGCTGGCCGCGCTCGTCGTTCGCGATCTGCTGGGTCCGGAGGGGGAGGAGCCGGAGGAGCTGACCGGCAATCCGCTGGATCACTACATCGTCGGGCGGCTGGCCCCGGGCGGGGTGCGGGACGAGGACGACGGGATCGTCAAGCCGGTGGGCAAGGAGGTCGCGCCCGACATCCTCGACGAGCCCGGCATGATGCCCGACCAGGAGATCGAGGCCGGAGATCCGGAGCCGTCCGCGCCCAACGTTCCTAGCCTTCACCCGTCCACCCTGGGCATGACGGTACGTCTGGAGGACGGTGTCCAGGAGGTGGCCGTCGACTGCGCCTGGGCGCGGTACGAGCGGGGCGAGTCCGAGATCGAGGGCAATCCGCGGCGGGTCTACCACCGGGTGCCCTGTGCGGGCCGGGTCACGGTGAAGCTGGTGGAAGGGAAGCTGTCGGCACAGCCCGTGCACGCCAAGGACTTCCCGCACATCGTCGTACGCGGCCGGGCCCGGCGGCACGAAGGGTCGTGGCTGGTCTCGCTCTTCCTCGTCAACGGGCAGGAGGACCGACCCGGTTGCGCCCACTGGATGTTCCAGGCGTCGATGACGGTCGCGGGCCCGCCCGGCACCGCACCCTTCCTGCCCCGCCGTACGGTGGAACCGGCGGGCGGGGACGCCGACGAGCGGCGCTCGCTGGCCATGACGTACCGCTTCCATCCCGAGTTCGCCGTCGGGCACGGGACCGGTGTCCACGCCGCGCAGGCGCCGGACGACGCCCGGCGCGCGGTCCGCGTCTCGACCACGGCGACGCCGACATACGAGGTCCCGCACACCGACGTGCCCAACCCGCACGCCGACGAGCGCGACCGGGACCTGCCTGAGCTGACCGACCTCGTCCTGGACATGCGGGAGCTGAGCGAGCTGGAGCCCGCGCCGCTGCGGGCCGCGCTGCTGCCGCTCGTCCAGGGGTACCGGTCGTGGATCGACCGGCAGCTCGCGTCCGTGGACGACCCGGACTCCGGGCTCGCCGACTACGAGGGCGAGGCCCGGGAGAACATGCGGCGGGCCGAAAGCGCCGCCGACCGTATCCAGGACGGCATCGACCTGCTGCGGGACGATCCCGAGGCCCTCGACGCCTTCCGCTTCGCCAACCGCGCCATGTGGCACCAGCGGGTGCACACCATCGCCGCGGGGGACCGGCGGCGCGACCCGGCGCAATCGCTCCAGGAGGCGGTGGAGCGGGCCGACCTGCCGAAGAACCGCAGCTGGCGCCCCTTCCAGCTGGCGTTCCTGCTGCTCAACCTGCCCGCCCTCGCCGACCCCGCCCATCCGGAGCGGGCCGACGACCGGGGTGCGCTGGCCGACCTGCTCTGGTTTCCCACCGGTGGCGGCAAGACCGAGGCCTACCTGGGTCTGACGGCCTTCACCCTGGCCATCCGGCGGCGCAAGCCGCACCTGGGCGGGCTGGACGCCGAGCACGGCGTCGCGGTGATCATGCGGTACACGCTGCGACTGCTCACCATCCAGCAGTTCCAGCGCGCCACCGCACTGATCTGCGCGTGCGAGGTGATCCGCAGGGAGGCACCCGACCACTGGGGGCACAACCCGTTCCGGATCGGCCTGTGGGTGGGTGGCCGGGTCACGCCCAACACCACCGACCAGGCCGACGACTGGGCCAAGGAGCGCAAGAGGGAGAAGGGGTTCGGGGGTTTCGGCCGGATGGGCTCCCCGCACCAGCTCACCAGCTGTCCCTGGTGCGGCTCCAAGATGGAGGCCGGACGCGACATCGGCGTCGACACCACCCTGCGCCGCACCTTCGTCACCTGCCCCGACGCCTTCGAGTGCCCCTTCGGCGCGAGTGCGTTCGGGCTTCCCGCCGAGGAACTGGGTCTGCCGGTTCTCGTCGTCGACGAGGAGATCTACCGTTTCCCGCCCAGCCTGGTCATCGCCACGGTCGACAAGTTCGCGCAGCTGCCCTGGAAGGGCGACACCCAGGCGTTGTTCGGGCAGGTGTCCCGGCGCTGCACCCGGCACGGCTACGTGACACCGTCCGCGGTGGACACGGACTGGGAGTCCTCCAGCCACCCCCCGGCAGGCGGCCACCCCGCCGCGGTCACCGTCGACGCCGGCCGCGTCCGCCCGCCGGACCTGATCGTCCAGGACGAGCTGCACCTCATCTCCGGACCGCTGGGGTCCCTCACCGGGCTGTACGAGACGGCCGTGGACCGGCTCTCCACCTGGGAACCGGAACCCGGTCACAGCGTGCGCCCCAAGGTGATCGCCTCCACGGCCACCGTGCGCCGCGCCGACCGGCAGATCAACGACCTCTTCGCCCGCCGGACCGCCGTCTTCCCGCCGTCCGGGCTGAGCGCCGACGACACCTTCTTCGCCCGGCGCCGGCGCACCGACGAGACACCGGGCCGCCGTTACGTCGGCATCTGCGCACAGGGCGTGCGCACCAAGTCGGTCGCCATCCGCGTGTTCGTCGCCCAACTGGCCGCGGCACAGCACCTGTACGAGACCTACGGGGCGAGCGAGCTCACCGACCCGTACATGACCCTGGTCGGCTACTTCAACAGCCTGCGCGACCTCGGCGGCATGCGACGGCTGGTCGAGGACGACGTGTCGGCCAGGCTGCTGCGGGCCGACCGACGAGGTCTCGCTGTACGGCGCATCGGTGAACCGGCCGAGCTGACCAGCCGGATGGCCTCCGACGCCATTCCGGACATCCTGGAGAAGCTCGACATCGGCTTCGGCCGGCGCCCCAAGGGATCGCCCCGCCCCATCGACGTACTCCTCGCCACCAACATGATCGCCGTCGGGGTGGACGTCTCGCGCCTCGGCGTGATGGTGGTCAACAACCAGCCCAAGTCGACCGCCGAATACATCCAGGCCACCAGCCGCGTCGGCCGCCGCGCACCGGGGCTCGTCTTCACCCTGCTCAACTGGGCCCGGCCACGCGACCTCTCGCACTACGAGACCTTCGAATCCTTCCACGCGGCCCTGTACCAGCACGTCGAAGCACTGTCCGTGACGCCGTTCGCCGACCGGGCCGTCGACCGCGGCCTGACCGGAGTCCTGGCCGCCCTGGTCCGCAACCTCAAGCCCGACTACAACGCCAACCGCGGCGCCCAGTACGTGGACCGGCGCGGCGAAGTGGTCAGCCACGCCGTCCGCTCCCTGGAACTGCGGGCCCGGGACGTCACGGACGACCGCCACGTGATGGAGGAGATCCGGACCCGGCTCGACACCCGCCTCGACTACTGGGAGCAGAAGCGGCGAGCACCCGGAGCCGTCCTCGGCTACCGGGCCGCCCGGCGCCAGGGTGATGTGGCGCCACTGCTGCTGGAACCCGACAGTGGCCCTTGGCGGCTCATGACCTGCCCGACCTCCCTGCGTGAGGTGGAGCCCCCGATCCGGCTGATCTTCTCCGGCGAGCCGGGCTCCGACGGTGACGAGCCGGCGTACGCGCCCCGCCCGCAGGGCGACCCCGACGACCACGCCCCCGGCGGCGACCAGGACCCCTGGGAGAACGCATGACCAGCACGGCTTCCCAAGCGCTCCGCGTCGGCGAGCTGCGTCCCAGCCAACTGCTGCACACCTACGGCATCGGGGCCGTCACGGACCTTCCCAACCTGTCCACCATGGTCCTCGGCCTGGACAACTGGGACCCGGTCCGGGCCCGGGTGCTGACCGAGGACCGGCTGCTGGCCGCCGTACGCCGCCGCCTGGGCGGCCAGGTCGCCGCCCTGCGCACCCCGCCCCATCTGCCGGAAGACCCTTCCGACCCGTACGGAGACTGGACCCGGGTCGGAGTCCCGGTCGGGCTGTTCCCGCGCTGGCTGCGGTGCTCACGGGAACGCTGCAACCAGCTCGCCCCGGCCTCCAGCGGCCTGTTCCAGCTCAAGCCGAACCTCTACCGGCCCGAGAAGACCAAGTACGTCCACGCCAACTGCGGAGGAGGCGGGAAGGGCCAGCCCACCGCTCTGCCGGCCCGCTTCCTGGTCGCCTGCCCGGACGGCCACATGGACGACTTCCCGTGGGTCTACTTCGTCCACAGCGGAGCCGAACCCTGCGCCGACGGCACCCTGACCCTCACCGAGTCCGGCACCACCGGCGAGGCGGCCAACGTCTTCGTCCGCTGCACCTGCGGAAAGGTCCGCTCGATGGCGGACGCCCTCGGTCAGGCGGGCGAGCGCAACCTGCCCGCCTGCCGGGGCCACCATCCGCATCTGGGCACGTTCGCGCCGGAGGGATGCGCCGAACACGCCCGCACCATGGCGCTCGGCGCCACCAACAGCTGGTTCGCCTCCCAGCTGCGGGTCTTCAGCATCCCCCGTGCCGAGGAACCCCTCGCCCAGGCGGTCCGGGAGCACTGGAACCTGCTGTCGCCCCTGGCCGCGGTCCCCGCCGACGCGGCGAAGATGCTGCTGCCCACCCAGGCCTGCTGGCCCGAACTGGAGCAGTACGGAGCGGACGCGGTGTGGTCCGCCATCACCAAGGAAGCTCGGACAGTCGCCGGGGGGCAGGCCGACGAGGACGAGGAGGACGACCTCACCACACCCGAGTGGCGCGCGTTCACCCACCCTCGCGACCACGGCCTGCCGGACTTCACCACCGTCCGGGAGCGCCTGCTCCCGGACGGGACGGTCGACTGGCTGGACAGCGTCGTCCTGGTGCACCGGCTGCGCGAGGTTTCGGCCCTGACCGGTTTCACCCGGATCGAGGCTCCCGAATGGCTGCCCGACGAGTCGACCCGGACCCGCGCGGGAGCCCCGCTCAGCCGGACCGACCCGACGTGGATCCCCTGTGCCGAGCTACGCGGCGAGGGCGTCTTCCTGGCCCTCGACGAACAGCGCATCGCGGAGTGGGAGCGCAAGGAGGCCGTACTCGCCCGCGAGGAGGTGCTGAAGGCGGCTCACCTGAACTGGTGCCTCGCGCGCCGAGTGGAGCCGCGCTGGCCCGGCATCCGGTACGTCCTGCTGCACACCCTGGCCCACGTCCTCATCCGCCAGTTCGCCCTGGAATGCGGTTATGGCGCGTCCGGTATAGCGGAGCGCGTGTACGCCCGCTCCGGCCCGGACCCGATGTCCGGAATCCTGCTGTACACGGCGGCACCGGACAGCGAGGGAACGCTGGGCGGCCTGGTTTCCCTGGGCCGCAGCGAGCGCCTGGGGCCGGCGATCGACCAAGCCCTGGAGGAAGCCAGGCTCTGCAGCTCCGATCCGATGTGCGCCGAGCACGACCCGCGCGTGCACTCCCGGCTGCACGGTGCCGCCTGCCACGCCTGCCTGTTCGCCGCGGAGACGTCCTGCGAACGCGGCAACCACTTCCTGGACCGGGCCCTGCTCGTGGAGACGCTGGCCGGCGACGCCTGCGCGTTCCGGACGTGACCGGCCGTCCCGGCTCCGCCGACGACAGGAACGGGGGCATACTGCCCGGCGACGGGCAAAGCCGTGCCCGGATCCCGGTTGCTCGTGGCACAGCCCCGGAGCATCGCCTTCCGGGGCTCCTCGCGGCGCTGTGTGATCGACTTCCCGAGAACCGCCTGGACGAGTGGGAGCAGACGCTGGCACGCGCGAGCGGCCCGGAGGACCCGCTCCTCGTACGCTTCACCGCGTCCCAGCCGGCAGCGGGTTCGGCGGAGCGGATGAAGGCCCTCCGCCAGGTGTGGCGCGCGGAGGCGCCGGGCCTGCCCGGTGCCGGTCTCGCGCTCGCGCTCGGCGCGGTGCGCGCCGCACCGCGCCCGCTTCCCGCTCAGCCGGTCATCAGCGGGCCCGTCAGCGCGGCCACGCCCGCGCGGTTGACCAGCGGCGTGGCGCTGGAAGTCATTCGCTGTGCCGCAGCCTCACTCCTGATCGCCACATACGCCGCTCACGGCGCGAGTGACGTGGTCGAGGAAATAGCCGCGGCGGTCAGCCGCGGTGTGCAGGTCGACCTTCTGCTGGAAGAGACCACCCACGCCGCGACGGTCTTCTCCGACCTGACACCCGACGTGCGGATCTGGCACCGAACCGGTTCGGCGGGGGTGCTGCACGCAAAGGCCATCGCAGCCGACCGGCACACCGCTCTGGTGGGCAGCGCGAACCTGACGGATCGAGGGTTGACGGAGAACGTGGAACTAGGAGTGATCCTCCGCGACCCCGGCGTTGTCGGACCACTTGTCGACCATTTCAGGTGGCTCATCGCCCCACAGAGCGGACTCATGCGGCGGTGTCCTTGACCGGACGTGGCTGGACATGGCAGGCCTGCGGCCTCGGGGGCGGCAAGGCCCACCCCTGGCCGCAAGACGTCGGAGGGGCCTCAGCGGCCGCCCAGGGCCGCCAGTTCCCGTGCCGCCTCCGTCAGGTCCTTCGCGGTGTCGATCGCGCGCCAGTAGGAGCCCTGGGGGATCGGGAAGCCGGCCAGCCGGCGCTCACGGGCCAGCCTCGGGAACGTCGTCCGCTCGTGGTCGCCGCGCTCCGGCAGCATCGCGGCGAAGCCGGGCGAGAAGACGTACACACCGGCGTTGATCTCGAAGGTCGACGGCGGTGCCTCGATGAAGTCGGTGATGTGACCGAAGCCGTCCGTCTGCACGGCGCCCCACGGCAGCCGCGGACGGGCCAGGGCGAGGGTCGCGACGGCGTCCCGCTCGGCGTGGAAGTCGGCCAGGTCGCGCAGCGAGAAACGGGTCCAGATGTCGCCGTTGGTGGCGTACCAGGGACGGTCCGGGTGGGGCAGGTGCGCGGCGGCGTACTTGAGGCCGCCGCCGCGGCCCAGCGGCTCCGTCTCGACGACGGTGGTGACGGAGAGCGGCAGGTCGGCGGTCTCCAGCCACTTCTGCAGCACCTCGGCCAGATGACCGCAGGAGACCACGACGTCGGTGACGCCCTCCTCGGCGAGCCAGGCGAGCTGGTGGCCGATGATCGGAGTGCCCGTGCCCGGGATCTCGACCATCGGCTTGGGCCGGTCGTCGGTGTAGGGGCGCAGCCGGGAACCCTGTCCGCCGGCCAGGACGACGGCTTGAACGGGGCGGCGGGACGCGGCGCTCGGATCGGTCATGCCCGAACTGTACGCGGCGGCCCACCGGCCCCCGAAGGCTGCTCGGCCGGCTCAGCCGTGCGCGGCCAGCACGCCCGAGGCGAAGGCGGTGTCGCAGACGGGGCGCGCGTACGACTGGGCGCGCGTCGGGCCGTACACCTTGACCGCGGCGCGGCCGAGGGCGCGGGCGATGGACGCGCAGTGGCCGGCCAGCGACGGGCGCTCGTTCACGGCCTGCTGGAGGTGGGTGAGGGCGACGCCCGGGTCCTCCTCCTGCAACTCGGTCAGCAGCCGGTCGCGCAGCACCTCGTGCGGCGCGCGGGCGGCGGCCTTGGAGGACGCCTTGGAGGAGGTGGCCTCCGACGCGGCGAGCACCGAGTCGGCCGGATCCCCCGACCAGTTGACCCGGGTGACGGCGAGGGTCCCGGAGAGCACCAGGACGACGGGCAGGACGAAGGCGAGAGAGCGGCCGATCCGGCGGGCGGGGCCCCGGCCGCGTCGCGTCTGTCGGGTGGTGGAGTGCTTCACGGAGTGCTTCACGCGAGTGAGGGTAGCGCCCGGTAATGATTTGGCGACATTTAGTCACCCGGATGGGGGATGAAGAGGGGGCGGGAAATGGGTACAGCGTTGACGCGAACTGCTCGAAACGTCCGTTGTGCCGGGGTATTTGTCGACAACGCAAAGAGCCCCGCAGCAGGCCGCGGGGCTCTTTGCGTCAACGCGGGTGAATTCACCCGGCCGCGTGGTTTCTCAGTCGGTGAGGCGCTCGCCCGTGGAGGACGAGAAGACGTGGGCCTCGCCCGGGCGCGGCACGACGTGGACGGTCGAGCCCTTCTCCGGCACCGCGCGGCTGCTGACGCGGACCACGAGGTCCTTGTTCTCGCCGCCGACCTCGACCGAGCCGTAGATGTAGCCGTCGGCGCCGGTCTCCTCCACGACGTTCACGGAGACCGCCATGCCCGCCGGGGCGTCCTCGGCGTCCTTCGACAGGCTCTTGGAGACGCCGCCGTTCAGCTCCACCACGTCGAAGTGCTCCGGGCGGACGCCGACGGTGACCGTGCGGTCGCCCCTGTCGGAGGCGGCCGCCAGGGCCTCCCGGCTGATCGGCACCACGCTGTTGCCGAACTTCACGCCGCCGTCGGTGATCGGGACCTCGACCAGGTTCATGGCCGGGGAGCCGATGAAGCCGGCGACGAAGAGGTTGGCGGGCTTGTCGTACATGTTGCGAGGGCTGTCGACCTGCTGGAGCAGACCGTCCTTCAGGACCGCCACGCGGTCGCCCATCGTCATGGCCTCGACCTGGTCGTGGGTGACGTAGACGGTGGTGATGCCGAGGCGGCGCTGGAGCGAGGCGATCTGCGTACGGGTGGAGACACGGAGCTTGGCGTCCAGGTTGGACAGCGGCTCGTCCATGAGGAAGACCTGGGGCTCACGCACGATCGCGCGGCCCATCGCCACACGCTGGCGCTGACCACCGGAGAGCGCCTTCGGCTTGCGGTCGAGGTACTCGGTGAGGTCGAGGATCTTCGCGGCCTCCTCGACCTTCTGCCGGATCTCCGCCTTGTTGACGCCGGCGATCTTGAGCGCGAAGCCCATGTTGTCGGCGACCGTCATGTGCGGGTACAGCGCGTAGTTCTGGAACACCATGGCGATGTCCCGGTCCTTCGGCGGCAGGTGCGTGACGTCGCGGTCGCCGATGCGGATGGCGCCGCCGTTCACGTCCTCGAGCCCCGCGAGCATGCGGAGCGAGGTGGACTTGCCACAGCCGGAGGGGCCGACGAGGACGAGGAACTCGCCGTCCTCGATGTCGATGTCGAGACCGTCGACGGCGGGCTTCGTGGAACCCGGGTAGACGCGGGTCGCCTTGTCGAACGTAACAGTGGCCATGGTGAATGGGCCCCCTTCTACCGGCAGGAACGTGCCGGACGATCCGTTGTAGGAAGGTGGTGTGGTGTAGTCCACACAGGTGAAGCTGGGCAGGACGGTACCTGGCGTTCACCTGGTCTGTCAGTACCTGCGGGCCTGTGAACTTCGCCGAAATTTTCGAATCCCATCGTTCACCGGCTCTGTGTACAGTGGAGCAGCCTCCGCGCGCGCCGCCGTGCGAGTGCCTCCTTAGCTCAGCTGGTCAGAGCGCCGCTCTTGTAAAGCGAAGGTCGTCGGTTCGAATCCGACAGGGGGCTCGGGAGCGAGACGAAGCCCTGCCGTCCACCGGACGGCAGGGCTTCACGCGGTTCCGCGGGTGCTACTTGCCTTCCGGCAGCGGTTCCGGCTCGCACACCGCGCCGCTCTTCGGGAGTTTCCCGTCGAGCAGGTACGCGTGGACGGCGTCGCGCACGCAGGCGTTCCCGCTGTCGAAGGCGCCGTGGCCCTCGCCCTCGTAGGTGAGCTCGAAGCCCACGCCCTTGCCGAGCGCCTCGGCCATGCGGGCGGCGCCCTGGTAGGGGGTGGCGGGGTCGCCGGTGTTGCCGACCAGCATGATCGGCGCGGCGCCCGGCGCGCTCACCTCGGGGTGCTCGGCCTCTCCCGGCACCGGCCAGCCGGCGCAGGAGAGCGCGCTCCACGCCAGGCCCGGACCGAACAGGGGCGACGCCTCGACGAACTCGGGCAGCCGAGCCTCCACGTCCGCCACGGTGTAGCGGTCGCTGGAGTCGTCGCAGGTGATGGCCCTGAAGGCGTCGTTCTCGTTGCTTTCGTCCGTGGGGTCGTCCGTGCTCTCGTCCGTGGTGTCGTCGTCGCTGTCGCCGCCGGCGCCGTGCTGTCCGAGTGCCTCCGCCAGGTCCGCCAGGACGTCGCCGGCGCCGTCGGTCACCGCCTCCAGGCCGACCAGGAGCGCGGGCCAGAGGGTCTGGCTGTAGAGCGAGCCGGTGATCGCGGAGAGGACCTCGTCGCCGTCCAGCTCGCTGCCGTCCGAGGTGGGCAGCGGAGCCTCGTCCAGGCCCGCCTCCAGGTCCACGGCGGCCTCCACGATCGCCTCCGTGTCCTCGCCGAGCGTGCAGCGCTGCTCGACGCACCATTCGGCGAAGTGCTCGAAGGCGAGCTGGAACCCCCCGGCCTGTCCGAGGGCCTCCTCCATCCTGTCGCGGGTGGGGTCGACGACGCCGTCCAGGACGGCACGGCCGACGTTCTCGGGGAACAGGTGGGCGTACACGCCGCCGAGTTGGGTGCCGTACGAGATCCCGAAGTAGTGCAGCTTCTCGTCGCCGAGGAGGTGCCGCATCAGGTCCAGGTCGTGGGCGGCCTCGGTGGTGCCGACGTACGGGAGGACGTCGCCGGAGTTCTTCTCGCACGCGGCGGCCAGCTGCCGGGTGAGCTCGACCAGCGCGTCGGTCTCGTCGCCGCCGTCGTCGGGGGTCTCGTCCACCTCGTCCTCGGCCTGTTCGGCCGCTTCGGGGTCCAGGCAGCGCACGCCCCGGCTGTCGCCGACGCCGCGCGGGTCGAAGCTCACCAGGTCGTACCGGGAGCGGAGCTTCTCGTAGTCGGGGGCGAGAGCGGGCAGGGTGGTGACTCCGGAGGCTCCGGGGCCGCCGAAGTTGAAGAGCAGTGAGCCGATCCGGTCGTCCGCGTCGCCGCCGGCGCGGGCCCGGATCAGTTCTATGCCGATCGACTCCCCGGAGGGTTTCTTCCAGTCCAGTGGCGCCCGCATGGTGGTGCACTGCCATCGGGTGCCGTCGGGGAGGGGCGTGGGGGCCTCGCCGCCGCCCTGGATGGGGGAGGGGGCGGGGCAGTCCTTCCATTCCAGGGACTGCTCGCGGAAGCGGTCCGCGTCCTGTGCGTCGGTTGCCGTGCCGCCGCCGTCGCCGCCCCGGCCGCCGTCCTGTGCCGTCGGCGCGCAGGCCGTCAGGGAGCAGGAGAGCAGGGTGGCGGTGGACAGCAGGACAGCGGTGGATATCGCTCGTGCTGAGGGCATGGCCTCAGCCTCCGGCGGGCCGTCCGGGGGCGCGCGGCGTGGCGTCCATTCGGTGGAAACGGCCTCCGCCGGTGCCGGGCGGAGGCCGTTCTCCAGGTGTTCCGGGGCGTGGGTCAGGTGCGGTTGGCGCTCGACGGGCCGAAGAACTCGATCTCCGCGATGGCCACCTGCTTTTTCGCGGAGGCCGCGTGGGCCGACTCGATGGTGAAGCGGACCTTGGTGACCTCGCCGACGCGGAAGGGGCGTCGCTGGCCGCCGGCGCCCTGGTCCAGGGTGAGGTCGCGGGTCGTGGTCCTGCCGTCCTTCGTCGTGATCGTCGCCTTCACCCGGTGCGGCAGGGCCGACTGGTTGAGCTGGTCGGGCTTCCTGGAGGTGCCCGGGGTGATGATCAGGTCCAGCAGCCGGGTCGGCTCGGTGAAGCTGACCTCGATCCACTCGCCCTGGCCGGACTGCGAGATGCCCGGGCCCCACCAGGTGTTGCTGAGCTTGTCGATGAGGAGTTCCGGCTTGTGGCCGGTGAAGGAGCGCGAGGCCGTGATCCGGTCCGGCGAGACCGGGGCGCGCTTGGCGAAGTGGTCGCGGGTGGCCTGGACGCCGTCGGGGATGTAGACGAAGCCGAGGACCACCAGGGTGATGACGACCAGGACGGTGATCCAGGTGCCGATGCGGTCGAAGACGCGGCGCAGGCGCGGGCGGTCGCCGGCCCAGGGGGTCTCGCTGCGCCGGCCGCCGAAGAGGCGACGCCACCAGGGGCCGGGCGCGGTGCTGTCCTCGCCGGTGCGGACCAGGGGCATCGCACAGCGCGCGCAGTAGTGGCGGTCGGGGCGGTTGGGGGTGGAACACCACGGGCACGGCGGGCCGTTGGCGATGTCCTGCTGGTGGCTGGGGGCGCGGACCTGGGGGCGGTCCGCGTCGGGGCGGCCGGGCAGGACCGGGGCGACGGCGGGGGGCGGGGTCGGGCCGTGGGCCTCCGGGTCCGCGACGGGGACGAGGAGGGAGCGGGCCCGGTCGGACATCGTGTCGGTGAGGGCGTTCGGGGGCGGGGCGGAGGCCATCGGGGTGGTGGGGGCGGTTTCGTCCGTGTCGGGGGTGCGGGAGCCTCCGGCGGTGCGGGGGGCTCCGGCGGTGTTGGAGTCTCCGGCGGTGTTGGAGTCTCCGGCGTTGCGGGCGTCTCCGGTGGTGCCGGAGTTTCCGGTGCCTGTGCTTCCGGTGGGGCCCGCGCTTCCACTGGGGCCCGTGTTGCCGGCGGCCCCAGTGCCTCCGGAGGTGCTTGCGCTTCCGGTGGTGTCCGCGGGTCCGGTAGTGCCCGTCGGCCCGGTTGTTCCAGTGCCGCTGGGAGAACCGGCAGTATCGGAGGACGTGGCGGAGCCTGCGGAACCGGTGGCGCCTGCGGCGTCCCCAGTTGCCGCGGTACCGGCGACGCCCGCAGCACCTGCCGCGCCCGCAGCACCTGCCGCGCCCGCAGCACCTGCGGCACCCGCAGCACCTGCCGCGCCTGCGGTACCTGCGGCGCCTGCGGTACCTGCGGCACCCGCAGCGCCTGCGGCGCCTGCGGTACCTGCGGCGCCTGCGGTACCTGCGGCACCCGCAGCGCCTGCGGTACCTGCGGCGCCTGCGGTATCTGTGGCACACGCAGCGCCTGCGGCGCCTGCGGTACCTGCGGCGCCTGCGGTACCTGCGGCACCCGCAGCGCCTGCGGTACCTGCGGCGCCTGCGGTACCTGCGGCACCCGCAGCGCCTGCGGCGCCTGCGGTACCTGCGGCGCCTGCGGTACCTGCGGCACCCGCAGCGCCTGCGGTACCTGCGGCGCCTGCGGTACCTGCGGCACCCGCAGCGCCTGCGGCGCCTGCGGTACCTGCGGCGCCTGCGGTACCTGCGGCACC
>NZ_JBHJRX010000077.1:0-30790 GCF_042268605.1 Streptomyces sp. NPDC056296 | reverse complement strand
ACCGATCGCCTTCGAGAACGCCTTCCACCTCACACCAACTACGCTTGCACCAGCCGCATAACCCGTGTTCAGGATTCGGGGTCAAGGCCCGACCTGCCGAGGGAAATGCGGCAGTGGTTGCTGGAGAACGACATCGATGCCAGCAGGCAGCCCGACGGTCAGTCCTGCCTGGTGGCGCTGGGTTGCAAGATAGACATACCCGGCGGCCATCTGCTTCTCGGACTGACAGATATTCAGCGGGTCTACCTCAGCCGGATGGGCCTGGAGGAGATGGACCCGTCCGCAGACCCCGAATACCCGTTCTGGCGTCGCGAGTGGGTGCCCATTGCCGCAGAGCGCGATGGTCTCTCCGGGACGTTCTTGGACACCCTCAGCGGAGCCATCGGATCCTGGGACGAGGCCTACGGTCCCGAGGAGGGCGCATACGCTTCGTTGTTCGCCTTCTTCCAAGAAACAGCGGACCGGCTCGAAGGTGTGTCCACGGGCGACTGGAAAGGCCCTGGCCGGACTGCTATGCCCCGTAGGCTCGATCCTCGCCCGGAAGAGGAGCCGATACGTCTCTAAGCACGTGCCAACGGATATGTAGTAAATGACCGTGGGCGCATCCCTGCGTCCATCCGCGAGGCTTACGAGATGTCCCAGAGGTGAGCGTCAGCTCAGGCTGGGCCGGTCAGCACCTTTTGGCGGATGGCATCCATTCGTTGATCGCGGCAATGAGGACGGTGGCCTCGAAGCGGACCGCGAGTTGGTCGAAGCGGCAGGCGGAGTGCTGAATGAGCACATGCGACAAGTCGAATGCTTCCTTGGTGACAACCAGACTGCTTCGACAGCTCCTCTTCACCAGCTCGCGTCCCCGCTCCCGGCGCGGCCGCGCCCCGCCAGCCGGTCGACCGGGCGAAGGTCGGCCGCAGTTCGGTCCGCCGGCGCGCCACCGGCATGACCGCCACCGCGGCCGAGGACGCACGGCTGCAGCAGCACGTCGACCACGACCGCGAGGACCTGGCCGACGACGAACGGGGTCCGGCCGAAGTCGCTGAGTGGGAGCGCATCGCGCAGCTGCTCGTTGCCACCGGCGGGACGTACGACCCGGAGACCGACGCCGTCGTCCAGGACGAGGTCGCCGCCGACCAGCGAGACGCGGAAGCCGAGCAGCAGCGCCGCCAGGAGCAGCAGTAGCTCGCCGCCCGCACCGACGAACTCGCCGCGCTGGCCCGAGCTGGCCGACTCGGCGCGGTCGTGGAGAGCCGGCCCGGAGACGAGGCCGCCCGTGGCCTCTCGGTCCACCGAGGCGACTATCACCCCGCGTGGTCGACAGATGGCTGGCGCAGGCCCTCGCCGACCGCTCCGGCCACTACGCCGACCCGGCCACCCGCACGGCCGCCGTCGGCTCGCTGCCCCCGGCGGTGCGGGCCCACGCCGCCAGGGACGAGGCGGGCGCCGACAGTTGGTCGGCACGGAGCCTTGAGGTGGTCGAGCGGTCAGTCGTTGAGCGCGGCGGAGGGCTCGTTGCCGTTCTGGGCCTGCTGGGACCGCTTGGCGAACATCGTGGCCAGACCCCGAACACTGTCCTCGTCGATGTCGCCCTTGTGCGCGGCAGACTCCATGGTCCACAGCAGCGTCGTGCCGACCCGGGTCTGGGTCACGGCGCCGGGCTCGCCGTTGTAGCCGGCGGTGCCGAGCCGGGCATCGTGCTCGTCACCGATCGGGCCGAGCTTCAGGGTCTTGGCTCTCTGGCGCACCGGGCTGGCCTGGTTGCGGTAGTAGCCGTTCCAGAGCACGTCGTATGCGTCCTGGGCGGCCTGTTCGCTGTCGTAGGCGACGATTCGGAAGGTGACGGAGGCGGAGGGGTTCTCGCGCTGCAAGGTCGCGGCGCCGAAGAAGCGGGAGTTCTCGCAGCCCGCGTAGCCCTTGAGGGGGCAGGCCTCCCCGCGGTAGAGCCTGTTCATCTCGACGGCTGTGGGCTGGAAGGACTGCTTCCAGCCCGTCATGACCTCGCCGTCCGGCAGCGTCTGGCCGACCTGTTCCCTCGTGAGCGCCGCCGCCTTGCCGGTTGTGCTGTCGCTCTCCGGCGCGCCTCCGCAACCGGTCAGCAGCAGTGCCACCGCGGTCGCCGCGTACCACCGGTGCATTCTCAAGGCCATGCCACCACCCCCTCGAGTTGGTCATCGTACGCGGACCGTCTTCGCGCGGGGCGTACCGGCCTTCGGCCGCTGCTGCCAGGGGCTGTCACGTTGTCACGCCGGACGGTTCTTGGCAGATGTTCCGCAGGTCGCGGGCGGGTTCGGGGGGAGCGTGACAGTTGGCTCGCGCCGTATCCGCTTCACCGACGCCTGGGCCAGCGCCAGCTACCACCTCGACGAGGACGACGACCAACCCTGACGCCTTCCTCTGGCTCAGGGGTGCGAGTCATCAGCAATCCGGACCAGTCGTGGCAGACGGCGGCCTCATCGTCCGGCGTGTCATCTCATGGGGTCGAGGCGCTCAACCTACGACGCTGTCGCGCAGGGGCGCTCTGCCCTGCCACGCGTCTCGGTCAGCGAACGGCACGGATCATCACGGTGAGGACCGGCGACGCCGGTGACGGCTGGCTGTGCCCGATGTCCTCGTACCCCCAGGACCTGTAGAGCGCGTGGACCTTTCCGTCCCCAGCGGCCGGGTTGACCATGAGCGTGACGAACGGCTCGTCGCGCGTGGCGAGGAGGGCGTCGTGGATGCGCCGGGCGGTGCCGGTCTTGCGCCAGGCCGGTCGGACTCCGATCTCTTTCAGGGCCACGGCCGGACGCTCGGTGTACTCGTCCGCCGGCGCTGGACCGGTGCGCTGCCAGTAGCGGTCGCCGTGGCCGATGGCGTTGCCGTAGGCGTAACCGACCGGGTGTCCGTCCGCGTAGGCGAGGACGGCCGTGAAACCCGGCTCGCCGCCGTGTCGGTCCAGGCGCTCGCCGAACGCGGTGACCGCGTAGTTCGGCAGGTGGAGGAGTGGGGCGCGCACATCGGCGTAGACGTCGAGGAGGTCGCCGCGGGCGGTGTCCAGGGTGGTGAACGTGCGCAGTTCGATGGCGGGAGCCGTGGTCATGCGGCCATCCTCCAGGTGGCGGTGTGCTCGGTCCAGGCCTGCACGGTGGAGCTACGGGGCGCGGTGGCACGCAGCGCGGCCCCGAACTCCTGCAGCATGCGCGTTACCCGGGCGTGCTGGGTGGCCGCGTCGGCGGGGACCTTCATCGCGGTGGTCGCGGCGGCGTCGGCGGCGCCTTGCGCGAGTTGGGCGTGCGCGAGACGGGTCGTGGTGATGGCCCGGGACCGGACCATGTGGGGGCGCAGGGCGGCCAGGCAGCGGTGGGCGTGGTACTCGGCGGTCGGGTGGTCGCCGAGTGCCAGGTGGGCGGACAGGGCCAGGGAGTGCAGCTCGGCCTGGTCGTAGAAGGCGAGCATCCATACGGGCCGGTAGTCGCCCGGGTCGGCACGCAGCATGGCGTCCTGCGCCTGGTCGAACGCACGGCGGGTGCCGGTGCGGTCGTGCGCCGCGCCGTGGATCGCCGCCTGCCGGGCCATGCCGAGGGAAGCGAACATCGGGTCGCGGCGCGTGATGTGCAGGTTGCGGGCGACGTCATTGGCGGCGAACGCGTCGGCGGGTCGGCCCATGTGGCGGTACATGGTGCCCGTGTGGCTCCAGATGCGGAACTTGATGGCCTGGTCGCCGGACATCTCGGCGAGGGCCTGGGCCTCGCGCATGTGCGTCTTGGCGACGTCGTAGCGGCGGCCGTCGATGGCGGCCCACATCGCCGACGAGCGGAATGCCGCCGCTGACGCGTAGAGGCTGCTGCGGACGCGTTGGGTGGCGCTGCCGGCGTTCTGGAGGTTCAGCGCCTCGTCGGCGAGAGCGGCTGCCCGCTGTTCGATGCCGAGCCGGCCACCGTGGCGGTGGTCGCTGGCGATGATCTCGGCGAAGCGCTTGTTCAGGCGGTCGACGTCGCTCATGCCGATTCGGCGGGGTGCTGCGGTGCCGGGCGCGGCTGCTGCCACGGCGGCAGCCGCCGCGATGCCGCCGACGAGGGTGCGGCGCTTCATGTCGGGGTCCTCCTGCTGCGGTGGGGCGGGGGTGGACGAAGGCCGACCCCGTGGCACGAATCCCAGAGCGACGGCGGGCAGGCCGCTGACATCCTCGAGCGCTTTGCGGGTGGCTGATTTGGGCCACATGACCCGGCCTGCCTTCCAGGCTCGTACCGACGAGCCGTCGAGGCCGCCCGTCCGCCCGGTCAGCCGCTCGAGGGCCCTGTTCACGGCGTCGGCGAGGCTGTTGGAGCTGTAGCCGTGTTCGGCCATCCACGCCTCAAGCACGACGTTGCGCGTGGTGTCCATGCCTGAACGGTAGCCCTGACGGCCCCTCACCCACCAGGTAAAGAGAAAGTCAAATCACCCTAGGTCTTTCCTCGGAATGGAGGGTAGATCGTCCTAACCACTCGGCTGCGGCAGCGAGTTGTCTGGTTACTGGTCGCTCGCCGCTCCCCGGCGCGGCGGCTGTTGACGGTTCGGCCTCCCCTGGTGCCTTCCCAGGGGTGAGCCGGGCACCGAGACGACGCGAGGGCTCAACCCGATGACGAGTCTGATGACGCCAGTGCAGCCCGCTTCCACCGGACATCCCGCCTACAGCCAGACCTTCCCGTGCGAGCCGTCCACCGCCGAGACCGGTCGGCGGCTCGTCCGTGACGCCCTCGGCGTATGGCACCTCGACGACCTCGCCGACATCGCCGCGCTGACCATGTCGGAGCTGATCGCGAACGCCGTCACGCACACGTCGTGCCGCTCGATCCGCCTGATCGTCGGCCGGCCGAGCGCGACACGGATACGTGTCGGAGTGGTGGACCGGGCGCCTTCACGCCTACCGGTCCTCGGCCGGGCCGGCGAGGACGAGGAGTCAGGGCGTGGCCTGCTCCTGATCGACGGCATCGCCGACCGCTGGGGCTATGACCTGCACGGCCCGCACAGGCGCCCATGGGGCAAAGAGGTCTGGGCCGAACTCTCGACGAAGGGCGACCGGTGAGTACCTCCGCGCTGCCCCGGGCGGTCCTGGCCGTCGCCCGCCTCCGCAGGACCTCTTGACGACGACGGCCGACGGCCGACCGCCGTCTCACCAGACCCCGTCTCCGACCATGGGGCGCCGTGCCGTACGGCCGGGGACGGGCAGCACCGCACAGCAACCTTCCAACCCCATAGGAGTTGAAATGACCCGCAACACGGTAGTACCGAGCAGCACTCACGCCAGCCGGCAGACCCCGAGGACGTCGGACGGCTTCGACCTGGACGTATCCCTCATCGAGGTGGCGGACCCGGCGGGCCTGGTCAACCTGACCGACGACAACTGCGGATCCACCTGCGGCGCCTGCACCACGAACGTCGCCTGATCCGAGGCTTCACGTCTTCGCGGGCTGGTGCTGCCGCGCCGTGTGGCGTGGCGGCACCAGCCGCCCGTCCCTCACCCACGGAGGTAGTGGTGGCTGATCCGTACCCGGCGTTCCGCGCCGGCACGACCGCTCTCGTACGAGCCGTTGCCCGGCCGGCACTGCCGTGTCCTCCGCTCCCTGACCTCGATGACCGCTGCGCCGGCGGGGTCGCCACCTGCGCCGAGTGGCTGCGTGCGGTCCTGGCCGACGGCGACCTCGCCGAAGCCCTGGAACACGCCAGTCCGGTTCTGGCCGCTCGGGTACGGAGCGTGTGCACGTCCCCTGAGCCGTCCACGCGAGAGGTGCGGCGTACGGCACTGTCCGTGGCCCGCTACCTGCTGCGTTCTCAGTACAGGGCGACGCCGTTCGGTCTCTTCGCCGGTGTGACCACCGCGGGATTCAGTCCGAAGGCGCGCGCAAGCTGGGGCGGGGAACACGTGGTCGTCGGCCATGCGGGCGCGGAGTGGCTGGCCGCTGTCGTCGAGCGGATGGAGTCCTGCCCGGACCTCCTCGAACGCCTGCCCGTGGTCGTCAACAACACCGTGGCGCGTCGCGGCGACCGGCTCATCGTGCCGTTTCAATCCGACGCCGAGGACGAACGGACTCGCGCGGTGGAGGCGTCGCTGGCTCTGACCGAGCCTGTGAGCCTGGTCCTCACCGCGGCGCGGGAGCCGATCAGGGGCGGTGAGCTCGCGGACAAGCTCGAGGCGGAGTTCCCCGAGGCCGGACCGGAGAAGGTGCACCGGCTGCTGGCGGAGCTGATCCGACGGCGTGTGCTGATCACGGGCCTTCACGCGCCGAGCACCGAGACCGACGCCCTCGGATATCTGCTGGATTAGCTCGACGTGATCGACGCGGATACCCTCCCCGCGATCGCGGGGATCGTGCGCGAGTTGAGGGAGATTCGCACCGCGCTGAGGGAGTGCACTTCGCGCAGTGGTCGCGACAGTGCCGCAGCGCGGATGAGGGCCCTCGTGCCGGGCCTGCGCCGACACCCGGTCGCGCTCGACCTGCGCCTGGACGCGCGGCTCGTACTGCCGGACGCGGTCGCCCGCGAGATCGAGCGCGCCGCGCTGCTCCTGGCCCGGGTCAGCGCCCGCCCGTACGGCACCGCGGCGTGGGGCGCGTACCACCAGCGGTTCTACGAGCGGTACGGCATCGGCACGATGGTGCCGCTCCAGGAAGTCGTCGCCGACAGCGGCATCGGTTACCCCGAGGGCTACCCGGGCGCCTCGCCCGGCGCCCGCCGGCCTCGCCTCTCCGCCCGGGACGACGCCCTCGTGCGGCTGGCGCAGACCGCCGCGCTTGACGGCCGTGACGAGGTGGTCCTCACCGACGAGCTGATCGACGCCCTGGACGCGGGGCCTGCCGAACCACGCCTGCCGCCGCACCTGGAGGTGGGAGTGCGGGTCCATGCGGCCGACGTGGAGGAGTTGCGGCGTGGGCGGTTCCGGCTGGAGGTCGTGAGCGTGTCTCGCGGTGCCGGCGTGACGACGGGCCGTTTCCTCGGCGTCCTGGCCCCGGCCGACCGTGTGGCCCTGGCCGCCGAACTGTCCGGCCTTCCGGCCACCGACTGCAACACGGTGCCCGCTCAGCTCTCCTTTCCGCCGCTCCTGCCGGAAAGCGCCCACGTAGCGCGGGCCCGGAGAGTCCTACCGACGGTGATCAGCCTCCAGGAACACCGAGCCCCCGCCGCCGGCCTCCTCGGGCCTGCGGACCTGGCGGTGGGGTGCGACGGCCGCCGCATGTACCTGGCCGATCCGGAGCGCGGCCGACGCATCGAGGCCGTCGGGATGCACGCGCTGAACCTCCGCACGCACACTCCGCCGCTGGTGCGCTTCCTCACCGAGTTGTCCCGCGCCCAGTGCGCGCAGGTCACCGTTTTCGACTGGGGCGCCGCGGCGGTGATGCCGTTCCTGCCGCGCCTGCGGTACGGGCGCATCGTGCTCGCCCCGGCCCGCTGGCGGCTCGAGGCGTCCGAGCTGCCCGGCCGCGCACACCCCCGGGCCGAATGGGACGCCGCCCTCACCAGCTGGCGGGACCGGCGGCGGCTGCCTCGGCGGATCCACCTCGTGAAGGACGACCGGCGTCTCCTTCTCGACCTCGACGAGGCCGGCCACCGGGCGCTCCTGCGCCACCACCTCGACCGAGTACGCGAGGCCGTGCTCGTCGAGGCGGCGGAACCGGGGGCGTTCGGCTGGTGCGACGGCCGTGCCCACGAGGTGGTGGTGCCGCTCAGGGCGACCCGGCCGTCGCCGTGGCCGGAGCTGCCCGCCCCCACTCCGGCTCGGGCCTTCGCCATGGCCCAGACGCAGACCCCGGCCACTTCGTCGGTGCTGCTGGCCGCGTTGTACGGCGACGCTCGCCGCCAGGACGCACTGCTCTCCCGCCACTTGCCTGATCTGCTCGAACGGCTCGGTGGCCCGCCGTGGTGGTTCATCCGCTTCCGCGATCCCGAGCAGCACGTGCGCCTGCGCATCGCGCTCCCCGCCCCGGAGGCGTTCGCCGAGACGGCCCGGACAGTGAGCGCGTGGGCCGACGAGTTGCGCGGCGCCGGCCTGCTGGCGGACCTGCGGTACCCGACCTCCTACCGGGAGACGGGACGCTGGGGCTCCGGCGCCGCATGGGACGCGGCCGAGGACGTGTTCCGCGCGGACTCGCGCGCCGTCCTGGCTCAGCTCTCCCAGCCGCGGCGCCCGCACGGGCGCACGCTGGTGGCCGCGCACACCGTCTCCATCGCCTCCGCGTTCCTCGGCAGCACGGAAGCCGGGATGCGCTGGCTGATCGACCACGTTCCGCCCACGGCGCCAGGGCCCGTACCGCGCCCGCGGTTCACCGATGCCGTACGTCTGGCCGACCCAGGCGACGACTGGGCGGCACTGCGCGCCGCCCCCGGGGGAGCGGCCGTCGTGGCGGCGTGGGCGGATCGTGACGCGGCGCTCGCCGCCTACCGGCGTCACCTGCCCGGCCCTCACACGCAGGGCATCGCCCTCGACGACGTCCTGACGTCGCTGCTGCACGTCCATTTCGTACGGCACATCGCGGTGAACTTCCCCGAAGAAGAGGTCTGCCTCCACCTTGCCCGTGCTGCCGCCCTGGCCTGGACCGCCCGCACCACCGGGAGGACCCGATGACCGCACAGGCCGCACAGGCCGCACAGGCCGCACAGGCCGCGCTGCGCCTGGCCGACGCCGTCGCCGAGCAGCTCGCCACTCCCGACGGTGTGTTCCTGCCGAGGGCACATCGGCAGCACCTCGCCCATGGCCTCCCCGGCATCGCGCTCCTGCACGTCGAGCGGGCCGCGGTCGGCCTCGGCCCCTGGCAGCGCGCCCACGACTGGCTCGCCGCCGCCTCCCGCGAACCGCTCACCAGCGGCCCCGACAGTCACCCGTTCTACGGGGCACCCGCCTTCGCGCACGCCCTGGCCTGCGCCGCCGATCACCTGCCCGGCGCCTACCGGCGCGCTCTCGACGCTCTGGACCGGCAGACGGCGGCCGATGCGCGCCGCCGCGTCGACGCCGCTCACCGCCGCATCGACATCGGACGCCTCCCGACGCTCGCCGAGTTCGACACCATCCGGGGTCTGACCGGCTACGGCGCCCACCTCCTGCGCCGCGACCCCGACTCCTCCGCCCTGCGCGCCGTCCTCGGCTATTGCGTACGCCTCACCCAGCCGATCACCCATGACGGAGAGACCCTGCCGGGCTGGTGGACGCAAACGGGTCCTTCGGGGCGCCCGGACGAACGCTTCCCCGGCGGACACGCCAACAGCGGCATGGCGCACGGCATCGGTGGTGTACTCGCGTTGCTGGCGCTCGCCGCCCGGCACGGCACCTTCGTCGCAGGCCACGACGGAGCGGTGCACCGGATCCTGGCATGGCTGGATCGCTGGCAGGAGGACACCGGCCGAGGCCCGGCGTGGCCGTACTGGGTCACCCGGGCCGAACTGCGCGCCGACCGCCTCGCCCCGTCCGCGCCGCGGCGGCCGTCGTGGTGCTACGGCACCGCCGGCCTCGCCCGCGCCCGACAACTCGCCGCACTCGCCCTCGGCGACACCCGTCGCCGACTGAACGCCGAGAACGCGCTCGTGGCCGCCCTCACCGACCCCGCCCAGCTCAAGGCCACGACGGACAACGCCCTGTGCCACGGATTCGCCGGCCTCGCACACATCGCCGCCCGCGCGGCCGACGACGCCCACCCCTCGAACTCCGGACAGTTGCGCGCCGTGATCCCGGCACTCCTGGCCGCCGTCCATCCGCCGGGCACCGACCCCGTGCACACCGCCACGACGCTCATCCAGGACGAGGAGCGTGGCCCCGGCCTCCTCGACGGCGCAGCCGGTATCGCGCTGGCCCTCCTCGCGTCCAGCGCCGCCGCACCGCCCCGATCCGCCTGGGACGCCTGCCTGCTCGTCTCCTGACATCCCCCATCGACCGAAGGACATCCGCATGCCCCCGGACCGCTGGCAGCAGCACAACATCACCTTCGCCGACCGTGAGAGCGCCCAGCGCGCCATCGCCGACCGCATCGTCCCTGTCCTCCTCGCCGCCGAACAGGACGGACAGCTCACGGGCTGGTGGTTCATGAACAAGCAGCCCTGGCCGCTGCGGTACCGCGCCGACGAGCCTTCACCCGCCGTGGAAGCGATGCTGAGCGACCTCGTCCAGGACGGCACGGTCGTATCGTGGCTGCCCTGCGTCTACGAGCCCGAGACCGAAGCCTTCGGCGGGACCGAGGCCATGGAAGTCGCTCACGAGCTGTTCCACCAGGACAGCCGCCACCTGCTCACCCACGAGCCCGGCCCGGGGGATCTCGGGCACCGGGAAATCGCCGTGCTGCTGGCGAGCGCGATGATGCGGGCGGCCGGGCTGGACTGGTTCGAGCAGGGCGACGTGTGGGCGAAGATCGCCGCCCTCCGGCCGGTGACCAGCCATCCGCCCTCCGAACGAGCCGCCGAACTGGCGCCCGCGATGCGCAAACTGATGACTGTGGACGCCCACGGACTGTGCCGCCCGAGCGGCCCCCTCGCCGGGCACGGCGGATGGGTCGCCGCCTTCGAGCGGGCGGGTGCCGAGCTGGCTTCCCTCGCTGATCGTGGTGCCCTCACACGCGGTCTTCGAGCAGTCATCGCCCACCACACGATCTTCCACTCCAACCGCGCCGGCCTCCGCAGGGACGACCAGAGCGCCATGTCCGACATCGCACGAGAGGTAGTCATGGGAACGAATGACAGCGCCGCACTGTCCGCACTTTCCGGCGAAGCAGCGACCGACACGGACGGCGTCCACGAGGTGAACGACACGAGCACCACCCCCACGGCGGACGCCGAACGCCTCCGCAACGCCCTGGTCGACCAGCTGCGCTCGGACGGGCACGCCCGTACGCCTGCCGTCGAGCACGCCCTGCGGACCGTGCCGCGCCACGTGTTCGTGCCCGACGCGTCGCTCGAGGAGGCCTACGCCAACGCCCCGGTGCACATCAAGTACGACACCGACGGCACCTCGATCTCGTGCGCCTCCCAGCCGGGCGTCGTGGCCCTCATGCTGGACCAGCTCGATGTCCGGCCCGGCGACCGCATCCTCGAACTCGGCGCCGGCACCGGCTACAACGCCGCCCTGCTCGCCCACCTGACCGGCGAGAGCGGACACGTGACCACCCTCGACGTCGACGACGACCTGGTGGAGGACGCCCGCGCGCACCTCGCCGCCGCCGGGACCGGCAACGTCACGGCGGTGACCCGCGACGGCGCCCTCGGCCACGCCGAAGGCGCACCGTACGACCGGATCATCGCGACCGTCGGCGCGCACGGCGTACCGCACGCCTGGCTGCGGCAACTCGCGCCCGGTGGCCGGCTCCTCGTCCCTCAGCGCCTCAAGGGCACAGTGTCCCGCTCCATCGCCTACGAGCAGCGCGACGGCCGATGGGTGTCCCTCGGCAGCGAGATGAACACCTTCATGCCGCTCCGTCGGGGCATCGCCGACGACGACCGCCGCGTCGTCCCGCTCAGCACGGACGGCACCGTACGCCTGCAGGCGCCGGCCGGGCACGGGCAGCACATCGACGCCGACGCCCTCGTCGGCGCCATGTACCAGCCGCGCACCGAGGAATGGACCGGCATGACGGTACGCGCCATGGAGTCGCCCGAGTGGATGGAGCTGTTCGTGGCCTGCTCCCTCCCCTCCGGCCTGATCCGGATGCTCTTCCCCCAGAGCGCCAAGGGCACTCTGCTCACGGACGACCCCTACCCCTCGTCGACCGCGGCGGTCGACAAGGGCGCCGTCACCTACCTGGCGCGGCGCCTGTCGGAGCGGAAGACGCCGGGGGACGGCAAGCTCTGGGAGTTCGGCGTGATCGGTCACGGCCCCGGCGGCGACGAGCTGGCCGCGAAGGTCGCCGAGGCCATCCGCACCTGGGACCGGGAGTACCGCGGTCGTGAGGCGACGTTCGAGATCCAGCCCCTCGACGCCCCCGCGATCGAGCAGCGCCCCGGCCTCTTCGCACTCGACACCCCGCTGAACCGCATCGTCGTCGACTGGCGCTGACGCCGCCCCACGCAGCGGACGGTGCCCGCCGGCCACACGCCGGCCGACGGGCACGGCCGTCCCGGCACCAACTCGCACTCATGCCCGGGAGACCCATGGATCCGCACGGACCCACAGCCCAGCGCTTCCCGCTCGTCGCCCGATTCCGGCCTCCTTGCCTGCCTCTGCCCGAGCGCGTACGCGACCTGGTCGAACTCGCCGACACCGCGGTCGAGAAAAGCGACCAAGGGCTCGCATCGGCCGCCTGCAACCAGGCCGCGCTCATCGCCTCCGACGTCGGCCTCCCCGACCTCGCCCGCGCGCTGTGCCGCCGCCACGCCGTCGCCTACCTCCACGCCTGCCCCCTGCCCGGCATGAGCGCGATCCGCGGCCTGGAACCCGTCGTCAACCTCGCCCGCCTCCAGATCCGCGCCGGACACGCGGACGAGGGACGTCGGCGGCTGCTCGACCTGTACTCGGCGGTCGAGGCGGGTACGGCCGCCCGGTTCGAGGGCGTCGCCGTACCGTCGGACCTCACCGCGACCGACGAGGACCGTCGTGAGGTCCGCGCGTGGCTGTGGCGCGTGCTCCTCGCCGATGGCACCCGCACCCTCACGACCACGGGACGGTGGGCCGAGGCCGAAGCGCACATCGAAGCCCATCGCGGCGTCGGCAGCCGGATGCTCGACGGACGCCAGACCGCGGTACTCGCCGCACTCACCGCCGGCGACACCGTCCGGGCCGCCGTCCTCCTCGCCGACACGACGCCCGGCGACCCGTGGGAACAGGCCGTCACAGCCTGCCTGACCGTCCTCTGCCGCCGCGCCGCCGGGCAGCCGGTCGACCGCCAAGTGGCGGACCTGGTGACGGCGTACATCGGCCGGATAACCGAACCGGGCATGACCGTCTTCGACACCCGCCTCGGCCTCACGGCCCTCGACGCGACCGGTGCCACCGAGACACCTGCCGCACGCCGCATCGTCGACGACCTCCACCGCAGGACGACGAAGGCCAGGGACGGCTACGCGGCCCGCGAGATCCTGGCCAGCCCTTTGGCCACCGCGATCGCCTCGGGTCGGCAAGCGCAGGATTGCCGTGACTTGGTGAGGGCCTGCGCCCTCGGGGGAGGGGCCAGCCCCAACGAGCTGAGAGGAGACCTCCTTTCGGTCGTGCGCACCGGAGACAGCGTGATCCGGGCAAGTCTCGCCTGAGTGTTCGACCTTGGAGTACGCCCCCCGTGGAGAGACCCTGGGATGGGCAGCTCGAAGAGTCCCCAGGAAGAATGCCCTTCAAGACGTAGGATGAGCGGCTGGCCAGCCAAGTAGCTACGGAGCCACCCATGACCTATTTGTCGGAATCCGTGAAAGTCACTGAAACCGCGCCCCCGTAGCCATAAAGACGCAGGTCAAACAGTCTGCTCCCCGCACCCGCGGGGGTGGTCCCGAACAACTGAAGAAGGCACAAGCCGAACTCGCCTGCTCCCCGCACCCGCGGGGGTGGTCCCCGGGCGTACACGGCGGTCACGGCGCGGGCCGCCTGCTCCCCGCACCCGCGGGGGTGGTCCCGACGACGGCAGTCGGCGGGGGTCAATCGTCTGCTGCTCCCCGCACCCGCGGGGATGGTCCGTCTCGCGGCGGCAACACCCCCCCGGCTCTTGCCTCTACCCTGGCCTCTGTCTCTGACCGCCCGCGGAAACTCCAGATGTGGGGGAGGGCGACAGCGAGGTCAGGCCGCCGGCAAGCGCAGTGAACGCAGGCGTTCGGCGACGGCGAACGAGTCGAGACGCAGGGCGGTGATGTCGGCGATCAGGTCCCGCCAGGCCTCGAACTTGGTGTTCACCCGCTCCCCGTGGATCCCGAGGTAGGCCACGGCCACGCCGAAGCCGTACAACTCGTTGCGAGCGGGCAGCGGCCGGAGCAGGACGCACTCCTCCAGCATCACGGCCGCACGCCAGAAGGCGTCCGGGTGGTGCTGGTCGTGACGGGGCGGGTCGACCTTGTGCCGGGCGGCCAGGCCGACGAAGACGGAGTAGTCGTTGACCGCGAGGTCGTCCAGCAGCTCAGCCTGGCGTTCCAGGAACCACCGGTAGTCGACGTAGTACTCGGCAGGCACAGGTCAGGCCGCCCGCGGTGCGGTCCGGGCCGGCGCGGGGCCACCGTACTCAGCGTCGAACGCAGCGGCCGTTTCCGGGTCGCTGGTGACCTGCCGGAAGATCTCCGCGCCGTCGGCCAGCGCGCGCTCGCGCCGCTTCTCCTCGGCGACCTGGGCGAGGTAGGCGTCCAGCGGCAGCCCCGCCGCGTCGGCCAGGGCCCGCAGCGCGTCCGCGGTGGTGTCGTCGATCTCGATGCCAGCCATGCGTCGAGTATGCCGCGCGAGACCACGCCTAGGCCAGCCACCTGGGAAGAACGCTCTGACCTGCGCATTTCAGCCGGAGGGAGTCGGGCGCCTACGAGCTCACCTGCGTGCCGGACGGGCGCACGACGTGGTCGTACGGCGGGGAGAAGGTCGCCGACCTCCCTCACATCGTGTGGTACCGGACCGGGACCGCATCCTGCGTGAATGCGATGGCCTGCGGTGAAGAGCCGTGGCACAGTCGCCGCAATGTCCGACGACATCGCCTATCCGGTCTTCCGTACTCCCGACCTTGCACTCGCCCTGAGCACTGCGCGTCGCCTCATGGAGTTCGGTCAGCGGGAAGACTCCGACGTCTGCGTGTACGCAGAGCTCCACTCCGTAGCCGAGGTGCAGCGCGTGGCCAAGGAACTGCTCGAGGGGTGGTTCAGGGGTCAAGAGGAGTACGGGGAGTTCGACGGAGCGCTGCTGGAGGAGCAGCCCGCCCTGGTCGTCGGCGTCAAGGGATCGGGTCTGCCGTTCGACCCGGCCGCGTACGACGGGCGGCTGCCGGTGCAGTGCGAACTGAACTACCTGCCGGTCGGCAGCATCGAGGACGCCTTCACAGCAGCCATCGGCCCGAACAGAGGCTGGATCAACTGGGAGATGTTGCGTTGGCCGGACGCGCCCGAGGCGGGCTTCAACGGCGAGTCCAAGCACGCCGAAGTGTCGCTCCTCATCAACACTCCCACCCGCGAACTCGACGAATACGCCGACGACCACACCGTCCTCGTCCACGTTCGTAGCGTCTGCGTCGACGGCCGCGAGATACGAGAGCCTTACGCGCACTGGCTTGCCGAGCAGGTGGGACTCACGGTTATCGGGTCCGGGCACCGATGGTGAAGTCGGCCTTCCCCCACCGATGCAGTTCGGTGCCGGCCTCCCAGCCCGGCCAGAGCACCCGAGTCCTCAAACTCGCGGAAACGACGACTTGTCGCATGAGTATGTGACGACGAGAGCGGCAGCATGGACACGTCGCCACGGAGCTGTATCGACCGCACTCGCTGATCAGAAATGGTCAAGGGGCTCGGCTGCGTATGTCCCGTCCTCCAGCTGTACGTCAGTCAGTTCGTAGAGGCGCTGGCGGCCGTCAATCCAAGGAGTGATCTTGGTTCCGGTGGGCCGCGTGGTCTCGTACCGCATAGGCGTGCCGTCGGCGTTCTCGGTACGCAGGAGGGTGAAACGACGGACGCGGGGCGGCTCGGGGGGAGTGGCTCGGCTCCGTCGGTACAGCCAGGAACCGGCGGCGGCAGCGGCGAGAAGCGCGACGAGCAGCAACTGGCCCAGGGACGTGCCGAGAAGGTCCAGACCCTTGTCGAGGGCGAGAGAGACGAGGACGGGCATGGCGGCATCACTCCTGGGAGGCGGCGTTCATGGTCCGCCGGGGTGACAGGCCGCGCCGACTGTCAGGGAGCGGGGGGTTAGCCGCGCAACCCCCCTCTCACCTGCCTCAACCGCCCTGCCCCTGACCACTGTTCGTGTCGCGGCCCGCCTCGATGTCGTTCTCGAACACCACCATCGGGACGTCGTCGGCGGAGGCCCAGCCGGACGGCACGGCGAAGGCGGACGGCGCCTCTCCGCTCCAAGGGGCGGGCGGCTCCGGTGATGCGGGGACCCCTCGACCGGTGGCCAGGGCGGCAATGGCGGAACGGAAGACGGGCACGTTCTGCCTGGTCATCTCGTAGGCGATGTTCTTGTGCCAGCTCGGGTTGTCCGGGTCGTATACCGGAGTGATGGGCGCGCTGACGCCCTCGGGCCACCAGCCCTCGCGCACGCCGCGCGGGATGGCGCGGGACAGGGCGACGGTCGGACCGTTGAGTTTCCCGACGGCGGCGCGCAGTCGATCCGCGTCGACATAGCCGTCGCCGTCGACGATGACCATCTCGGCGAACCGGCGGGCGCCGGCGGGCAGCGAGCGCAGGTAGCGCGTGGCGCGCTCGACGGTCCAGTTGGTGTCGACGGCCGCAACAGTCAGCTCCGCGTGATGCGCTGCGGCGAGCGCGACGAGCTTCTCGGCGAAATCCTTGTCTGCGCCCTCGATGGTGATCTTCATACGGCCTTCCGTCAGATTCTTACCCGGTTCTCCGGGTTCTCCATGGAGAGTATGGGGTCGCCTGCCCCCGGCCCGCATGGAGACTCCGGAGAATCCCGCCGGAATCTCCATGGAAACGGACGATCTGTCTGATGGCGGGCTGCATATGGCATCGGATAACCTCTCCTTATCCGATGTCAGGACCGATCGGGGGAGCGCCGTTGAGCACCGCCGCCGAGTGCCCGTCAGAAGAGGCCGACTCGACTCCCGTCTCGGTGGAGCGGTCTCCTCTGGTCGTCCAGTGGGCGCAGCGTCACGGCGTGGAGGTCGCACGGCGTCTCGCGGACGCGGAGGACTTCGCGGATCAGGTGCAGCGGCGACTGCGACCGGCCAACACGACGGACACGTACGCGAAGGCGTGGAAGGTCTGGACGCGGTTCTGCGCGGCGCAGGGCTTCCCCGAACTGGAGGCCACGCGCGGCGCGTTGGTGGCATTCGTCGTGTGGCTGCTGGACCGGGGCCGGGTGGACGGAAAGGGCTACGCCTCCTCGTCGGCGAGCACGATCCTCGCCGGGACCGTCGTGGAACTGCGCCGCCGTGGCGCGGAGGTGAACCGCGACGATCAGGCGCAGGCGCGGGCGACGCTGGAGGCGGCCGCCGTGGAGCTGCTAAAAGTGGGGGAGCGGCGCGGCCGGGGTCAGGCCGCCGCGGCCGAGATCCCCGACCTGTACCGGGTGGTGAGGGCCTGCCCCGACACCCTCGCCGGGGCACGCGACAAGGCACTCGTCCTGACCGGCTTCCACTACGCCTCGCGTGCCCAGGACCCTGCCGGCCTCCTCGCCGGGGACGTCGCCCTCACCCTGCGCGGCCTCGTCGTGTCAGTGCTCACCGGCAAGACCAAGTACAGCGTCCGTGACGCAAAGATCAACTATCAACAGGACCCGGAGGTCTGCCCGGTGGAGGCATGGCGGGCGTACCGCGCCCGCCTCGCCGCCGAGGCCGAGCCGCGCTGGTCGCAGCCCGACGCGCCCGCGTTCGTCGGCGTCGACCGACACGGCAACGTCACCGGCGGCATGGTCCCCGACTCCGTCACCCGGGCCGTGAAGCGGATCAGCGCACGCGCCGGAATCCCGCTCGCCTGGACCGGCCACTCCCTCCGCATCGGCCTCGCGACCACCGCCCGCAAGAAGGGCAAGGACGCCGTGGCCATTGCCGACCAGGGCGGATGGGCCCGACACTCACGCTCCATGAACGGCTACTTCCAGCGGATCGACGGCTGGGAGGACAACGCCACCGCCGGCCTCACCTGACCTCGTGCCTGCGACCCCAGGGCCGCCCGCTGACAAGACAGGAGCATGTCCCGTCGGTTCACGAAGACTATGGCCCAGCCGTCACCTCTTCCCTGGGCCTTTCGCACCTGATGGGTCGGCGGATCGGCGCGCGGTGGCGTCGGACCAGCAGCTTGAGTGCCGATCATGATGTGGCGAGCGTGGTCGCGGCCTCGGAGCCGTCCTGGACAGTCCTGTGGACGGGGTTGAGCTCGCGCTGCTTTGGCTAGCTGCTGACCACGTTGCGGCGCGACGGAACGGAAGCGGTCGACCGAGGGAGGCTGTCGCCCATCGCCTACTCCCAGGTCTGGTGACAGAGGTCCACGATCTCCGAGGACGCGACCCCGTCCGCACGGGTGCACAGGTTCGGCATCGGCTCGGGCCGGGACTGAGACCGGGTCGGCGGTGCCTGGGGGACAGGCCGCTGCACCTTCGAGCGAGGGCGCACACGAGGCTGCTCGGGACGCTGGGAAACGGCTGGTCGGACACGAGGGGCGGGCCGTTCGGGCGGCGATCCGGGGCGAGACCGCCGCACAGGTGCCTGTGTGCGCAAGCGCGCTCGTCGTGTCAGCGGCGTCGCCCGCGCCGGCCACCCCGTACTGCGCCAACAGGCCGGAGGTCGGCGGGGCTATCGAGCAGCGGTACATCGACATGGGCGGCCCGGGCGGAGCGCTCGGCTGCCCCGTCACGGGTGAACTGGTCAACCCTGACGGGTTCGGCCGCCGTCAGCAGTTCGACCACGGGACGGTCTACTGGTCGCCACGCAGTGGTGCGTGGCCGGTCTGGGGTCACATCGGCGACCACTGGTGCGCGCATGGCTGTGAGAGGGGCTTCGCGCGCTACCCCACGTCCTACGAGTACAGGGTCGGCGGCGAGATCCGGCAGAACTTCCAGTGCGCGGTGATCCACTTCCAGGACCTCGGCGGTGGCACGACGCGCACCTGGTCGGGAGGCAACATCTGCGCCTGACCCTCACCCTCGGCCGTTGCCTTCGCGGACGTCATGTCCGGCAGGAAAACGGCCGAGGTGCGGGCACGGCTGCGGGTAGATCGGCCGGAAGACAAGTTGTCTTCGCCGTCGGTCGCGAGGCCCGGGTGTCACCTGCCCCAGATCCTCGATGCCGAGCCGCGCGGCCAGGTCGGGCCACGGCGCGTCGAGCGGATAGTCCGGCAGAGCTCGGCCGACGTGGCGCACCGTGCGGATCAGATCCGTACCGCGACTACTCACATCCGAGGGAGCCAGCCCTGTCCCGCCCGCCTGTCATAGGCGTGCTTGTTCCGCCGTCACCTCGAAGGTCGACGGTCCAGTGCGGCACGGGTGTGTACGAGCAAGATGTTCCGGACGGGGGATATCGCCCTTGGCTCGACTTGAGCCAGTACCGGCAGGCCGTGGTACCAGCCGGAGGTGTTCAGCGCCTGTGAGAGGAAGTGGGCGGCCGTTCTCCTGTCTGCCGAAGCGGAGGGAGTCACGGTCAGCGCGAGGTGCTGGATGTTGCGGGTGAACGGATCCGTGCGGGCGGGGGCGGTGCCTGGGAGGGTGCGGGCCGGGATGCGGGTGAAATGGCGGGCGACCGCGCTCAACGCGGCTGCGCGGCGCCGCGGATCCGGAATTCGGCTGGCGACGCTCTCAGCGGCTTCGGCGTCACCGCGGGCCGCATGGAGAACTGCGAGGGCGGCGACGGGGAAGTGGATGGTGCCGCGGTGTCTCATGTCCAGTTCCAGCCAGTTCAGTTGCCGGCCGGGGTCGTGGCCGTCGCCGATGCGCAGAAGGGCGTGCACGAGGACCTCTTCGGGCTGCCAGGTCGGCGGGCCGCCTCTGGTCATGCGGTTGAGGGCCTCCGCCTTCACTTCCGAGGTCAGCTCCTGCGAACGGCCAATGCTCTGAGGAGTGGCTGGTAGGAGTTCGGCGAGGCGGACCAGTATGCCCTGGCTGCGGGGCGCGGCGCGGCCGGCGTGGAGTTGCTCGAGAAGCGGGAGCAGCAGGTCGGTGGACATCTGCGGGTGTATGGGGCCGAGTTCCGCAGCGACGGCGATGCGGGTCGAGCGGTCCGTCTTTCGCCACTCGGCCCGTCGGCTGCGATCGGCGGGCGGCCGCTGCTGCTCGATGAGAGCGAGCGCGGCTTCCGCGTCGCCCACGGCTGCCAGCGCCTGCGCCGCGAACGGCCAGTGCGCGTTCGGGGCCGAGCGGAGGGCCGCCCCCAGGGCTGCTTCCCGCGCGTGCTCCCGTGCCTTCGCGCTCTGACCGGTGTCCGCGTAGGCCAGAGCCACCGCGGCGTGGGTCCGTGTCCGGTCGGCGGGGCTCTGCGCCAGTTCGAGCAGCGCCTCGAGGTCTCCGGCGGCTTCGGCCCGGACGAGCGCACCGGCGAGATCCGGCAACCAGACGGGCGCGTGGCCCGTGGCCGTTCCGGCGGACGGCAGGAGGACCAGCGCCTGCTCGAGGCAGCGCTCGGCTTCGCTGTCGTCGCCCTGGTCCGCGAGCCGGAAGGCTTCGTCGGCCAGCCGCTCACCCTCCGAGGCGTCGTTGTCGTCGGAGGCGTCCGGGAAGGCCCGCTCCGACGGGAGTAGCGTCTCCACCCTCGCCAGCACGTCGTCGAACTCTTCTCCCACCGCCCAGGCGTCCCCCACCGCCCCGACGTCGTCGCGCGCCCGGGCGAGAGCGGCAAGCGTGTGGCGGAAGTCGAACTCGAGATGGAAGGCATCGGCCGCAGACAAAGGGTCGTCGCCCAGGACCGTGGAGGCGATGTGGCGGCAGGCTGTGCCCACCAGGTCGGTCGCCTCCTGCGGTCTGGCCTGCGACAAGAACGACGCGGTGGCCGCGAGGACGGCGATGTTCGCCAGAGTGGGCGCAGCCTCCCAGACCGCGTGAGCGTGCTGCAGAACGCGGTCGTACAGCCGGTTCACTCGTGTGTCGTCCGCCGCTGCGACGGTTGCCCACAGCGCGAGGGCCACAGCACCGGTGCCGTCGCCTTCCAGGGCTTCGGCGGCCAGGGTCTCGGCCTGCTCCTCCAGGTCGTCAAGAAGCTCCGGACGACGCGAGGGCAGCATCCGCGCGGCTTCCGCATAGGCCTCGTTCCGCGCGGTGCTCGAGCCGCGGGTGGAGCGCAGCAGGGCCAGACCGTCCCGCTCCTGCTCTGTCGCCAGCAGGGCGAGCGCGGCCTGTCCGGCGGCCGCCTCGGCCTCGTCCGTCGCGTAGTCGCGGCTTCCCGTCGCGGTGAGGGCCGTCCGGGACCAGTGCGCCGCGTCACGGGCGGTCTGAGCGGCCTGCTTGTTTCCGATGGCAGCCAGTACATGGGCCACGCCCGCCAGGTTGTCCGCCGTCGCCGCGGCGGATCCCGACGCCAGCGCCAGATTCCTGGCCCGGTGGACATCGCCCAACCGGGCGATGGTGCGAGAGACCGCGCCGGGAAGAGGGCGTACGTGCGGGACCAGGAGTTCCCGGGAGGCAGAGGTACGCGCCGCGGTGGAGAGGCTCGGCGACGAGCTGGACGGTGCGACGAAGTCGAGGTCCGCGAGGGCGACGTCCGGCCCGGAGCGCTCGGTGAGGCGGAGCTGGCGACGGGGGTCGAGTACGAGGTCTGCGAGTCGCCCGGTGTCTGCGCTTTCGCGTACGAGCCGGGTGTAGCCGGTCAGGAGGTAGTTCGGGGTGTCCTCCGGCCAGCCCTCGGCACGGAAGCCGTCCGCCCAGGCGTGGAGCTGCATCGTGCAGGCGGCGAGGGTGGTCCTACCGAGGGCGGTCAGCGCAACCTTCTGCAGCTCGGTGTGGGCGAGAACGAACGTCTGGAGGCCGGCGTCGACCTCGGCCTGCAGCTGTGCCTCCAGGGGCAGGAGGTCGACGCGGGTCGGAGCCATGGAACGGCCGACCACGCTGCGCAGCTTCTCCTCCACCTCCAACGGCGGGATCCCGATGAGATCGGCAAGGTCCTGCCCGCTCAGGGCGCCCTGAGCGGAGGCGAGCAGCCCCAGGAGACGGCTGCCGACGGCCGGGTCCTTCACCAGCGCCTTCAGCTCCTGCATGGCGGAGTCTCGGATGATCCGGGCCGCAGGCGAGTCGGTCAGCTGACGAACGACGCCCGGGCTGCGCAGGGGATGATCCGAGACCAGATCCAACGGAACGTGCGGGTTGTGCCGACCGGCCACGACGACCCGCATGCCGTACGGCGGGTGCTTGGGCAGAAGCCCGGCGATCCCGCAGCCGTTCTGGTCGGCATCCGCGTCCTCGTCGAGCCCGTCGACGATCAGTAGCAGGCGTCGGTGCCGCGTCGCCCTGGCACGAGCGGCGGCCTCGTACAGGGGGCCGAGGTCGGGTGCTTCAGGGTTCACGGCCGGCGGTCGCCTCAGTCCGGCGGCGGACGCCAGCTGCTCGCCGACGACCCGGACGAACCCTCGCGGACGTTGGTGCCGAGTCGGCCGACGATGAAGTAGTGCGCGGCATCCACCCCGGCGGGGAGGCGCTGAGCTGCGAACCAGGCGAGCAGGGCGGTCTTGCCGGCCCATGGTCCGGCCTGCAGCCAGAGGTACTGCGGGGCACCGTCGGGTGCGGCGGCGAACGCCTCCAGCTCGGCGAGTTCCTCTTCCCGTCCGACGAAGTCGAGCGGAAAGACATCTGTGAGGGTCTGCGACGCTCCCTTCAGCAGAATGCCTCGAGAAGCGGCGTGTACGCGCGGCCCTCTACCACCTTGTCTGCTATTTCTGCGGGCCTTCGCAGCGTCGTGCAGGGCCTGCCAAGCTGCGGGTGGCCTCCGGTGGTAGCCGGGAGTGCGCTTCTCCGCCAGCTCCTCCAAGTATGGAATCAGCTTGTCGCGGACGTAGTAGCCGTTCTCCTTCCGCGGCACCGTCTGGCCGTTGAGCCAATCGCTGAAGCGGCGCTCTGTCAGCTCGAGGCCGCAGTTTTTGGCGTGCTCGACCAGTTTTCGCTGCCTGAGAGCGTCCGTGTCTCCACCCGCGGCCTCGTAGAGCCGTCGCAGGACCTCGGCGAACGGTGTCTCCGGTCCGACGACGCTCTCCGCACCGCCCGCGGACGACTTCTCCGGAAAAATTCTTACCCCTCCCTGAGCTGCACCTACACGGCCTCTCAGCCCTGTCGAACTTCCCCGGAACCCGGCCGGAAGGCCGATACCTGTGGGACCGCGCCCGGCGGAGCAGCCACCGGGCGACGACCCCAGGGGGATCCATCCCATGTCCGTCCTGCTGACCGTCCTCGAGTCCGTGCTCCAGGAGGCCGCCGCCCTCTCCGCCGCCACCGGCCTCGCCTACACCGGCGGCGTCGTCACGGTCGCCGCGTCCTCCGTCCTCCTCCGCGACCCGCAGCGCCGGCGCGACGCCCGGGCGACGCTGCGGATCCTGGTCCGGCGCGGCGAGAAGCGCTGACTGCGGATGAGCCTGGCCCTGCGAAGCCGTAGGGCATAACCTCGCCTGTGTTCAGCGCCCCGCGTACGCGGGGATGGCCCTCGTTACGGGCAGAGCCTCTCCTGACTCCCGCGCACGCGGGGATGGTCCCTTGACGGCGAGGACGTCGCCGGTGTCCGCGTCCTGCTCCCCGCATCCGCGGGGATGGTCCCTCCACCGAGCGGCGCGGGTCTTGGAGCCGTGTCTGCTCCCCGCACCTGCGGGATGATCCCCCGTACTGTTCTTACCGCGTGAGGACCAACCCACAGCTGTACGCCCGCGCATGCCCCAGCCCACCCGCCAGCACCCCGACCAGCGTCTTTGGATCAGTGACCGTCAGGGACCCGCGGATCTCCGCCCGCCCGATCCGCACGGGCTTGCCGCGGTGTCCGCTGGAGACGGTCGGCAGCATGCGGATGTCGAGAGCGTCCGCGTCGGCCGTGGCGCCGATCCGGACGACGCCGTCCTCGGCGGTCGGCGGCTCGCCGTCGCCCTGGAGGCGGCGAACGAACCAGCGCTTCACGTGCTCCGGCGTCGTGTGGGCCGACCGCGTGCCGCGCGCCTTCTCCGCAGTCGGCCTCCCCGGCCGGCTGCGGGTCGGGTTCACGACCGTACGGAAGCCCACGACCTCCCCCGCCTTGAACGTACGGTCCACGGTGATGACGTCCGGCGCCGTGGTGAACGCGGCCCGCGGTATCCGGGACCAGTCGCCCGGCACCCTGGACTGCACGACGAGCACCAGGGCGGCGGCCTTGAGATCCACCGACCACGTCGAGAGGACGCCCATCTGGGACCGGGCGTCCGCGTCCCCGTCCTGGACCCAGCCGCGGAAGCCGCTCATGACGGTGCGGTGCATCTCCTGGGCGTCGACGAGCGATTTGGCGACGAGCGGGTGGCGGGCATCGAGGAGCAGGACCGAGTGGGTGGTCACGAAGCGCGCCGTGGAGGCGCGCGTGCTGTTCGCGGAGTTCACGGGATGAGGTCCCAATCGGTCGCGTTCGGGGCGATGGTGACGCGCGTACGGGTCTCCCAGCGCGTGGCGTGGGTGCGACGGGCCGGGTCGAAGGTGACGGGCTGGTCGTTGACCGGTGCCGCACCCCTGGTGCCGGGTGCCGCCTGGAGCCACGCCCAGGGCCGGCGACCGGAGGTGTCGGAGCCGTCGGGGCCCGGCAGCAGCCGCTTGGAGGCGAACACCTCCGACACCGTGCCGGGCTCGATCCCCGCGGCGAGGGTGCCGGAGGGCGGGCAGGACTTCCGGCCGAGCCACAGCAACTGCTTCGGGTGCTCCAAGGCGTGCCCGATCTGCTCGAGCAGACCCTGGTCCTCGTGCTGGAGCCCGACGAGGAACGCCGCGTCCGACAGGTACCAGCGCTCGGTGATCATCGCCCGTCGCGAGAGCTCTCCCGAGACGAGAGTCCCGGACACCGGGTCGGCCGCGATCTTCTTCGGGGCGCCGTACCAGCCGGCCAGCTCGTGGTGGCCGAAGCCGGGGCCGTCGGCCGCCTCCATGCTCTTGGCGACGGCGGCTGCCCGCCGGTGGTCGGTGATGATGTCCCGCGGCCTGATGGGATACCTGCCGGCGCCGACGGTGTGGTAGTCCCGTACGGGAGTTCCCGGGTGGTCGGCGCGGACTCCGTAGACGAACTCGGCGAGGTCGTCGATCGGGTCGGTCCGGTCCCGGCCGAGGGCCGCCGCGCATAGCCCGACGACGGCGGACTTGGTGGGGCGGGTGTGGGTGTCGCGCTGGGAGAACCGGGACACGACCCCCCAGGACTGCAGCGGGGCGGCCAGCCGGACGAGCAGGACGTGGCTCACGCCGTCAGCTCCTTGGCCGTGGTCACCGGGGTCGCGCCGAGGTCCCCCAGCGTGGTCAGGAGCTTCGCGATCTGCGGGTCGTAGGTCAGAACACGGCCGGAGACGATGTCGGGCCGGCGAGCGCTGACGAAGGCGTGGTGCTCCAGCAGCCGCCTGACCGCTGCGGGGCCGGCCGGCCCGTCGCCGCCGTTCTCGTCCTTCGTCGGGGGCCGCTCGTCGATCGGCGTCTGAAAGGCCGCCGCGTAGTTGTACGGGCGCTCCCCCTCGAAGGCGAGGACCAGCGCGGGCAGCGAGCCGGTGGAGGCGGTCGAGTTCCGCTTGGCCTCGGGGAAGGCGTCGACGAACGCGTTGACGAACTCCTCCTCCGCGGCGACGGAGGCCTCCTCCGCCTCCTCGACGCTCATGCCCGCGGCACGGAGGTTGTTGCGCAGCCGCACGCGATCGAGAACGGCGTGCCGGTAGAAGGTCCCGGTGATCAGCGACTGGTAGCCGGTCATGCCGGCGCCGGCGTAGTCGGCCGCGTCGAGGAAGTCCAGGGCGTTCTTCTTGCGGTCGAGCTTCGCGTCGTCGGCGGCGGCATAGAAGTCGTCGACCTGCTCCGCCTCGTGCACGGTGAAGGCGTGGCTGCTCTGGACGGCGCCGTCGACGTTCGGGGAGTCGGCGATCTCGGCGAGGAAGCGGCCGTAGAGGGCGATGTCGATGGCGTCCCGTGGGGCGAGCGCGGTGAGGACGGCAGCGCGAGTCCCGGAGGGCAGCGGGGGCAGCTTTGAGTCGGCCGCGGCGTCCTCGACGGGCTCGTCTCCCTCGCCCGTACCGGTGTCGGCGGGTTTGCGGCCGCCCTTTTTGCTCTTCTTGGCTGCCGCGGCCTGCGCGGCGAGGTACTCCTCCGTCCAGGACCGCAGCTCCTCGGCCTCCTCCTGGATGTGGGCGGCGATCCGCTTGCCCGCGTCGGAGGGGGCGAAGAGGAGCACCTTGGTCAGGTTCGCCACGGTCTTCTTCGACAGCTCGCCGAACTTCAGCCCGGTCGCCTCGATGACCGCACGAGCCGTACGGATGGCCTCCTCCCGGTCCCAGCCGTGCGTCTCCTCCAGTTCCCGGCCCGTGATGAGCGCCCACTCGCGGGTACGGGTGCCGGTGCTGCGCCCCGCCAGCGCACCGACGCCGGCGTTGGCGCGGTCCCGGGCGTGGACCCGTTCGGCCCGGCGCCGCGCCTGGCTCGTGATCATGTGCCGTTCGGCGCCGCCGTAGACGATGGACTTCGGGGAGCCGTTCTCGTCACGGACGGGGAGCACCGCGACCAGGGTCTCCAGCAGGTGCAGGGAGAGGAACTGGCTGCCGGCGGGGGAGTTGCTGGTCACGTGGTGGGGCCCTTCTGGCTCGTGTCGGTGGCGGGAGGCGTTTGAGGCGGGTGCGGGTTCCTTCTCGGCGGCGGCTCGTGGAAGGCCAGTGCCCACTCGTAGGAGACGCGCGCCTTGCGGTCGTGCCAGCGGCTGAGGTCGTCGGCGAGGTGGGCCCAGGACGGCGGCTGCCGGTCGCAGGCGCGTAGTCGGGCCACCGCGTGCTGCAGGTGCCGCCACGGGATGCGGCGGCTGGAGACGATGCGGTCGACGAGACGGGCCGCGCCCGGATCGTCGGGCCCCCGCTTGACACCACCGCCGATGCGGCGGGCGGCCTCCCCGAGACTTCCGTAACCGGCAGTGGGCTTGGAGCGGCCCTGGTGGTAGACCGCGAACAGGAAGGCGACCTGCTCGTAGACCTCCCGCTGCTGCTCGTCGTCGGTCGGGCTGTACCAGATGGCCCGGTAGTGGGGCTCCTTGCGGACGCGGGGCCGGCGGAGCTCGGCGAGACTGCCGTTGTCGTGATTGCGGACCAGAGAGATGAGCCACGAGGTGAGGGCAAGGGCGCTCTCGCTGGCCGGTCGGTCGGAGGCGGGATCGGAGCCCTTGGTCTGGGTGGTGGTCATGCCCTCTCCCTGCGGAGTTCCTGGAATTCGGTCGGGGCCTTGGGCGACGCCAACTCGTCGTCGAACCGCCGCAACGCGGCGGCCCGTGCCTTCACCCCCTGCGAGTTCCGCGGCAGCGAGTCGAGCGACTCCGTGAGGAACCTTCGAGCATCGGCGGACACCCCGGCCGCGAAGTCGAGCAGACTCTCCTGCACGGGCTCGCCGACGGCGGTGTCGTCCATCAGCAGGTCGAACGGTTCCCGCGCCGCCGCCCAGTGCCGGCCGCGTGCGTCGAAGCGGGCGATCTGCCCCGCCTTGTCGCCCGGCTTGGGGTTCGGATAGGCGACGGTCCAGGCCGCGTACGCCGCCTTGTACAGGGCCGAGGCCACGAACTCGGCGAGCTCGGACCCGCGGAAGGAGGCGTGGTAGAGCCTGGCCTCCAGACCCGGCGCGAAGGGGAACGTGCCGTCGACCCAGGTGATGGCCGTGGTCTGCTTCGCGACGAGCCCGACGGTCCACAGTTCGATGCGGCGCGCGGGCTGCTGACCGGGCTCCGGCGCCACGTCCTGCGGCGGGAAGAGAGCGAGCCGATGGTAGAGCGTGGATCCGTCGTTCCTGGCCTCCGAGGACCGGGCCTTGTCCACGGCGGCGTAGAGGGCATGGGCCTCACGCCAGACGGCCCGGGTCGCCGACGCCCACAACGGCTTCGCGCTGCCGTCGGCCTTCTTGGCGTACACGGCGTCCTGCATGTGCTCGCTGCGCAGGTCGAGCAATTCCCCCGCCCCGAGCAGGACCCGGTCCACGGCGTCCCCGTGCCGTGTCGGGCGGAGCAGTACGGAGCGGCCCAGACAGCTGTGCAGGTCGGCCGGGCCGCTGACGGGGCGGGCGTCAGGCTTGCGGGTGAAGCCCCGGCGCTCCTTCCCCGTCGTCCAGGAGAGGTTCAGCTCCCCGGGCGGCCCTGTGACGGGGGCGAGGTTGAGGCGCAGGGTCTCACCGAGCGTGGTGCCGAGCGCGACCACGCGGATCCGGGTGCCGAGGCGGGTGGCGGCGAGGTTCGTGATGGTGGCGCCGAGCGTCGCCTTCCCGGATATCCGGGCCCGTCCGGCCGGCCCGTACACGTGCTGCGTCAGCATCGCCCGGAAGGCCTCGGCCACGGGCAACGGACTGGAGTGGTCGAGGTGGTGGTGGTCGAAGAACTGGTTGTAGTCACCGACCCGCTCGATCACCAGCTGCGCGGGACCGGCACCGTGCTCGTCGAGGAACGGAGCGAGGAGGGCGTTCTGCCCGAGAGGGTGGGTGGGGTGGAACAGATCCCAGACCTCGTCGTCAGGGCGCTGGGTGAGCCACCGGGCGGCAGGGCGGAGGGCGTGTTCCTCGTCCACCCAGGCCGGCCATTCCGCGGCAGAGGCCGGGTAGACCCCCGCGGCGTAGCAGATGGCCAGCAGGAACTCGATGACCGCGACCTTCTCCCCGGGCGTCTGTCCTTCGACGGTCCGCAGCTCGTCGGCATCGTGCAGGATCTCGACGAGGTTCCGCGCGACGAGCCGCCCGTCGAGCGTCAGAACCCGGACGCACGCCTCCTCCCGGGGGTCCCATCGGGGGCGTGTCGCCCCGGCGAGTGGTCCGCGTACGTCAGCCAAGGTGCATCGACCGCCTCTTTACCCTTAACGGTTGTGTGCTGTGACGGGGCATGACGCTAGCAAGTGGGCGATGACCGCGTGAGGGATTGGATGACATCAACTCGTCGTACAAGAAACTGAGTTATGAGGTTCCGCTCGCCGTCCCTGCCTCCTTCGCCGTACTGCAGGTCCGACTCCTTCTGGGACTGCCTCTCGGCTCCCGTCCAGAGGCTGGATAGATCACGACGACAGACCGGAAGGCCTCCGCGACGGCGGCACGGTCCGCAGCACCTCCCACAGCGGTCGCGTCCCCGCCGCCCACTCCTTCGGTGCCGTCCTGGCCGTGATCGGCGTCCGGCAACGGCCCTCGATCGACGGGGAACAGCCTCCCGCCCCATGACGGCCCGGCCGGCCGTTGCTGAACACGGCGAAGCGGAAGACGGAGAAGGAGCGGCTGTCGACGCTGTGGCTCTATCAGTGAGTCCTGGCTCTGGTCCACTTCCTGTGGCGCGGTCGCTGTGCGTGACGACGGAAATGTGATCTCCATCTAGGCCGTGAGGCAGCGGGCCCGAAGCTACGGTGCAGTGATGAGCAATGACTCACTCCTCGGCCGCGCCGTCCGTCTCATCCCGCTGTCCGTCGACCATGCTGAAGATCTCTTTCCCTCTGCGACGGATCCCGAGGTGTGGCAGTGGATGCCCCGGCCTCGGCCCGGCTCTCTGGAAGAGATGCAGGCGATGATCAGCCAGATGCTGGCGGACCGAGCCCGGAGGTGTTTCGCGGTCCAGCGTCTGAGGGACGAGACGGTGATCGGGTCGACCAGTCTGTATGAGCTTGACCTGGCTGAAGGCCGCGCGGAGATAGGCGCGACGTGGTTCGATCGTTCTTGCTGGGGAGGCCCCTATAACGCCGAGTCGAAGCTGCTGCTCTTCGGGTACACCTTCGACGATCTGGGTCTCGCCCGAGTCGCCTTGCGCACCGACAACCTCAATGTGCGGTCCCAGCAGGCCCTGACACGGCTGGGTCTCGTCTATGAAGGGACGCTGCGCAGTCACATGGTGCGTCAGGACGGCACACGCCGTGATTCGCTGTACTACAGCGTGCTCGCGGATGAGTGGCCCTCTCTGCGGGACAAGCTGCTTACCCGGGTCGCGGCCAAAGCCACTGTCTGATCGTGTGCTGCCGTCACGGAGCGAGGAGGACCCGTTTCCGCAGGAGAGCAAAGCCGGCACGGCCGAACATCTGGCGCTTGAGCATCTTGATCCGGTTGACGTGGCCTTCGACGACGCCGGAGTTCCAGGGCAGTGTGAGGCCGGCGGTGACGGCGTCGAGGTCGCGTTCGAGGTGCTGGGCGAAGTGCCGGAGGCTGGGCAGGTCGGTAGTGGAGGTTGCCGCTTCGATCCAGGCCGGCAACTGGTCGCCTTGAAGATGAGCGACCATATGGCCGAAGGTGCGCACGTGTTCGGAGAGTGCCATCAGTTCGGGGCAGTTGGCCAGGACGGTTTTGAGCTGGAGTCGGTCGACGTCGCGCAGTGCGTCGGGGTGTGTGAGGAGCCAGCGTGTGACGGCGCGGGCTGTCGGTGGGCGGGGGCCGACCGGTTGGGGCTTGCCGCGAAGAGTCCTGCTGACGTAGTCGCGGACACTGGCATAGCCGCGGGGGTAGCCCTGTTCCTTGATCTCCTCCCAGAGTTTCCAGGCGTTGGTGCAGCCTTCCTGCCAGCGCTGATCGAGGTAGGGCTTGTAGGCGTCGAGCCTGGTCGCACGGTTTTGCCACTGCCCGGTGAACATCTCCTCCGGGGTGGCGGCGCGGGAGAAGCGCAGGATCGTGTTGAGGGTCATGTCGAGCTGCCGGGCGACGGACCGCTTGCTGTGACCGGCGGCGAGGAGAGCGTGGATGGTGGCGTGCTTGGCACGGGTACGTTCGGCGAACCGGTGTCCTGTCGGCCAGGGAGATGAGACGGCCGGCTCTGGCTCATGCTGCTGGGGTTCCTCTGGCTGTTCCGGCGTGGGGCGTAAGCAACCGCGGTGCCGGTAGACGCATTTCTCGGCGGCTTCGCCCAGGTTGTGCCAGAGGTGCCATCGGTCAGCGACCTGGAGGGCCTGCGGGGCGCCGCGGGTGGCGCCTTCGGCGAAAAATGGGGCCCGGTCACGGCAGATGATCTCGATGCCGGGCCGCTCGGCGAGCCAGGCCGCAAGCGTATCGGCCTCCCGGTCGGGAAGGAGGTCGGGCCTTGACCCCTGATGTTGGACACACGAGACACTGGATCCTGAGGATCTGAGGACGGACATCTCGTGGTCATGAAGAACTATCCGCCGGAGT
>NZ_JBHJRX010000076.1:0-30899 GCF_042268605.1 Streptomyces sp. NPDC056296 | reverse complement strand
CGCTCCTTCACCCCCGCAAGATCATCGCGTCCAACAGCCACGGTCCTCGCAACTCCCACAGATCGCGGGTGTTGCGAGGACCGTTAGAACCCAAGTCCGCGACGGGGGGCCCACCTCCGCGACGGCGCCCCACCTCCACGACAGGACCCCACCTCCCCGGCGCCGCCCCACCTCCACGACAGGACCCCACCTCCCCGGCGCCGCCCCACCTCCACGACAGGACCCCACCTCCCCGGCGCCGCCCCACCGCCGGACAGGTGCTACGGCCACTGCGGCAGCTGCCCCGTCCGCCGTACCGCGAAGACAGTGGTGTCGTCGGCCAGCCGCCCCCGGCAGTGCCGCAGCGTGCCGTCCCGGACGAGCGCCACCAGCTTCGGCGGCGCCGCGTTCGACAGGTCGGCGCTGACCGCGCGGGTGACGTTCTCGGCGTGCCGGTAGAAGCATCCCTGGGCATCCCGGGCCTCGGTCACCCCGTCGGTGACCACGAGAAGCGTCTCGTCCGCGGCGAGGGCCAGCCGGCGCACCGACACCGACGGGCCGGACGTCAGGTCGCCCATGCCCAGCGGCAGCCCGCCGGCCTCCGCCAGGGGCCGCACGCCCTCGGGACCGGCCACCAGCGGGGGTTCGTGGCCGAAGAAGACGGCGTCCACGGCGTCGGGCAGGTCCTCCGAGAAACCGATCAGAACGGCGGTGGCGAACCGGTCGCCGTCGGACCCGCCGAGGGCCGCGGTGTGCGCCCGGTGGCGCCGCATGCGGGTCTCCAGGCGCTCGGCGACCGTCGCGAGGTCCGGCTCGTGGTAGGCGGCCTCGCGGAAGGTGCCGAGCAGCGCGGCGGCCGTGTCCACCGCGCCCAGGCCCTTGCCCTGCACGTCGCCGACGAGGACGCGGGTGCCGTGCGGGCCGGGCTGGATGTCGTAGAAGTCGCCGCCGACGCGGGCCTCGGTGTCCGAGGAGAGATAGACGGCGGCGTGGTCGAGGCCGCCGAAGCCCACCGGGAGCGGGCGCAGCACGGTGCGGCGGGTGGTCTCGGCGATGTCCCGCATGTGCAGCATGCGCTGCTCGCCGCCGACCCGGAGCCCGGCGGCCACCACGGAGATCGCTCCCCCGAGGGCGACGAGGATCAGGCCGGGCAGCCCGGTCTCCTCCCGGTGCTGCCAGACGCTGTCGGCGAGCACGTAGACGACGACGGCGACCACCGCGTACGCGGCCGTGGACCGCACCCCGCAGATCGCGGCGGCGACGCCGGGCACGAGCACGGTCCAGGAGATGATCTCGAACGCGCCGGTCGTGATGTCGGCCGCCGCGATACCGACGAGCAGCAGCAACGGGAACAGCCAGGCCACACTGTGCCCGCGGACGCTGAGCAGTTCGTGCCGGGACACGGCGTCGCCCCGGCCGGCGGCCTGGACGAGTCGGCCGAGCAGCCGCCACCGGCCGCGCACCGGCCTGCGGTCGCGACTGAACACGGGGCCCAGCGAAACACGTGCCCCCGCGGCCCGCATCCTGACTTGCCGGTCGGGCCGCCCCGGTGTGCCCTGGTAGACGGGGGCGAGTCGAGAGGAGTGCGCCATGGCTCACGCGGTACCGGCACGCGGAACATCCACCGGAACGGCCTCCGGGACGTCCACCGGGACGGGCACGCGCGGCCGTACGCCGACGCCCGATGTCTTCGGCGAACGGGCCCACAAGGTGGCGAAGTGGGCGGTGCCCGTCACGATCGGGCTGGTCTACGGCTACTGGGCCGCGTCCATCAACCGCCACGGCGGCCCCATCACCGGCTGGAACCTGCTGTTCGGCTTCATGACCGTGCTCGCGTTCGTCGTGCTCTTCGCCGTGGTCCGGGCAGTGGCCCGGCGGCTCCCGCGCGAGGGCCACGCGGTCCTGTGGGGCGCGTTCGCGGGCAGCGCGCTGGGGTTCCTGTACTCGCAGAGCGGCGTGGCCATGTTCACCTGCGTCGTCGTGTCCCTGCTGCTCGCGGCGGCGGTGTTCGCCGCGCTGTTCTACCGCTACTACACGCACGAGGACGCGAAGGGGCAGCAGGTCACCTGATCACCTGACGGACCGCGTATGTAGGCGTAGGTGGGCGTACGTAGGCGTATTCGGGCCGTATGTAGGCCATATGCAGTCATGCCGGTCGCCCGTGCCGCTCCCGGGGCCTTGCCTGGAAGGGTGTCCCCACGCCACCGGAACGCCCTGTCGGCCGTCCTGATCGCCCTCGCCTGCCTGCTCGCGCCGTGCGGCACGCTGGCGGGCTGGGCGGTGTACGGACCGGGCGACACCGGGCGGTACGTCGCCGCCATGTCGCCGCTCGCCGACGATCCGGACGTACGGGACGCGGTCGCCGACGCGGTGGACGACACGGTGGGCGACGGGGTCGTGGACCAGGTCGCGGCCGGCCCCGTGAGCGGCACCGTGCGGCTCTTCGTGCAGGACGCGGCACGGTCCTTCACCCGTACCGGCGCCTTCCGCGAGGGCTGGGACGCGGCCAACCGCACCGTCCACGACGCCGTACTGCGCGCCCTGCGGGACGAACGGGCACACGGACGCGCGGTCACCGTCGACCTGGCCCCCGTCACCGCCCGCGTCAAGGACCGGCTCACCGACGACAACGTGCCGTTCGCGCGGCGCATCCCGGTCCGGCACACCGCGGTCACCGTGCTCCCGGCCCACGAGGTGGACCGGCTCAGGAAGGGCTACCACGTGCTCGACGTCGCCGCCTTGTGGCTGCCGCTCGCGGCCGTCGTCTTCGCCGTCACCGGTATCGCCATCGCCGCCTGCCGCCGGCGCGCGGTCACGGCCGCCGGGATCGGCACCGCCCTCGGCGGGGCGCTGCTCGCCCTCGCCGTCGTGGTCGGCCGCCGGTTCACCGTCGCCGAACTCCCCGGCGCGGTGGACGGCGCGGTGGACGGGCCGGCCGCGGGCGCCGTCTACGACGCCCTCACCGACACCCTGCGCACGGCCTCCTGGCTCCTGGTCGCCCTCGGGCTCACGGTCGCCCTGGCCTCCTGGCTCAAGGGCCGGTACGGACATCTGCTGCGCCGCCGCCGGGCACCCGCGGGGACGGCCGCCGACCCGGCACCGCCCCGGCGGCCGCGGGCCCGGCTCTGAACCGCCCGGTCGGGAACCCGTCACCGGCTGAGTCCGCAGGCGCCCGGCGGCGGGTAATACCTTGGCCGGGCTTCCGACCTGGCGGCTAGGGTCACCGACCATGTCCAAGACGACGACCCTGTGGCGCCCCACCGGCCCCGAGGAGCTGGCGCTGGTCAAGGCCTCCGGCTGGACCGCCTGGCCGCCCCGCCTGCCCGAGCAGCCGATCTTCTACCCGGTCCTGAACGAGGACTACGCCGTCCGCATCGCCCGCGACTGGAACGTCCCCGCGTCCGGCTCGGGCTACGTCACGCGCTTCGAGGTCGACGCCGGGTTCCTGGAGCGCTACCCCGTACGTCAGGCCGGCGGCGAGACGATCCTGGAGCTGTGGGTCCCGGCGGAGGAGCTGGCGGAGTTCAACCGGCACATCGTGGGCCGCATCGAGGTGGTCCGGGAGTTCCACGCGGAGGCGTAGGGCGCCCGGTACGCAACTTTCGGCTCCCGGCTCCCGTCTTAGACGGAGGATTCGGGCATCGCACAGGCAGACACCGCACCCGCGAGCGAAAGGCCGGCACTTGAACACGGACACCGACACGGCGACCGGTGAGTGGACGGACTCGCGCGAGCGGCCGGCGGCCCGCCGCGCCGGACGGCGGTTCGGGGCCTGGTGCGCGGGACTGCTGTTCGCCGGGGTGAGCGTGGTCGTCGGCTGCCGCGTCGCCGACAGCGACGGCGTCACGCCCGTCCCGCAGCTGCTGGCCTTCCTGCCCTGGCTGCTCGTGCCGACGGGCGCCGGGCTGCTGCTGACGCTGCTCGCCCGGTGGTGGACCGGCGCGGTGTGGGGGGTGGCGCTGCTCGGGCTACTGGCGTGGTTCATCGAGCCGTACGGCAAGACGGGCGACCCCGTCGGGCTGCCGGTCGCCGAGCTGAGCGTGCTGACCTCGAACGTGGAGTTCGGACAGGGCACCGGCGAGCTGATCTCCGCCGTGCGGCGCGAGAAGCCGGACATCGTGTTCGTACAGGAGTGCGAGTACACGTGTGACGCGGCGCTGCGACGCGACCTCGCCGCCGACTACCCCCACCGGCAGGCCGTCGAGGGCGGCGGCTCCGAGGGGTCCGTGATCCTGAGTGCGTTCCCGCTCAAGGCCACCCCCGGCGTCCCCGGCACCATGGGCATGCCCGGCGCCGTCGCCGACGTGCGCGGCAACCCCGTACGGCTCCAGCTCGCCCACCCGATGCCGCCGCTGCCGGACCAGGTCGGCCTGTGGCGCGAGGAGCTGGGCGCACTGCGCGACGTCGCCGCCGAGAGCACCGAGGGAAACGGGACCCCCACCATCCTCGCCGGCGACTTCAACGCCTCCCAGGACCACGCCGCCTTCCGCCGCATCCTCGACACGGGGCTGCGCGACGCGGCCCGGCTGGCCGGGGCCGACCGGACGGCCACCTGGCCTGCCCGGACCGCCCCGGCGTTCGGCGTGCAGATCGACCACGTCCTGGTGTCGGAGGACTTCACCGCGCACCGCGCCCGGTTCCTGGACCTGGCCGACACCGACCACCGCGCACTGGTCGTCGACCTCACGCTGCACAGGGCCGGCTGACACCCGGCCCCGGACGACGCGGCGGGCGCTCAGAAAGGGCGCTCAGACGCCGATGTCGCGGCCGTCCGCGCGCCACACGGCGACGACCGCCGGACGCACGAACGTCCCGGGCCCGTCGGGCCAGGTGCTGGCCGGCTCCTCCACGGAGGCGCCGTCGATCTCGCCCGGGTGCTGCACGGCGACCAGCACGCGCCGGTCCTGGATGAGCGGGCCGCAGGTCTCCGCGCCGTTCGGCACGGTCAGGAACTGCTTCAGCTCACCGCGCCGGTCGCCCTTGGTCGCGACGCCGAAGAGGCCGTCGTGGGTGCCGAGCGCGTTGCCGTCGGTGGACAGCCACAGATTGCCGTGGTCGTCGAAGGCGACGTTGTCGGGGCAGGAGATCGGGCTGACCCGGTCCTTCGGGAAGCCCGCGAAGTAGGTCGCCGGGTCCTCCGGGTCACCGGCGACGAGGAAGAGCGACCAGGCGAAGGCGGTGGCGTCGGCCCGGTTCCAGCGCTCGGTCAGCTCCAGGACGTGCCCGTGCTTGTTGCCGCCCCGCGGGTTGGCCTCGTCGGGACCGGCGTAACCGGCCTTGCCGCGGTTGGAGTTGTTGGTGAGCGCGACGTACACCTTGCCGGTCGTCGGCGAGGGCTCGATGTCCTCGGGCCGGTCCATCTTGGTCGCGCCGACCTTGTCACCCGCGAGCCGCGTGAACACGCACACTTCCTCGGCGCTCATGCCGTCGACGTGCGAGACCGCGCCGTCCTCGGTGGCGGTGACCAGCGGGATCCAGCGGCCGCTGCCGTCGAACTCGCCGTCGGACGGCAGCTTGCCGGTGCCGTCGATCTCGATCGCCGGGGAGTCTCCACTGAGCTTGGCGACGTAGAGGGTGCCCTCGTCGAGCAGCGACAGGTTGTGCTCACGCGCCCAGCGGGAGCTCCCGTGCCGCATCCGCTTGCTGCCGACGAACTTGTAGAAGTAGTCGAACCGCTCGTCGTCGCCGGTGTAGACGACCGGGCGCCCGTCGTGCGTCAGCCGCACGGTCGCCGCCTCGTGCTTGAAGCGGCCGAGCAGGGTGTGCTTGCGCGGGGTGGACTCCGGGTCGTACGGGTCCAGTTCGACGACGTACCCGAAGCGGTGCACCTCGTTCGGCTCCCGGGCGACGTCGAAGCGCTTGTCGAACCGCTCCCACTTGCGCTCGGTGGCGCCGGTGCCGATCCCGTACCGCTTGTCCGTCGCGCGGCTGCTGTTGGCGAAGTACTGGTTGAAGTTCTCCTCGCCGTGCAGCGTCGTGCCCCACGGGGTGGTGCCGCCGGAGCAGTTGTTGAGGGTGCCGAGCACCTTGCGGCCGGACCGGTCGGTGGAGGTCTTCACCAGGTCGGAGCCGGCGGCCGGGCCGGTAAGCCGGAACTCGGTCGTCGCGGTGACGCGCCGGTTCAGACGGTGCCGCGTGACGGGCGTCAGCTTCCCGCTCCGGCGCTCCTCCTCCACCACCACGGCGGACAGCCCGTGCGCGGCCCAGGCGATCTCGACCTGCTCGCGGGTCGGGTTGTCGGGGTCGTAGCCGCGGAACATGAGCACCTCGTCGGTGTACTCGTGGTTGGCGACGAGGACCTGCCGACCGTGCTCACCGCGCAGCGGCAGCAACGCGAGGAAGTCGTTGTTGTACCCGAACTGCCCCGCCTGCGCCTCGGCGGTCTGCTTCTCCGGATCGAAGGCGGGCGCCCCGCGCAGAATGGGTTCACCCCAACGGATCACGACGTCCTGCCGGTAACCCTCCGGGACGGTGACGGCGTCGTCGGTGTTGGGCGCGACGGGCGTGAACCGCAGCCCACGCGCACCCCGCGATTTCGACGGTTTCCCATGCCCCGTCCCATGTCCCCTCCCGGCCACCGGCGCGGCCTGCGCCGACGGCGCCCCGGCCACGCCCACGGCCCCGGCGCCCGCCGCGGCGACGGTGACGACGGCCGCGGCACGCATCATGGAACGGCGGCTGAGCGCACCGGCGATCACGTCGCCGACGTACTCGTTGGAGCTGGTGTTGGGCACCTCGTGGAAGCAGGCGTCACCACACCGGAAACGGCAGGTCATGGCGGACCGGCCGCCGGGATGCGAACCGGACGGCGTTCCGATCAACGGCAGCAGCTTGCGCACTGTGTTCTCCCCTGAGAAGCCCTTGGATGCCCTTGGTATCAGCGCGACCGTAGGTGCACATACGTGCGGGAGACGGGCGCCGCGGTGAACGGCGGGTGAACCCGCGGAAGCGGTAAGGGAATTACCGCGGCGGCTCGATCCCACCTTGACGCGCCCGGGGTTTCATGGCAGACCCTGCACAAGATCACAATTCAGGGCCGCTAACCTTACGTGTCCGTCCTGGCCAGGGATTGACGGGCATCAACTCACGCGAAGGGTTGCGCACATGGGCATTCTCACCTCTCTGCGGAACGTGTTCGGCCGGTCACGCAAAGAACGGGCCGCCCAGGCGGAGGGTGTGACGCAGGAGACGGCACCGCCGGCCACCGCGCCGGAGCCGAAGCTCCCGTCCCAGCCCACCGCACCCCCGGAGCCGGCCAAGGCTCCGGAGCAGACGGAGGCCCCGGAGCAGACGGAGGCCCCCGCCCCCGCCCCCACTCCCGCCCCCAAGGCGACGGCCCAGGTCCCCGAGCCCCGCACGGCGCCCTCGACCACGTCCGACGAACACGAACTCGTCAAGGCCGCCTTCACCAACATCACGGTCCCGAAACCGACGGAGGCCCCGGACACGGAGCCGGAGTCGGAGCCGGAGTCGGAGCTGGAGCCGGAGGCGAAGGCAAAGGCAAAGGCGAAGCCGGAGCCGGAGCCGGAGCCGGAAGCAGAGCCCGAGGCGTCCCCGACGCCGCAGGCGAAGCCGGAGCCCGAGGCGGCCCCCACGCCGCAGGCGAAGCCCGAGGCGGCGGCCCCGGAACCGACCCCCGAGCCCGAGGCGGAGCCGGAACCGACCCCCGAACCGGAGACGGACCCAGAACCCGCAGCCGCCGACGTCGAGGAAGCCCCACAGGGGCCACCCGCACCCGACAACGAAAGCAGCACGGGCGGTGCGGGTGGGAACACAGGGGCCGAAGGCGAAGCCGAGGCCGACCCGACCCCCCAGCCGGAGGCGAAGCCGGCAACCCCCGCCACCCGCCTCCGCACCCGCGCCCCCGGCCTGGCCACCGCCTACAAGGCCGCCGGCACCACCCTCAAGAAGCACGACCTCACCGGCACCCGCGCCAAGGTCCACCTGGTCCTCGACCGCTCCGCCTCCATGCGCCCGTACTACAAGGACGGCTCCGCCCAGGCCCTCGCCGAGCAGACCCTCGCGCTCGCCGCCCACCTGGACCCCGAGGCCACGGTCCACGTCACGTTCTTCTCCACGGAAGTGGACGGCACCGGCGACCTCACCCTCACCGACCACGAGAACAAGATCGACGAGCTGCACGGAGCCCTCGGCCGCATGGGCCGCACCAGCTACCACGCCGCCGTCGAGGCCGTCCTCGCCCACCACGCCGAGGAAGCGGCCCCCGGCACCCCCGCCCTGGTGGTCTTCCAGACCGACGGCGCCCCCGACGCAAAGACCCCGGCCACCCAGTCCCTCACCAAGGCGGCGGCCGACCACCCGAACGTCCACTTCTCCTTCGTCGCCTTCGGTGACCCGGAGAACAAGGCCTTCGACTACCTCCGCAAGCTCAAGACGGGCAACGCGTCCCACTTCCTCGCCGGCGAGACCCCCAAGGAACTCACCGACAAGGAGCTCTACGAGGGCGTACTGGCCACCTGGCGCCCGTAGGTCACCAGGCACCGGAGCCGCCCGACGGGGGGCGGACAGGGGAGACCGCCCCTGTCCGCCCCCCGAAACGCGTGTGAGTCGATCTCCATCCGACCAGTAGGATTTCGACCATGGCGGCCACTGGAAACGAGAAGCAGGGGGCGAAGGCGTTCTACGTCTCGACCCCCATTTACTACGTCAACGACGCTCCTCACCTGGGCCACGCCTATACGACCGTCGCAGGCGACGTGCTCACCCGCTGGCACCGCCAGCGCGGCGAGAAGGTGTGGTACCTCACCGGCACGGACGAGCACGGTCAGAAGATCATGCGCACGGCCGAGGCGAACGGGGTCACCCCGCAGGCCTGGGCCGACAAGCTCGTCACCGAGGCCTGGAAGCCCCTGTGGGAGCACCTCGACATCGCGAACGACGACTTCATCCGCACCACGCAGAAGCGGCACACCGACCGCGTCCAGGAGTTCGTGCAGGACCTGTACGACAAGGACGAGATCTACAAGGGCGGCTACGAGGGCCCGTACTGCGTGGGCTGCGAGGAGTACAAGCTCCCCGGCGAGCTGCTCGACGGCGAGGGCGAGTACGCGGGCCAGAAGCTGTGCCCGATCCACAAGAAGCCGGTGGAGATCCTCAGCGAGGAGAACTACTTCTTCAAGCTGAGCGAGTACAGCGAGAAGCTGCTCGCCCACTACGAGGCCAACCCGGGCTTCATCCAGCCCGAGTCCGCGCGCAACGAGGTCGTGAACTTCGTCCGCCAGGGCCTCCAGGACCTCTCCATCTCCCGCTCGACCTTCGACTGGGGCGTGCCGGTCCCCTGGGACGACAAGCACGTCATCTACGTGTGGATCGACGCCCTGCTGAACTACGCCACGGCGGTCGGCTACAACGAGAACCCGGAGAAGTTCGAGTCGACGTTCCCCGCCGACGTGCACCTGGTCGGCAAGGACATCCTCCGCTTCCACGCGATCATCTGGCCGGCGATGCTGATGGCGCAGGGCCTGCCGCTGCCCGGAAAGATCGCGGCCAACGGCTGGCTGATGGTCGGCGGCGAGAAGATGTCGAAATCCAACCTGACCGGCATCAAGCCGCAGGACCTGACCTCGCACTTCGGCGTGGACGCGTACCGCTGGTACTTCCTGCGCGCGATCGCGTTCGGCCAGGACGGCAGCTTCTCCTGGGAGGACTTCTCCGCCCGCTACACCAGCGAGCTGGCCAACGACTACGGCAACCTCGCCTCCCGCGTCGCGGCCATGGTCGGCAAGTACTTCGGCGGCGCACTGCCGGAGGCGACGGCGGACGGCGAGGCCGAGAAGGCGATCCACGACGGCCTGACCAGGGCCGTCACGGAGGCCGACCGGAAGATCGGCGAGGAGCTGGACTTCCAGGGCGGCATCCTGGCCGTCTTCGACTTCGTGAAGCAGGTCAACGGCTACATCACCGAGCAGGAGCCCTGGAAGGTCGCCAAGGACACGTCCGACGAGGGCAAGGCCCGCCTGGCGACGATCCTCTACACGGCCGCGGAGTCCCTCCGCGCGGTGGCGGTCCTCCTGAACCCGATCATGCCGGACACCTCCCAGAAGCTCTGGGACTCGCTCGGCGCCGAGGCCTCCCTCGGCGGTCTCCCGGACCAGAAGGTCCAGGCGGCGGGCGACTGGGGCCGGCTGCCCGCCGGTGCCACGGTCACCAAGGGCGCGGTCCTCTTCCCCCGTCTCGAGGAGAAGCCGACCGCGTAACGCGCTCGCTACAGCGCGGGGCCCGGGAGGGGCAGACCTTCTCCCGGGCCCCGCGCTTTGCGAGGATCGGACGAGCAGCCAGCTCACGTGGGGGGACATCCATGGCACTCTTCGGCAACGCACACAGCATCGACCCGGCCCAGGCGCAGCAGGAGTACGCGCGTCTGCTCGGCCACGGCGAGCAGATCCACGCCGCGTACCTGCTGATCCGCGACACCATCCTGTTCACCGACCGGCGGCTGATCCTGGTCGACAAGCAGGGCATCACCGGCAAGAAGACCGAGTACCACTCGATCCCGTACCGCAGCATCACGCACTTCGCGGTCGAGACGGCCGGCACCTTCGACCTCGACGCCGAACTGAAGATCTGGCTCTCGGGCTCCCCGGCCCCCATCCAGAAGACCTTCACCAAGGGCGTCGACATCTACGAGGTCCAGGCGATCCTGACCCAGTTCGTGGCCCGCTGACGCGAGCACGGGGCCGGAGCGAACGTTCCTCCCCTCCCCGAACGGGTGAATGTATCGGCATATGCCAGGCGATGCCTGCCATGAGCGCGCTTGATTAGCGCTCATGGTCACATCGACACACGAGGCCTCCCACCGGCTCTTCCAAGAGCATCCGGAGGCCCTCGCGCCCGTCTTCGAGGCATTGGGACTCCCGCCGCCCTCGAAGGAGAACTTCGACGAGCTCTCCCCCGACGCCACCGAGATCCGACCGTTGGAGCGCCGCGTGGACACGGTGCTCAGGTTCGCGCCCGACATGGGGGAGCACTTCCTGCTCGCCGTCGAGTCTCAGACGAAGAAGGACCCCGACAAGGCGAGGAGCTGGTCGTACTACGTCGCGTACCTGTGCGCGAAGTACGACCTGCCGGTCGTACTGGTGGCGGTGTGCCGGGACCGTGCCACGGCGAAGTGGGCCATGGGCCCCTTCGAATGCGCCGTGGCCTCCTGGCCGACTCAGACCACCCGGCCGATCGTCCTGGGACCCCAGACCGTCCCGGAGGTGACCGACGAAGCGACGGTGGCCCGGCGCCCTGCCCTGGCCGTGCTCTCTGCCATCGTTCACAGCGAGAGCCGCCGCGCGCCCGCCATACTGGAAGCCGTCGTGCGCGGGCTGCTCTCGTTCGAGCCGGACGTCACAAAGTACTGGTTCGAGATGGTGGAAGTCGGTCTCGAATCCACGCCTACCAGGAAGCATTGGAGAACGCTGATGCAGGACGTCATCACCCACTTCCCGGGACACAGGACGCTGTTCGAGGAGAAGTACCTAGAGGGAATGGCTGACGGGAAAGCCGAGGGGAAAGCCGAAGGCGAGGCCCGTGGCGAGGCCAAGGGCGTGCTGCGGGTGCTGGAGGTACGGGGCCTGGTGATCACCGATGCCGTCCGCGAGCGCATCGCCGCGTGCACCGACCTCACCCTCCTGAACGATTGGCTCGACCGCGCCGGCACGGTGGAGCGGGCGGAGGACCTGTTCACTCCGGGCACCGGCGCGACGGAACCCACCAAGAACTGAGCCGTACAACAAAGCCCCGCACCAGGTGACGACCAGGGTGCGGGGGACGTCGGTCGAGGCGTCAGCTCCCGGACGCGTACGCCACGAAGTCCGTCCACGCCTCCGGCGCGAGGGCGAGGCGGGGACTGACCTCCCGGTGCTTGGAGTCGCGGACGTGGACGGTGCCGGGGGTGGTGGCCACCTCGACGCACGAGTCTCCGTCGGGGCCGTCGCTGTAACTGCTCTTGAACCACGTCAGTTCGGAGGCATCCCCGGCGGTGGGCTTGCGGATCATGTTTCTCCCAGCAGTTGCTCGATGAACGCCAGAGACTCCTCCGGTGGAAGAGCCTGGGCCCGGATGGTGCCATACCGCAGTTCAAGGATGCGAAGCTGCCTCGGATCGTGCGTCGGGCGGCCGTTGAACGCCCCGTCTGAGCGTCCCACCGCCGTGCCGTCCTCGAACTTCAGCACTTCGATCCTGCCGCTCATGCCGGGATGTGGTCCGCTGTCCATAGGCATCACCTGGAGGGTGACGCTGTTCATCCGCCCCACCTCCAGCGCACGTTCGAACTGCTGTTGCCGCACCATTGTGCCCCCGACCCTGCGACGTAGCGTGGCCTCTTCCAGGACGAAGCTCAGCGCGGGCGCGGGACACCGGTCGTAGATGGCTCGGCGAGCCATACGGGCGGCCACCCGGCGCTCCAAGTCCTCCGGGGAGTAGGCCGGCTGCCACGACTCCAGCAGGGCACGTGCGTGCTCGGGAGTCTGCAACAGCCCAGGGATGCTGCTGCACACGTAGATCCCGATCTCGACCGCCTTGGCCTCCATCTGCGCAAGATCCCGCACCTTCTTCGGATACCGGACCTTCGCCACGTCCTCCTTCATGGCAGCGAGCAGCCCACCGGCCTCCAGCACCTCGTCGGCCATCTCCAGGTACTCCGGACGGGGAATCCGCTTCCCGCCCTCGATCTTGTAGACGAGATCCTCGCCGTACCCCACCGCCGTGCCGAACTCCCCGGCCCGCATCCCCACGGCCTCTCGGCGCAGCTTCAACTGCCGCCCCACGGTGGCGACCACCGCCACGCCCCACTCGTCGTCCGGGTCCACCTCCCACCCGGGCTCGTCAGCCTCGGTCCTGAGCTGCCGAACCTCACCGTCCACCGACATGCGCGCGCCCCTCCGTCGTACCGCCTCGTACCAGCCACGCCCTACCCGTACGCACCCCCCGGACAAGCCCGGACACCACCGGACAACCGCCGGAACGCGACGGGGCGGGCTCCGGTCGCACCTGCGCCCCCTATGAACCACTCACTGGGAGGAAAGCACCCCACCAAGCCCCACCCCTCCCTCCCGCCGGGCGCAGTCACTCCCGCGAGTGAATATGCCAACTTGGCTGGATTCGGGGCCGGTTGTCTGCCCTACGCTCAGCGGCGACACGACCACCAGACACAGGTCGGCCCCCGCCGGGAGTGGCTTCCCAATGCGAGGGCCTGACCACCAAGGAAGAACAGGACTCTTCCCCGATGGATGCACAGCACCCTAACGCGCCCATGCCCGCCACGTCCCGAACGCCGGACGAAGACCACCCCCACGAGCAGCCGCTCGCGGGCGTCGTCCACGACAACGTCCGCCACACCGAGAGCTTCACGGTGGTCGGCAACCACCTCGTCCAGCACAAGGAGCTGTCCCTGCTCGCCATCGGGCTCTCCTGCTACATCCAGTCCGTTCGCCAGAGCACCTCCGTCGACATCAAGACCCTCGCCGCCCGCTTCCCCGAGGGCCCCACCCGCATCGCCGCCGGGCTGCGCGAGCTCGAGAAGCACGGCTACCTGCAACGCACGTGTACGCGCACGTCCACCGGCCGGATCGTCACCCGCACGGTCTCCCGCAACAGGCCCGGACACAGCAGCGGCGGCACACGGGAGACGGCATCCCGCCCTTCCGCCAGGCGCGCGGCCCAGGAGAAGCCTCCGCCACGCAAGCGCCTCCCCACCGTGCCGCAGCCGTCGTGTCCCGCCCCCGCCCTCCTCCAGGCGGCCGTCGACGTCCTCACCGGCCTGCGCCGCCGCGACCCCCGGCTCCTCCTCTCCGCCACCGACGCCGAACACCTCGCCCCGGGCGTCGCCGCCTGGCTGGAACGCGAGGTCACCCCCACCGCCGTACGCCACGCCCTGACCGAGAACCTGCCCAACGAGCCCCTGATCCGGCCGGCTGCCTTCCTCGCCCACCGCCTGGCCGCCCAGCTGCCGCCGCCACCACCGTTGCGGCCCCCGGCCCCGCCGGTCCCCGAGCCCCGGCACCCGTTCCAGACCTGCGACGGCTGCGACCGCCCCTTCCGGGCCCCGGCCCCAGGCCGCTGCCGCGACTGCCGAACCGATCACCCGGAGGACGCCTAGCATGAACTCGACGATCCTTGCCCGAGCCCGTGGGCACACACGACGAGGAGCGAGCGCCATGACCATCGCACCCGACAACGCGCAGCAGGGCGCCTCCCACCCCTACCGGGCCATGCGCGACTTTGTTCAGTCCTCGGACGACACGCTGCCGGGCAAATTCGAGATCACCAAGGAAGGGATCGTCCACGACATGATGTCGCCCAGCGGTCGGCACGAGCTGACCACACTGCGGCTCCGGAAGCGCCTGGAAAAGGTGATGCCGGAAGAGATCGTGGCGCACACCGGTGAGCCGGACGTGGAGGACGAGCCCGAAGGCGTCATGCGGCGGCCCGACCTGATGGTGATTGCCGAGGAGGACATGGACATCGAGGGGTCGTTCGACCCCCGGTCGCTCATCGCTGCCGTCGAGGTCGTCTCCCGCTCCAACCCGGACAACGACTGGGTGGGCAAAGTGCGCGACTACCCCCTGCTCGGCGTCCCCGTCTACGCGGTCTTCGACCCCCGCACGGGCACCGGCGCCGTCCTCACCGACATCCACACCACCCCGGACGGCCCCCGCTACGCCACCCGCAAGGACTTCGTCTACGGCGAGGACGTCACCATCGCCGACTGGACCATCTCGACCCAGAACCTGCCGCTCTACCGGAGCGAGGACCAGGCGTGACGACGACGAAGGACCCGGCACCGGAGATCGATCCGGTGCCGGGCCCCATGCCGTGCCGTCGGCGGACTACTTCGGCTGCGGCTTGCGCACCGTCAGGTGCAGCTCCCTCAGCCGGGTCTCGTCCAGCTCCGTCGGCGCGCCCATCATCAGGTCCTGGGCGTTGCCGTTGAGCGGGAAGGCGATCGTCTCGCGGATGTTGGGCTCGTCGGCGAGCAGCATGACGATGCGGTCGACGCCCGGGGCGATGCCACCGTGCGGCGGGGCGCCGAAGCGCAGCGCGCGCAGCATGCCGGCGAACTCGCGCTCGACGGTCTCGGCGTCGTAGCCCGCGATGGCGAAGGCCTTGAGCATGATGTCCGGCTCGTGGTTCCGGATCGCGCCGGAGGACAGCTCGACACCGTTGCAGACGATGTCGTACTGCCAGGCCAGGATGTCCAGCGGGTCCTGGTTCTCCAGGGCGTCCATGCCGCCCTGCGGCATCGAGAAGGGGTTGTGGGAGAAGTCGATCTTCCCCGTCTCCTCGTCCTTCTCGTACATCGGGAAGTCGACGATCCAGCAGAACCGGAAGACGTTCTCCTCGAAGTGCCCGGCGCGCTTGGCGGCCTCGACCCGCACCGCGCCCATGATCTTCGAGACCTCGTCGAACTCGCCCGCGCCGAAGAACACCGCGTGGCCGGGGGCCAGGGAGAGCCGCTTGGTCAGCTCCGCGACGTTCTCCTCGGTGAGGAACTTCGCGATCGGGCCGGACAGCTGGCCGTCCTCGCCGACGCGGACCCAGGCCAGGCCCTTGGCGCCCTGCGAGACGGCGTAGTCGCCGAGCTGGTCGAAGAACTTGCGGGGCTGGCCCGAGACGTCCGGGACGGGCAGCGCACGGACGTGCTTGCCGGCGAAGGCCTTGAACTCCGAGCCCGCGAAGATGTCGGTGATGTCGACGAGCTCCAGCTGGGCGCGCAGGTCCGGCTTGTCGGAGCCGTACTTCAGCATCGCCTCGCGGAACGGGATCCGCGGGAAGGGCGAGGTGACCTCGCGGCCGCCGCCGAACTCCGTGAACAGCTCCGTCATCAGCCGCTCGACCGGCTGGAAGACGTCCTCCTGCTCGACGAAGCTCATCTCGACGTCGAGCTGGTAGAACTCGCCCGGCGAGCGGTCGGCGCGGGCGTCCTCGTCGCGGAAGCAGGGCGCGATCTGGAAGTACCGGTCGAAGCCGGAGATCATCAGCAGCTGCTTGAACTGCTGCGGCGCCTGCGGGAGGGCGTAGAAGCGGCCCGCGTGCAGACGGGAGGGTACGACGAAGTCGCGGGCGCCCTCGGGGGAGGTGGCGGTGAGGATGGGCGTCGCCATCTCGTTGAAGCCGAGGGCCACCATCTTGTGCCGGATCGCCGAGATGACCGCCGTGCGCAGCATGATGTTGCGGTGCATGCGCTCGCGGCGCAGGTCCAGGAAGCGGTACTCCAGGCGCCGCTCCTCGTTGACCCCGTCCTCGGTGTTGATGGTGAAGGGCAGCGGCTGGGCGGCGCCGAGCAGCTCGACCTCGCCCACCTCGACCTCGACCTCGCCGGTGGGCAGGTCGGGGTTGATGTTGTCGGCGCCCCGGGAGACGACCTTGCCGTCGACCCGGACGGTCGATTCCTTGGTCAGCTTGTCCAGCGCCTCATAGGCCTCGGTGCCCGGACGGGCGACGAGCTGCGTGATGCCGTGGTGATCACGCAGATCGATGAAGAGGATGCCGCCCAGGTCGCGCCGATTGTGCAGCCAGCCACTCAGTCGGACGTCGGTGCCGACGTCAGAGGAGCGGAGCTCGCCGCAGGTGTGGGACCTGTACCGATGCATCGTCGTTCATCCAGCCTTCGTGGATCGGGGATGGTGTTCCGCGTTTCACGTGAAACAACCCCAGCGTGAAACAACCCCCAGCGTACCGGCCGGGCACAGCTGTCCTCCTCCCTATTGACGCGGCGCGGGCCCAGGGGCGAACGGTGGCAGTCTCCGATCACCTCTTCCTACAGTGGATGAATGCGCACTGGTGAGCCCCTGCCCGAGGTGGGGGGCGTCCTTGCCGCTCTCGCGACGGGCCTGTGGCACTGGGACACCGCCGCGGGGGAGGTCACGGTCGACGCGGAGGCAGCCCGCCTGCTCGGGCTGCCCGCGGAACCGGTGAGCCTCACCGAGGCCCAGGTGCGCGCCCGGCTGCATCCGGTGGACTGGAACGAGATCACCGGGGTGGTCCAGCTCGCCGTCACCGAGGGCACCCTCGCCGAGGTCCGGATCCGGATCATGGACGAGCTGGGCCACATCGTCCGGATCGTACGCAGCCGCTCCAAGCCGTCGTTCGACCCCGTGCGCAAGGCCTACGAGCTGATCGGCACCCTGCAGGAGGTCGCCGAGCCGACGCCGGGCACGCCCGCCGGGCGCAGCGCAGTCACCGGCGACTGGCGCCGCTCCCGGGAGGCGTTCCTCCTGGACGCGGGCCGTGCGCTGGCCGAGGCGCGGTCCACCGAGGAGGTGCTGCGGGTCGCGGCGGGGCTGTCGATGCCGGGGTTCTCCCCGGACGGGCTCGCGGTGTTCGGGGTCTCCGGCGACCGCCTGACGGTCATCGGCCACCACGGACAGCCGGAGAACGACATGAACCCGTTCGTGAACATGCCGCTGGACACGGACTACCCGGCCGCCGAGGCGGTCCGCACCGGCCGCGCCGTCTATCTCTCCTCCCCCGGGCAGTACCGGTCCCGCTACCCCCTCACCTGGCCGCTCGCCGAGCGCTTCGGCCGCCGCTCCTGGGCCTTCCTGCCGCTGACCGTGGCGGGCCGCCCGATGGGCGCCTGGATGGCGGCCTTCGCCTACCCGGTCGCGTTCACGCCGGACGAACGGTCGGTGCTGACCACCGTGGCGCGGATGCTGGCCCAGGCCCTGTCCCGGGCGGGCGCCGCCGAGACCCAGCGGGAGCTGACCGACGGGCTGCAGCGCACCATGCTGCCCGTGCTCGGCCCGGAGATCCCCGGCATGGGCGTCGCCGCCCGCTACGTCCCCACCGGCGGCGGCCTCCAGGTCGGCGGCGACTGGTACGACATGATCCAGTTGCCCGGGGGCCGCTTCGCCCTGGTCATCGGCGACGTCCAGGGACACGACGTACGCGCGGCCGGGCTGATGGGCCAGCTGCGCATCGCCCTGCGCGCCTACGCCGCCGAGGGCCACCGTCCCGACGCGGTGCTCTCCCGCGCCTCCCACTTCTTCCACGGTCTCGCCCAGTCCGACGACGGCCCCGAGGACATGCGCTTCGCGACCTGCTACTACGCCGAGGTCGACCCCGCGACCGGCACGGTGGAGAGCGCCCGCGCCGGGCATCTGGACCCGGTCGTGCGCATGGCGGACGGGACGGCGCTGATCCTCGCCACGGCGGGCGGACTGCCCCTCGGCATCGACCCGGACTCCGACTACCCGACCACGCGGCTCGCCCTGGAACCCGGGGACACCCTGATGCTGTGCACGGACGGCCTGGTGGAGACCGGCGGCCACGACCTGCAGACCGGCTGGCACCGTCTCCGCATCGTCCTGGAGGAACACGACGGCAGCCTGGAGGAACTGGCCGACGCACTGGTCCAGGCCGTACACGGGCCCTCCTCGCACCACACCACCGGCCCGCTGGCCGACCGGCGGGAGGACGACATCGCCCTGTTGCTGCTGTGCCGGCAGGGCGAGGGCTGCGGCTGCGGCGACAGCACCGTGGCCACGCCCTCGGTACGCCGCACGATGCTGACGGTCGCGCAGGCCGAGCCCGCGCGGATCGCGACCGCCCGGCAGCATCTGCGCGACCTGCTGCACGACTGGCCGAGCGAGGAGCAGCGGGACGCCGCGGTGCTCCTGCTCTCCGAGATGCTGACCAACGTCCTGGTGCACACCGACGCCGACGCCCTGCTGGTCGCCGAGGTCGTCGGGGAGCCGGGCGAGCGGCTGATCCGGGTGGAGGTCACCGACAGCGGCGACGACCTGCCGCACAAGCGCCGGCCGGGGGAGATGGCGTCCTCCGGACGCGGCCTGATGCTGATCGAGCTGCTCGCGGACGCATGGGGAGTCGCCCCGCGCGGCGAGGGCAAGAGCATCTGGTACGAGGTCTACGAGTCCGCGGGACCGGAAGGCGGCCCCGGAGACGGCCCCGAAGCCGGCCGCGGCCCCGCCGGCGACCCCGAAGCGGCGTAACGCGCCTGGACCTCGTGGACGACCCCGAACGCCGCCGCGGTGAGGGGAACGGCGAGCAGCATCCCCAGGATGCCCGCCACCGACGCACCCGCGGTGAGCGCGAGCAGCACGATGGCCGGGTGCATCTGCACGGTCCGGCTCTGGATCATCGGCTGGAGCACGTGTCCCTCCAGCACCTGCACGGCCAGGACCACTCCGAGGGCCCACAGCGCGATGACGAACCCCCGGTCGGCCAGCGCGACCAGCACGGCGACGGCTCCGGAGATGAACGCGCCGAGGTAGGGGATGTAGGCGCCGACGAAGACCAGCGCGCCGAGCCCGACGGCACCGGGGACGCGCAGGACGAGCAGCCCGACGGTGATGCAGACCGCGTCGATGAGGGCGATGAGGGTGGTGCCCCGCATGAAGCCCTCGACGGCCCCGAAGGCCCGCCTGGACATCGCCTCGACCATGTCGGCGCCGCCGGGCGGGGCGATGGCGCGCACCGTGCCGACGGCCCGGTCGGAGTCGCGCAGGAAGAAGAAGACGAGCAGCAGGGCGAGCACGGCCATGGCCAGCATCTCGCCGACGACGCTGATCCCGGTGACCACCCCCGAGGCGGCTGTACCGCCGAACTTGCCCAGCAGCTCCCTCGCGTTGGACGCCATGTCGTCCAGCGAGGTCCCGGCCGCCCCGAAGTGGTCGGCGATGTCCTGCGCCGCGTTCCGCAGCGAGGCGATGATCTGGTCGCCCGTCTCGATGAGCGCGGACACCACGATGTACACGGCCCCGCCGACCACGGCGACGACGGCGACACAGGTGAGCCCGGCGGCCAGCGACCGCTGCACGTGTGCCTTCACCAGCCACCGGTGCAGCGGTCTGAGCAGGGCGGTGCCGAGCAGCGCGAGCAGCGCGGGCGTCACCGCGGTGCGGAACTCGACGCAGAGCCGGATCGCGACGTAGACGACACCGCTGGCGAGCAGGATGACGGCACACCAGGCGGCGAACCGACGGACCGGACCGGGAAGCAGCTGCACGCCCCCAGCCGATCACGCACCGGGCGGGCTGTCCTGCGCGGACGGCCCGCCCGGGTGACACGACGTCAGGCCTGGGGCCCGGCCTCCGACATGCCGTGCACCGCCGGGACGGTGCCGAGCCGGCCCTTCTGGAAGTCCTCGAACGCCTGCTGGAGCTCTTCCCGGGTGTTCATGACGAACGGCCCGTAGTGCGCCATCGGCTCCCGGATCGGCTGCCCGCCGAGCAGCACGACCTCCAGGTCGGGGGTGTGCGCGTCCTGCTTCTCGTCCGCGCGGACGGTCAGCGAGCCTCCGGCACCGAAGACGGCGGTCTGCCCCAGGTGGATCGGCCGCCGCTCGGCGCCCACGGACCCGCGTCCGGCCATCACGTACGCCAGCCCGTTGAAGTCCTCCCGCCAGGGCAGCGTGACCTCGGCGCCGGGCGCGAGCGTCGCGTGGACCATCGTGATCGGCGTGTGGGTGATGCCGGGGCCGTCGTGACCGTCCAGCTCACCGGCGATGACGCGCATCAGCGCGCCGCCGTCCGGGGAGGTGAGCAGCTGGACGGAGCCGCTGCGGATGTCCTGGTACCTGGGGGCCATCATCTTGTCCCTGGCCGGCAGGTTCACCCACAGCTGGAGCCCGTGGAAGAGCCCGCCGGACATGACCAGCTGCTCCGGCGGCGCCTCGATGTGCAGCAGACCGGAGCCCGCCGTCATCCACTGGGTGTCCCCGTTGGTGATGGTGCCGCCACCGCCGTTGGAGTCCTGGTGGTCGAAGACGCCGTCGATGATGTAGGTGACGGTCTCGAAGCCGCGGTTCGGGTGCCAGGGCGTGCCCTTAGGTGAAACCAGTTGGGGGTTCAAAAAATCAGCTAGAGTCCCCACATGATCAGACCAGGGGTGGTGACCGGCATGGACATCCATGCAGGTGTCTATGGGCGTCAGTCCGTGGGGCGCGCCAACAAGTCCGAGGTCAGCACGGTCACGCAGCGCGCTGCGGGTGTGGCCGAGGCCCAGCGGCGCGGGGCCGTCAGCATCACTGAGTACGAGGACCTCGGCATATCCGCGTTCACGGGCGACGGCCGCCCCGACTTCGACCGGCTGCTGAAGGACTGCCACGACGGCCGGATCAACCTGATCATCGTCTACTACATCAGCCGCCTGTCACGGATGGATCCGCTGGACGCCATCCCCATCGTCACGGAACTGCTCAACCTCGGCGTGACGATCGTCAGCCTCACCGAGGGCGAGTTCCGCAAGGGCAACCTGATGGACCTGATCCATCTGATCCTGCGGCTGGACGCGGCCCACAGCGAGAGCAAGAACAAGAGCGACGCGGTGCGGGGCGCGAAGAAGACGGCTCGCGAACTCGGTGGCTATGTGGGCGGCAAGCCGCCGTACGGCTTTCGCATGGTCCCCGCGACGCGAACGACAGCCGACGGCAGGCCCGTCGTGATCCATGTCCTGGAGCACGATCCCGACGAGGTCCCGGTGATTCAGGACATGTGGGCGCGGATCAAGGAGCACAAGGACATGCCGTACCGGCCCGGAGGGGGACGCCGACACCCGGGCTCCCTCACGGGCATCTGTGCGCAGATGACCGCCGACGGCGTGCCGACGAAGGGGCAGCGGGTCGGCAAGAAGGCGAAGGACAGCGTCTGGGACCCGAAGACGGCCATGCGCATCCTCCGCGACCCGCGCATCGCGGGCTACGCGGCGACCCCGGTATACAAGCGCCGGGAGGACGGCAAACTGACCAGCACCATCGAGAGCTACCGCATCGAGCGTGACCCCGAGACCATGAAGCCGGTCCAGGCGTACCCGCCGATCATCCCGCCGGACGACTGGCACGAACTGCAGAAGTGGCTCGACGGGCGGGGCCAGGGCAAGGGCCTGTCGCGTGGACATGCCGTCCTCTCCGCCATGGACGTCCTGTTCTGCGACTGCGGGGCGGTGATGACGTCGCACCGTGCCACCACTCCCAACAAGGCCGCGTACCGCTGCCGCCGCCGGAAAGCGCTGCCGGGCCAGCACGAGGGCGAGTGCACGATCAGCATGCAGACCCTGGACCTGTACGTCGCCCGGCGGATCTTCGCCCTCATCCAGACGGCCGAGGACGACCCCGAGACGGCGGTCATCCTCGCCGAGGCTGCTCGACGGTACGCGGCACAGACGGAACAGCCAGAGATCGTGGGCGAACGCCGAAGCCTCGTCACCGAACGGGCCGATGCCAAGCACGCGTTGGAAGAGCTGTACGACAGGGAAGAGGCCGGCGACTACGACGACCCCGTCGGACGACGCCGGTTCCGGGAGCGCAGGGAACGGCTCCTCGGCCGTATGGAGCGGGCGGAGGCCCGTCTCACCGAGTTGGAAGAGGCGGCGACGCCGACGCTCCCGATCCACCTGTGGCTGCCCTTGGGTGCGGGGGACGTCGATCCTGTGGGCGAGGGCTCATGGTGGGAGGCTGCGACGACGCAGGAGCGCCGGGAGTTCGTCAAGTTGTTCGTTCGCCGGGTCACGGTCACCAAGGCGTCCGGTGCGGGAAGGTCGACGCCCGTCGAGAAGCGGGCGACGGTCGAGTTCGTACGACCGGAACAGGCCGAAGGCGATGACGCAGAGACTGGCGAATCGAGGCAGCAGGAGGTGCTGGCAGAAGCGGTCTGACCTGCCGCTGAACCGAGACGAGCGAGGGAGAGTACACCCACATCGCCGGTTAGGGAAACCGGCGATTCTCCGGAGCATTGACGGTGTCCTCGGGGGCTCCGGGCAGCCGCGTCGCTGCTCTGGCGCCCCTGCGTCTCCCAACCGTCAGGAGCCGTCTCTTGCACAATCCCGCACCCGGATTCAGCGCGGCCGCCGCTTCGCCGACCGGCGGTGAGTGTTCTGGCCGTCGCCAGCGGCATCACACAGCCGCGACGCACGACTGCACCCAGCCGCGCACCGCTCGCCGCCAGCAACTCGGCACTCCGCGCACGTGCTCGCTGTCCAGGGCATCCGAACCAGTCGCCGGTGACTGCGACTTCGGCCGCGTCGTCGACGGCAAGATGCTCACCCGCCCGGTCTGGCGCCTGCTCACGGTGTCGCCCCATGTGGCGGAGAGCATCGCGAGCGTACTCGGAACCGAGCCACGGCGGCGATTGGCCAACGGCTTGGGGCGGTTCGAAGTCGTAGCCGAGAAGGCCAATCTACGAGTCGTCATCGAGAATCCTGGCAGGCTGACGACGCAGATGAAGCTGTGGGACTCCCGTGGTCTCGCGCACCACTGCGACGGGCGCGCGTTCCTGTCCCCGGAAGCCGATGCAGGTCACCCCTGCGGGTGCCCGCCCACAATGGCCGAGCGCAGGGCGCGGGCCAGGGCTGGCTGGGGGCCACAGCCGATCACGACACTTCTGTTCCGCCTGGCTGAATGCCCTGACATCGGCTCGTTCCGCTTCAGGTCCTCCTCCTGGCGCTTCGCCGAGGCGGTGGAACGGATACGCACTCAACTGGCCGCGGTGGGTGACGCTGCGCTTTGCGAACTCGCGATCCAATCAGTCGAGTTCACCACCCAAAACGGCCGCCGGGTCTGCTACCACAAGCCCGCTGTGAATGTGCTCGACCCCTGGGCGTCCAGCGCTGCGCTGAGCCTCGCCGCCTGAGTGGCGTTTACGAACGAATCCACCCCGCGCAGCAGCCCCAGCCTGCGCGCACCCCAGGAGCACTATGGAAGACACCTTCCCCAACCCGCAGAACACAACGAAGGTCATCTGGCCGCCGGTCGCCATTCCCGGCCAGACGATGCTGTCGCTCGGATCAAATCCCCACGGAGACCCCGCACGTCCCCAGGGCGGGGACCGTATTCCTGAACCAGTCGGTCCCCACGGATCCGGCCCCGGGGAGCGGGCCACCGCAGTTGATCCGCTGCCTGGCTCAGCGAGCAACGGTGATCCCCTATCGGGCCTGGGGCCCACGCACGGCACCAAAGCAATGGACGCCGGGGACCGGTCCCCGGAACAGACAGGGACCGCACGCTCGACGATCGCCTCTGCCCCGAAAGAAGATCCGCAGGTCAGCGTCCTGCCGACCGGACCTGGCAGCTCAGACTGTGCTGGTACGGACGGACCGGAAGTCGGGGACCGGGCGGAGACTTCCGGTCAGCCGATCCCCGGATCCGGTCCCCGAGTTCCGGTCGCGCATACCACGAATGGGGGTCGCCGTAGGGACGGTCCCCAGAGCGCTTCGGGGACCACGGTCCCCGACGACGGGTCGGGAACCGGTGACCGTGCTGATGCAGGCGGCCAGGTGGCCGTCGAGGGAGCCGTGCTGCTGGACGAGCTACGAGCGGCGATCGGCCGGTACGTGGTGCTGCCCCACGAGGAGGCGTTGACCGCGGTCACCCTGTGGGTGGCGGCCACGCACATTCAGACGGCTCTACAACACGCGCCGCGTCTGGCGGTGGTCAGCCCGACGAAAGGGTGCGGCAAGTCCCGGGTTCTGGACGTCCTCCACGAGACCGTGCACCAGCCGATGATGACGGTGAACACCTCTCCGGCGGTCATCTTCCGGATCATCGGCAAGAACCCGCCCACCCTGCTGGTGGACGAGGCGGACACCATCTTCGGCCCCAAGGCGAGCGGCGACAGTGAGATCCTGCGCGGCCTGCTGAATGCCGGCCACCAGCGCAACCGGCCCGCCTGGCGAATCTCTGGTCCGGATCACAAACCGACCCCGTTCCCCACCTTCGCCATGGCCGCCATCGCGGGGATCGGCGACCTGCCGGACACGGTCATGGACCGAGCGGTCGTGCTGCGGATGCAGAAGCGCAAGCCGGGCGAAAGGGTCACCCCTTTCCGCTCCCGGTATTCGGTGCCCGAACTCAACGCGCTGCGTGACCGGCTGGCCGCCTGGCTGGGTCCGCTGCGCGGGGAGGCAACCCGCACGGTGCCGCAGATGCCGGTGGAGGACCGGGCGGCGGACACCTGGGAGCCGCTGGTCATCATCGCCGACCTGGCCGGCGGCCAGTGGCCCGCCCAGGCCCGTGCCGCCTGCCTGGCCATGACCCGCAACGAGGCGGCCCAGGACGAGCAGAGCAGCCTGAAGACGCGGCTCCTGCGCGACATCCACCGCATCTTCGCGCAGGCGGACAACCCCGAGGCCCTGGCCACTCAGGATCTGGTCGCCTCGCTGCTCCAGGACGCTGAGGCCCCGTGGGCGGAGTACGGCACCAAAGGGCTGAACGCGTACCACCTGAGCAACCTGCTGCGGGACTTCAACATCAGCCCGGCCAACTACCGGTTCGACAAGGGCAGGCAGGCCAAGGCGTACATGCGCAATCGGTTCCTGGATGCCTGGGCCCGCAGGCCGACCGCCCCCAGCGGGTGGCGGACCCGGCCGAACCGTGGCACCGCGCCGAGACGGCCATCCGCGACACCCAGGCCGTCCTCGACTCGGGCGACGACGCCGTGGCCCAGGGTCATCTGGACGCCTTCGGCGATGCCCTCCACAACCTGGCCCTCACCACCAACGGCGGGCACCGGGCCGAACTGCAAGCAGTAGCAGCGGCGTTCAACCGCGCCCGCCGCTCGGTGGTCCGGGCCGACCACCAGGCAGCCACCGCCCTCCGGGAAGCCGCCAAGGAACTCGCCTACACCACGCACGATCCGGGCGGACTCGCCATCGCCCTGATCTTCGCCGCGCTCCACGTGGCGCGCGCCGCCGCCAAGTGGCATGAGCAGCGCGGTCACGAGCAGCAGGCCGCAGCGGCCGAGGAAGCCTTCCGCCACCTGCAGGCCGGTTACCAGCAGGCCGCCCAGCCAGTCCTGGCGGATCTCGCCCGTCGCGCACCGCGCGCCACAACCGCCAGCCGCTTCGAGCAGGACCTGCACGCTGCCCTCCCCGACCACGCCGACCGCGTCCTCGCCGATCCCGCCTGGCCGGCCCTGACAACGACCCTCGCCCGCGCCGAGACCGCCGGCCACAACCCCCGGCGCCTCTTGGCCGAGGTCGGCGCCCGGCGGGAACTCGACAGTGCCGAGCATCCCGCCGAGGTCCTCAATTGGCGCATCACCGCTCAACCGAACAGGCGCGCTCAGGCAGCACGTAGGCAAAGCACCATCAGCGGCACGACGTCCACGTCCGCCGCTCCACATCCTCCGGCCACACCAGTGAACATGACGCCCGAAGAACGTGGTCGGCACCGCTGAACCCGGTCGGATGCCCTCGCCATACGACGCGGCGAGGGCATCGACTGTTCTGCCACGGCTTCGCCTCAGGCTGCTTCGGTTCCGCTCGGAGCAGCGGGTGCACCAGGCCGCACGGCGAGCAGCCGCCCGGACCACGCTCGGGCTTCGGCCAGGTGTTCAGCCTGCAGCCCGGCACGGGGATCAGGCTGTACCAGCAGGGTCGCCGCGCCACGGGCGGTGCGCTCCGCGGCCCAGGTGTGGTCGAGGTCAGTGAAGTCGTCGTCGATCCACATGGCGGGGGCGTCAGCCAGCCACGCGTCGACGTAGTCGCGCTTCCACAGATAGCCATTGGGGTGGCTTGTTGTGATCTTGGGGCGCGGGAGATCGACGTGCGGCAGGGGTGGGAGACCGAGGAGCGGTCCGATCAGAGCGGCGGCGTCCTGGCGCCAGCTGGTGCACCAGACTGGCGTGACCATGCCGGTACGGACCACTTCCATGAGCATGGGGCCGTGGGCGGGGTTGAGCCAGATGGTGACCGGGTCGTCGGCGCTGCGGCCGGCGGGCACGACGTCGTGGCGGGCGTGGGTGGCTGGGGTCGAGCCGTCCGCGTCGGGGAAGGGAATGAGGACGCCGTCGATGTCGAGGAGCAGGTAGGGCGGGCGCATCGGATTCTCCCAGGGGAACTGGTTGGGGGTCAGAGCTTGCGCGCGGTGATCAGCAGGGTGGTGGGCCAGCGACCGTGCCGGGCGTCGTGGAATTCCTGGGCCGAGCTGAGCCAGAGGCCCGCGCGATCGAGGTGTCTCTCCCAGCGGTCGGTGTCGAAGTCCCAGCGGGCGAAGGACAGTTGGGTGCGGTCGGGGAGGGTGACGTAGTCGCGGCGGGGCCGGTCGTCGGTGGCCGGGCGGAGGCCGCCGCGTTGGGGGTGGGGAACGGAGAAGGCGAGAGTGCGGCCGGGCTTGAGGCGCTGGCCGATGGCCGGGAGCAGGAGTTCGGGGGCGACGAGGCCGATGGCTCCGAAGACGGAGTAGACCGCGTCGAACTGCTCGTCGGAGGCTTGCAGGTAGTGCAGGGCGTGACCCGCCACGAAGGTGAGGTTGTTCAGTCGGCCGTAGTGCGAGCGGGCTCGACGGACCTGCAGGCCGACGAGGTCGACGCCGGTGACCTGGGCGCCGTAGCGGGTGGCGAGGTGGGCGGCGTTGTGGCCGGGGCCGCAGCCGAGTTCCAGCAGCTGCTTGCGCCGCAGATCCGGGCCGAGGATTTCGGCGCCGGGCCCGCTGCCGGGCCGCGTGGTCCATTCCATCCGCGCCGGTACGGACAGTGGTTCGGCGGGGCTGGCCGTGGTGCGCTGAAGAGCGTGGACGTACCAGGGGGACGCCTGGGCGAGCACGTCAGACCTCCAGGAGGTGGAGGACGTCGGTGAGGTGACGGCGTACGGCCTTGATGTAGGCGGGGTCGGTGGCGGGATCGTTGATCCAGCGGATGGACTGCTCCATGAACCACTCGACGGCCCACATGCGGTGCCAGCCCAGCGCCCAGTTCTCGGCGGTGAGCCCGCCACGCCGGTCGAGGGCGTCGGGGGTGCCGCCGGCGGTGACGTATTGCTCCAGGAAGACCCGCAGGCGTACGGGGTCGGGGGCGTCGAGGGTGCCGTGCCAGCTGGCGAGGTCGAGCAGGCCGGGGCCGGTGAAGGCGCGGGCGAAGTCCAACAGCCGCCAGCCGTGCCTGCTGATGTGGAGGCTGGTGGGGTGGAACTCGGAGTGCACCCAGCCGAACGGAGCCACCGTGGCACCGGCCGAGCGGGTCTCGGCGGCCTGGGCGATTCGATCGAGCACGTCCTCGACGTCGTCCGCCTCCTGCCACCGGTCGGCCTTGCGGAGTCGGGCGAGGTGCTCCAGGGCCCTGTCCGGCAGCGTGCGGAGCCGGGCCTGGTCGAGCACGGGCAGGGCGGGGGCCGTACGGGTGCCGTGCAGCACTACGGCCGCGGCGGTACCGTCGAGGTCGTCGGCGTCGCGGACGGCGGGGTCGAGGTCCTCCATGAGCATGCCGAGCCAGCCGTCCAGGGCCGCGGAGGCGTGGACCTGCGGGACGGGAACGCCGAGCGTGCGCGCCAGACGGAGAGTTTGATCCTCGCTGTCGAACGGCCGCTTCGCGTACTTGAAGATCGCGGTGGTGGCGTCGGGGAAGGTCAGGCGCTCGACACCGGACATTGACCACACGCGTACCTCCTCGCGCACGGCGGTGGTACGGCTGGCCATGGTGAGCAGGTTGTCGAGGAGTTCGGCGCTGGGGTTCGTGGTCACGTGGGGGCTCCAGAGAGGTTGAGGGCGTCCAGGGCGGGCGAGAGGTGCCGGCCCGCCCCGGAGCCTGGTGTGCGGTGTTACGCGGCTGGGCTCACGCGGTGGGCGTAGACCTGCTCGATCCAGCCAGCCTTGAAGGCCGCGAGGTCGTCACGGAAGGCGGCCATCGAGGCACCGTAGGGCGCCACGACGCCACCGGTCTGGTCCGGCACGGACTGGCAGCCGTGCACGAGTCGGCCACCGAGGGCGGCATGGGCCTTGATGGACTCGATGCGGCGGTGCTCGTTGAACCAGCCGCCGTGGTAGACCTCGTCGAGCATCCCGCCCATCTCGTCGCTCAGGTCGAAGACGACGGAGGTTGCGGCCGGGAAGAACCAGCACGGGCCGACGTTGGAGATGTGCCCGTCCAGCTCCACCTTGTTCAGCGCCATCAGCGTGGCCGCCTCGCGCAGCATCCGCAGGTGCTGGGCGGTGATCTGCGGCAGGCCGAGGCCGACGAGGTGCTCGTCGCGGAACAGGTACGCGTACGCCGCGTAGGCGGTGGACAGCACGCGGGCGGCGTCCGAGGTGGACTCGGCGTGGGCCTTGATGAAGTCCAGCGCGAGCTGCTCGACCGTGCTCTCGGTGGTCTCCTCCACGTCCAGGAGCTGGGACTTGACCAGCTCCCAGTCGGCGACGAGCCAGGAGCTGGACTCGAAGCGGAAGAAGTACTCGGCCGGGTCGATGGTGATGCGCCGGCCGTCGACCTGGATGCCGGGCAGGCGGCTCCAGCGCTCGTCGAACGCCTCAGGCAATACGACCGTGATGGCCGCAGTGTCGATGGTGGTCACCGTGTCTCCGTCTCTGATCGGCCGGGTTCGGGCACAGGAATGCCCGAACCCGGTGTAGGCGTAAGGAACTTCGGGGGCCGCCCAGACGAAGGGGGGAGCCTGGTTCCGGTGTCGGACCGGGGCCGGGCGGCTGATGTTTAGTGAACCCTCCGTCACGCACAGTGGGTACCGTGAGAGGCAGTTGAAGCGGTATACGCGGTTTACAGCTCCGGACGGGAGGCGATCGTGGCAGCGCGAAGAGACCCCAACTCCCGCCTGCGTGACACCATCGACGCGATTGGCTGCACCTACGAGGCTCTGGCGAAGGACGTCCGACGCATCGCCGCAGAGAACGGCGAGTCTCTCCAGACCAACAAGTCGGCCGTCTCCCACTGGGCGAACGGCACGCGCCAGCCCACCGGACGGACCGGGCAGTACCTCGCCGAAGCCCTGTCACGCAGGGCAGGCCGCGTTATTACCCAGACCGAGATCGGCCTGCGCGTACCAGAAGCCGAGGAGGCGGTCGAGCGGGATCCCGTCCTGGCAGCCACCGGCCTGGGCCGCGCCGACGTCGAGCGCCGTCGCTTCCTCGCGGTGGCGGCCTTCACCACATCTGGCGTCGCCATGCCGCTCGCCCACGACCACGAGGCCACCGCACGCATGCTCCGCGCCCGCACCGGCACATCCGTGGTCGGTGCCGAGGACGTGGACGTCGTACGCCAAATCACCGCAGCCTTCAGTGCGGCCGACGAACGGCTCGGCGGTGGCCACGGCCTGACCACGGTCACCGCCTACCTCGCCGACACCGCCGCCCCCATGCTCCGAGGCCGCTACCCGAACGAAGTCTTACGACAGGCGGCCTTCGGCGCCGTGGCCGAACTCGTCTACCTGGCAGGCTGGAAGCACCACGACCTCGGCCAGGAAGGCGCCGCCCAGCGCTACTACCAGGTCGGCTACCAACTTGCCTGCGAAGCCGATCCCCACGGACACGCCGCCTGGATGATGCGCGCCCTCGCCCACCAGGCCCTCAGCCTCAAGCAGCCCCACCACTGCGTCGACCTCGTCGAAGGAGCCCTCACCCGCGGCCTCCGTCACGTCGACGGCCAGACCGAAGCTCTCCTCCACATCACCCACGCCCGCGCCTACGCCGCCACAGGCGAGAAACCCGCAGCGGCCGCCGCCCTGCTCGCCGCCGAAGACGCCCTACTGCGCGACAACGGCCCCCAGCCCAGCTACTCCCGCGTCAGCGGCCCCGCCGCCGGCACCGTTGCCAGTCACACCGCCCGCACGCTCACCGACCTCGCCGACCACATCGGCACCGAACAGCAGCACCGCGACGCCCTGGTCCGGTGGGACCCCGAGAAGTACAAGCGCGTCCACGCCCTCACCTACGCCGACCTCGGCGACAGCCTCGCCGCCCAGGCCCGCGCCGACGAGGCCGTAGCAGCCTGGTCCCAGGCCCTGACCCTCATGGAAGGCATGACCTCCGACCGCACCCGCAAAGCGATCACCTCGCTCCGCTCCACACTCACCATCTACCAGCGCCGCAGAGTGCCCGGAGCCGCCGAACTCGCCCGCCGCGCACACGAAGCGCTGACCTAAGTGTACTGCCCAGGGACGTTGGTCAACCTGGTGACGGGTGGTTTGCCGCCGGTTGCGGTGTGGGGGCGGTGGTGATTGTAGTGATGGAGCCAGGC
>NZ_JBHJRX010000075.1:0-31397 GCF_042268605.1 Streptomyces sp. NPDC056296 | reverse complement strand
CGATCACCGATCGCCTTCGAGAACGCCTTCCACCTCACACCAACTACGCTTGCACCAGCCGCATAACCCGTGTTCAGGATTCGGGGTCAAGGCCCCACCAGCAGGCGCCGTGCGACCTGCGGAGTCTTGACTGCCTGCTCGAACAGGTCGGCCGCCTGCATCCGCACCGTTTCCCGGCGCTGGTGCGCCGCAGCGGTCAGCCCGCCCCCGTCCGCATACCTCACACAGCATGGGATACCGCCACCGCTCCAGGCCCCACATGGACTTCGCGAAGATTCACCCTGACGAGCCGAAGTCAGTAGTGGTGCAGGTCCTCGTTGAGTCGGCGGTGCAATAGCAGCAGGGTTTCGGTGTCGGCGACGTCGGCCAGTTGGTGGAGCAGGTCCCGGATCGCCGGGTCATCGCCGGTGCGCACGGCTGCCACGATGCGCTCGACGAGCCGGGTGGCGTCGGTGGGTGCGGCGGCTGCCTGACCGGAGGCCCAACCATGACAGTCCGGCCCTGGCCCGACAGCAGCGTTGGGTGCGTTCCGAAGGGTGCTGGTGGTCGTCACCGGTTCAACGCTCCTGCTCGGTCTCGGTCACTCGGTGGGCGGCCAGTGCGGCCTGAGCGGTCCGCGGCTCGATGATGACGCCGAACTCGTACAAGCCGACTTCCAGTACGTCATCGACGGCTGCCTGCGGTGTCCGCTTGGGGGCGAGCGCGGCGGCGCCGTGGGCGATGGTTTCCTCGCGACCGGGAGCGTCGGGGTCCTGGAGCGCGGACAGCACGGTTTGCCACAGCGCGGTCATCGACCCGCCCCGTCGCCGACCGGATCGACGGACGCCTGGTCCCCGCACCGCCTGGGCGGGAACCTCGACGTCGTCGGCGGGGCGGAACTTGGCCAGGCACAGCCCGCACAGCAGCGGCCCCCGCCAGAAGAAGAACGGGGTGACGTGCTGGCGGCGGGGGACGGGCGCGCACGCGCAGATGATGGGGAAGCGATAGCCAGCCCTGCCGGTACGCGGCGGGACGGCGGACTCGACGGCAGCTTCGAGCTGGACAGCGGCTGCGGCGTTCAGCGCGCTGATCACCTCTGCCCAGGTAGCGGCAGCGGTGTCGGACAGCGGGCAGTGGGCCAGGCCGACGACCTTGGCGGCCCGCGCGGGCGGGGTGAGCCCGACCTCCCGGGCGAGGCGCCCGTACTGCCTGTTGTGCCAGCGGCCGGCGCTGCTGGTGTCGCCGACGCCGCGGGTGAGCGCGAGGCCGTGCGCGGCGTGGTGCAGCAGGCCCTCCATCATCGGTCGGCCGCCGAGCCCGAGCGTGCCGGAGGAGATTTGAAGCTCCATGGTCAGGTGCCCGTCCCGTACGAAGCGCCGCCCGGTCCGCAGCGCCGCACACTTGGTGGGGTCCTGGGCGCCGACCGTGGGCGGCACGGTGACGGAGATGTCGGTGAAGCGGCGGCGGATTTCCCGCCATGCGGTCTCGATGGCGCTGATGATGACCGCGCCGTGCACGACGGGCGCCGTCGGCGACGATGGCGGCTCCTCCGAAGCGGTGGGCGTGCCGGTGAAGAGGGTCAGGTCGGTCACGAGGTGCTGCCTTCGAGTTGGGCAGGGACGCGGAAGGTCCGCAGTTCCTTGAGGTCGGGGATGTGGTTGTAGAGGGTGCCGACCGACACGCCGAGCAGGGCCGCGATGCTGTTCTCGGGGTTGGGCAGCATGTCGCGGGCGGCACGCAGCAGCTTGTCGTTGACGACCGAAGGCCGACCGCCGACGCGGCCGCCGCCACCGTCGCGGGCTTGCTCGATGCCGCACTCCTGGTCCGCGCCGGCGACGGGACTGACGTCCCGGCCGACGACGTCCGGTACAGCCTCCGCCTCACCGACGCCCACGACGTCAGCACCCACTGACACACCTCATGGAAGAACTACTGACGTTCTCGCCCGCCACCGCATCAGAGTGCTTTTCGCCATGCTCCGCGACGGCAACCTCTGCGAATCACGGGCTCGGGCGAGGGACATAGAGGCACCCCCGCTCCGGTCACACTTTTCCTCCTCGGGTGCGGAGGAGCAGGACGGAACGTGCTGCGGCAAGGACGGCGGCGAGGTAGGTCGCTGCGAGCAGGCTGCCGAGTTGTCCCCAGGGAATACTCAGGACGAAGCCGGAGATCTGGGTGGCGATGACCACTGTGGGTAGCATGGCGATGATCAGGCCGAGCACGGTACTGACCGTGATGAGAGCTCCCTGCTGGTATAGCAGGATCTGTCGCGTCCAGGCGGGAGGCAGTCCTAGCGCGGTGAGGCCGGCCAGATAGCTGCGAAGGGCGCGGATCTGGCCGCGGACGGATGCCAGCACGGTGGCCAGCACAAGGAGCACCAGTGCGACGGCGGTGGCCACCAGTGCCGCCGGGGCAATGGCCGGTGCGGGGGGCACATGAATGCGTACCGCACGTGCGTCGTTCCCCGATGCGATGACGGCTTTCTGGACGGATTCGGCCTGGGCGTCCTCAACACCGGTGATCACGACAGGACCGTGCTCGGGCAGTGGCAGCCGCAGATTGCGGGCGGTGGAGCGAAGCATGATGCCGTCGCTGCCGGCCCGCCAGTGGGTGGGCGGGGCTTGAACTGCGAGGGTGGGAAGTTCGGGGGTACGTCCGAGGACCTTGTCGTTCTCGTGCACGATGAGACGCGTACGTTCGACACCGCTCTCAGGGGCGTTTGGTACGTCGGCCCAGATGAGTAGGCCACCGTCGTTCAGAGTGGTGGTCTGGTCGCGCCCGAGGGGATGCCCGATCAGTCGCTCGGCGTCGGAGGGGGATCCCACCGTGAGCATCAGGCGGTCGCTGCCTGGTCGGTTGGCTGAGCGAATGAGATCGTCGGTGTTCATGGTGTAGACGGGGCTGAGCTCGAAGCGGGGATGTCCGTCGAGGACACCGGTGGTTTTTGCGGCCTGGAGCACTGCTTCGGTCGGTGCGAAGCGGTCGCTGCTGCTGTCGGTCAGCATGATCTGTCCGGGTAGGACGTCGGGGTGGTTCTGGGTGTCGGCCGTGCGCAGCAGGGTGTCCAGCAGGGCGATGAATCCCAGGGATGCTCCGAAGAGCACGGTGAGCACGGCCAGGGCTGCGCAGGCTCGGCGCGAGTCGGCGGCGAGCTGTCGGCGGGTGAGCCGGGTGCGGGGACCTCGCTCCGGGATCAGTTTGAGCGTCAGGGCGAACGCTTCGGGAATGATCAGCAGCACGGCGATGGTGACGATGCCGGCGAGGGTCATGGCCATGGCGGGGGTGTCGACTCGGGTGGCGTAGACCGCTGTGGCACACCAGGCGGCGACCGCCAGCAGTTGTCGACCGTCCCTGACCCGGCGAGCGCTCTTGCTGGCCGGCGCTCCGGGGGTGCTCTGCTTCGTGTCTGCAGGGCGGGGCGGAGCTGCGTTTTCGCGGCGGGTGCGCGCCAGTGCAAGTCCTGCAACCAGGGAGGTGAGGGTGATGACGGTGAGGAGGCGCAGGACGGGGTCGAAGAGCCCGTCCATCGGGCCGGCCGGGCGCTGGCGCAGGTGGGAGATGAGGAGACGAGCGCCTGCTCCCACGGCCAGACCTGCCGCGGCGCCCGCTGCTGCTGCGACCAGCGCCCAGAACAGGGCAGCCAGCGTGAGCCCCGTCGCTGCCGTCGAGCGGGGTACGCCCAGGGAGGTCAGGGAGTGCAATACCCGGCGGAAGCGCCGGTCGTTCAGCCCGAACACGAGCAGCACGGCTCCCAGCGGTACCACCAGTGCCGGAATCAGGTAGCCGGCCGGGGTCTTCTCTATCCAGAACCCCTCTGCCCGGTCATCGCTGCGCAGGTTCAGCGTGTCGGCGACCGCTGCGGCACCATCCGCCTGCTTCCTCTGTTCCTTCTCCCAGATGCCGATCGCGGAGGTGAACGCCGAGATCGCAGGCTGCGGTTCGGATCCCGACCAGAGCAGGACGGGCTGGGCTCCCAGTGCCGGATACCCCTCAGCCAGCTCTGCGGTCAGCGTCGCCCACGTGCCTGGCCCGGCCAGCAGGTTCGTGGTGCTGGCATTGCGGTCGTCGGCCGTGCCGACCACCGTGAGACGCACGTTCCCCAGCACGGTCAGCGTCTCACCCGGCGCGGTCTGCGTATCCTGCGTCTCAGTGACGACCACTTCGCCCGGACGGCTCGGCCAGCGCCCGTCCCGGAGCTCGTAGCGGCGCGGGTAGGGGTTGGCCGCCCAGTCGGCTTCCAGCATCGTCACATTGCGTACGGGGGTGGTGTCGAGCTGAACGTCGGAAGCGCTGAGCATGATCATCGCGTCCGTGATGCCGGCGCCCTGCACGCGGCTTCTCAGCTCGGGGATGAAGGCCTCGTCCCCGGGAGGAAGCTGAATACTTCCGTATCCCACCGAGGCATCGAAGCGGCCCAGGTCCCGGTCCGCGACTTGCGCACCCGACAGCGACAGCGTCTTGAGCACGATGAACATCGACATGACGAAGAGTGCGGCGATGAACACCATCGCGGTCGAACGGATCAGTGCCCGCGAACGGGACAGCCGCCGGGCGAGCCGGAAGGCCAAGCCCGTCTGTCCTGCCGGAGCCGGCTCTGTTCGCGCCGTCACGAGCGACTCTCCAGCCGGCCGTCAACGACCTCGTACACGGTATCGGCGTACTCCCGGCAACGGGGATCGTGTGAGCAGACCACGGCCAGTACGCCCTCGTCGCACAGTTTCCGGATCAGGTCGAACAGCTCGCCCGTGGCCACCGAGTCCAACGCTCCGGTCGGCTCATCCGCCAGCAGCACCGCTCGCTGTCCCGTCAGAGCACGCGCCATTCCCACGCGCTGACGCTGCCCGCCCGACAACTGCCCGGGCATGCGGTCCTCCAAGCCGGCAAGCCCCACCCGCGACAGCTGCTGCAGTGCCTCTGCGCGGGCTTGAGCGGTAGTCAGGCCGAGGGCTTCCAGGGGCAGGGCGACGTTCTCCGCCGCAGTGAACTCCTGGATCAGATGATGGTCCTGGAACACGACGCCCACGGTGCGAAGCCTCAGCTTCGCCCGTTCCTTCTCGCTGGCGGTACTCACCTCGACACCGCCCACCTGGATCTCGCCGGTGTCGGCGAGATCCAGGCCTGCCAGCAGATTGAGCAGGGTCGACTTGCCCGAACCGCTGGCGCCGTAGATGCACACGAACTCGCCAGGTCGTGCATTGAAGTCCACATCTCGCGCGGCCCACACGGTCTCTACTTCGGAGCGGTAGGCCTTACAGACCCCCCTGGTCCGGATGAGCGCGGCATCCACGGCGTCGGTCAACTCAGCAGCCGTTCCTGGTCCGGAAGGACGACACCTCGTCGCTGTTCAGGGGCGAGACGTTGTTGTCGTTGCTGGCCCGGGCCATACCCTGCTTGTCCCCGCCGCCGTTGGAGTCGCCGGCCATGCATCCGTCGTAGGTCGCGGAGCGGTTGGCCCACGAGTCCATCTCGTCGTTCCTGTCGCCGGTCAGGTTCGTGAACGTGGTGCTGCCGTGCGCACGCTCGCCGATCAACCACGCGAAGTCGTTGTTGCCCCACAGACACATGTTGTTCGAGTTGCACTCGCTCAGGGCGGCATTCGCCACGCTGGGCGTCATCGACAAGGCGGCGAACAGGAGCGTTGCCGACGCTATGACCGTCTTGGCTCTCAAGATGTCTCCTCCGTTGACTGTGTGGACTCGAGTGACAGCGAAGCGTGTCACTCGGCGCCGACGGATCATGTCCATGAACATATGCATGCGTCAACAACGCGATCACCTCATGGGTTCTTTTTGGACACAACCTCGCCACAAATGACTGGCAGGTGCCCAGTTCCCGGGGGCGGTCGCGAAGATTGCCGACCGCACCGAGGAGGCTGCCGGCGGATGGGCCTTCACCCCGCGGAAGTGGAGTGGAGGCACCGTCCAACAGGATCGCCCGTGCTTTCTCCTGGAGTCGCAGGGGGGCGGCGCCGGAGGAGGCAGAAGCCTCAAGTACGGGGCGTGCAGGGTGGGCGGCGTGATCGTCATCAGCTGCCACCGGTGAGCTGGGTGGGGACACGGGAGGTCCGCAGTTCCTTGAGGTCGGGGATGTGGTTGTAGAGGGTGCCGACGGAGACGCCGAGGAGGGCGGCGATGGTCTCGATGCTGTTGTCGGGGTTGGGCAGCATGTCGCGGGCGGCGCGCAGCAGCTTGTCGTTGACGACCGAAGGCCGGCCGCCGACGCGGCCGCGGGCCCGGGCTGCGGCCAGTCCCTCGTGGGTGCCCTGCACGATCAGCTCCCGGATGAACTCCGCGAGGGCTGCGAAGACGTGGAAGATGAGCCGGCCGCCGGGGGTGAGGGTGTCAAGCTTCTCGTGCAGGGAAGTGAACCCGATCCCGCGTGTGCGCAGCTCGGCGACCATGTTCACCAGGTCCTGGAGGCTGCGCCCGTACCGGTCCAGGGAGGGGACGACGAGGGTGTCCCCGGCCTGAAGGAAGGCGTGGCACGCCTTGAGCTCGGGGCGGGCGTCGTTCTTCCCGGACTTCTTCTCGGGGAAGATGCGCCGGCACCCGGCGAGGGTGAGCGCGTCGATCTGCCGGTCGAGCTTCTGCCCGCCGGTGGAGACACGGGCGTAGCCGATGCGGATCTCACTCGGCCGCGCGGGGAAGCCGACCAGCAGGTCGTCGTCCGCGTCGAACACGTCGGTCAGGGTCGTCACGGGGGCCAGTGTGCCGTCAACTAACCATCGTTTTCTGAGGAATAGCCGGACCCCCCTCGAAGAGAGCCCTGGAGCCTTCAACAACTCCCTCAAAAACCCCGACCCCTCAACAACCTTCGGTCACCCTTTGATGAGGAGCTCTCGGCCTGTCCGGCCGCATCCGGATCATGCTGGGCGTTCGTGCGCTACCGGTTCGGGCGCAGTCCACCCGGACGCGTGGATGCGGGCGCCTGTTCGGGCACGGCGGTTCTGCCACCGCTGACACTTCGGGGCATGGGGAGGGTATCGGCGGAGAAGCGCCGGGCGGCCGTCGAACGGCTGTCCCGGCTGCGCGAGGACGAGGCGTTGACCGCCGCGCACGTGCGTACGGTCGCAGACAGCCTCGGGGTGTCGGAGCGGACGGTGTGGCGCTGGCTGGCGCCGCCGAAGCCGGCCACGCCCGCGGCCCGTCCGCGCTACGAGCTGAGCGAGACCGACCGGGACGCACTCGCCTTCTACCGGGGCAACGTCGCCGCGGTGGTCCGCGCACGACGCGCGGTAACCGACGGGGACGGCACGACGGCCGGGGCGCCGGTGCCTGACTTCCTCGCCGAAGGGTGGGCGAGCGCGAAGCCGGTCCCGGAACGCACGCTGTACCGGGCGTTCACCACCGACCTGACCCCGGCGGAGCGGGCGGCATGGAAGTCCGGCGAGGCCGGGCGCCGGGCGGGCACGGTCTACCTGCGCCGCCCCGACGCGCTGCGTGGCCGCTGCTGGGAGATGGACCACAAGCAGCTCCCGATCCTGGTCCTGCCCCCGAAGGGGAAGGCGCTCGCGCCATGGCTGACCACGGTCGTCGACGACGGCACCCGGGCCCTGCTGGGCTGGGCCATCGCCGTCACCCCGACGTCAGGCACGGTGCTCACCGCAATGCGCATGGCGCTCACCCACGAGCCCGAGGTCTCGCCCTTCGGCGCCGTGCCCGAGCTCGTGCGTATCGACCGCGGTCTGGAGTTCGCCGCCGGCGCGGTCAAGGAGGTCCTCGGCGGCCTGACCGTGATCATGCACCGCCTGCCCGCGTTCACCCCGCACCGCAAGGGCAAGGTCGAGAGGCTGAACCTGACCATCGAGCAGATGCTGATCTCCCAGCTCCCCGGCTTCACCGGTGGACCGCGCGACGCCGGTGGCAGGCTGTACGGGCCCATCAAGGACTCCGCCGCAGCTCAGCGCGCCGCAGAGACCGCCGCCGACGGCACAGGCCCGCTGCGCCTGGAACGGTTCGTCGAGCGGTTCGCCGACTGGACCCGTTGGTACAACACCGAACACCGCCACCGCATGCTGGCGGGTCGCACCCCGCTCCAGGCATGGGAAGAAGACCCAGCGCCGCTGCGGCGCATCCCCACCGACCAGCTTCGCCACCTCATGCTCGCCGGCGCCGAGCGGATCGTGCAGAAGGACGGCATCAACTTCCACGGCCTGTCCTACGTCGCCCCCGAGCTGTACGGGCGGGGCGGACAGCGGGTCCAGATCCGGTACATGCCGCACGACGACCGCACCATCGAGGTCTACGACGGCGGGACGCACGTGTGCACCGCCTACCCGACCGGTCAGCTCACCCCGGCGCAGACCGAGGCGTTCCGCGCGCACGCCCGCGCCGAGGCCGACCGGCTCGGGAGGGAGCGGCGCCGCGCCTCCCGGCAGGCCCGCCGCACCCTGGCCCCCATGACCGGCGACGGCACCGCGCCGACGGAGTCCCGGCTCGTTCCGGCCGTCAGCGGCGCACTGCGCACCCAGCGCGAGCGTGACGCAGCCCTTGCCGCCCGGGCCAGCACCAGTCTGCTCGGACTGATCGATCCCACCGCCCCCGCCGACCTGGAGAGCTGATGCCGCACCACTTCGTCGACCTGGACGGGGCCGCCGCCCTGCCCACCGGACACTTCCAGATGACCGCCCGCATCGTCCGTGACATCGTCGCGCACGCGGCCACCGGCGTCGTCCATGGCCCGGCCGGCACCGGCAAGACCTTCGCCGTCGAAGCCGCCCTCGAAGCCCTCGACGCACTGCCGCCCACCCAACGGCCGCAGGTGTGCGTGCTGACCTTCCCCTCCCGCCCGACCATGCGCATGATCGCCGACCAGCTACTGCGCGAACTCACCGGCACCGACACCCCCTCCTCCCGCAACCGCTTCGACCTCACCACCAAGCTGATCGGCCTGCTCGCCGCCCCGATGCGCCTGATCGTGGTGGACGAGGCCCAGCGCCTGACCGGCGACTGCATCGAGCTACTGCGCCACCTCCACGACCACCCCCGCACCCGCTTCGCCCTCCTGTACGTCGGCGGCGACGGCTGCTGGGAAGTCCTCTCCAAGGAGCCGATGCTCCGCTCCCGGGTCTTCCGCCGCCTGCCCTTCCAGCCACTCAACCCCGCCAAGGTGCCGTCCCTGATGCGCCGCTACCACCCCATCTACCAGGACGCCCCCGACGACCTGCTCCTGGACGTGGACAGCTCCTACGGACACGGCACCATGCGCGACTGGGCCGTCTTCACCCACACCGCGGCCTCCCTGTGCGCGAACCAGGACCTCGCGACCGTGGACGAACCCACCGTGCACAACGCCTACGCCCTCCTCGGCGGCGGCCTGCGTGACTGACCCCCTTCCCGGCACGGACCCGCTCGCCCTGCCGGCCCGTCCGTCACGCACCGTCTACCTGGTCACCGACGCCCTCGACGAGGCGACCTTGACCCGGCGCCTGGCCGCCCTGGAATCCGCCCAGTGCATCGTCGTACGCCCCAACCCCGTACGATCCGCGTCCGACCTGGTGTGGGACGTCCTGACCGCCGCAGGCAAGAACCCGGTCGCGGCCCGCACCAACCGCATGACCATCGACAGCGCATGGGCGGCCACCGCCGCATGGCTGACCGTCGCCCGCACCGAGCACATCGTCGTCGAGCGCGGCCACCGCCTCTCCGAGAAGGAAGCCGTCCGCCTTGCCGAGCTCGCTGACACCGTCGATGCCACCCTGTGGCTGATCTGGTCCTCACCGCGCGACGCGACCAAGATGGGCAACGCCCTCGAAAGCTTGGGCCACTCCCGCCTCCACGGCCGCCGCGGCAAGCTGCCCTCGAACGGACCCCACCGACCCCTGCGCGCGATCTACCTCGAGGACTTCTACCGCCTGCTGCCCCTGCCCGACCCGGCCACCAGCCTGCCGCCCAACCCCGACGAGAACCTCGCCCCGGACGACGACTGGCCCACCCTGCCCGACGCCGACTTCCCGCTCTTCCTCGCCACCTGCCGCCGACGCCTCGCAGCCGACACCTTCGACCAGCTCAACCACGTCTACCGCTCCGAAGCCCAGCGCACCGACCAGTTCGTCCGCCGTCACCCCCACACCCTCACCGCCCCCCGAGCGGGCGACTTCGACCGCGCCCTCAACGCCTACCTGCGCGACGAACGACTGGGCCCCGCCACCAGCCCTCACCTCGCCCTGATCCGCCTGCGCGCCATCCAGGCATCCCTCCTCAGCCGCGGCGTCCTTCTGCGCTGGCAGCCCGCCAGCCTCGGCCCGGCCCCGGCCGACTGCCTGCCGACCTGGCTCACCCCCGCTACCTGCCGGGCCCTGCGAGCCACCGTCCGCACCGACGCGGCCGCCGCCACTGTCCTGTCCCTGCACCTGTCGGCCGCCCCCGACACGTTCTCCCACGTGCTGTGCCGCAACATCGACGAGGACGGCCACCACCTCTACCTGCCGACCGTCCCCGACCACGCAGTCCACCTACGCGCCGACTGGGCCCACGCCATCGACCAGAGCGAAGACGACGAGTACCCCGGCCACCGACACACCACCAGCAAGACACCCCTGCCCCCGTACGCCGCCGAGATCCTCGCCGCCCAGCTGGCCCACCGCCGAGCGGAAGGCTCCGGCACCCGCGGCCACCTCTTCGTCAACTACCAAGACCCCGCACTTGCAGCCTCCGAACGCACCCTGACCGAGCTCATCCTGCGCACCTGCCGCCGGATCGGCATCCAACCCCACTGGCTCCACCGCGGTGCCTGCCGAGAGGACGGGCAGATCGGCGCCGTTCCCACCTCCCACACCGACTGGATGACCGCTCGCCGCCTCACCGTCACCGTCCTCGACGACCAGGGCGGCGACCTATGAACCGCTGGTACCAGGCACCACCCCGCAAACAGCAGCCCCGCGGCTGGGGCACCGAAATCCGCCGCCGCCTCCACAGCGCCGGCATGACCAGCTGGGAACTCGCCGACCTTCTTGGCGTCCACGAGAACGACATCCGACTCGACGCACTGCCCAACCAACCCCTGCACGTCGTCCTCGAACTCGCCCGGCACCTGGACCTCCACCCCGCAGACCTCACCCCCTTCGCCGAAGAGGTCTACCGCCTGCCACGCCACCACCAGGTCCAGCAACCCCCCGAGCCGACCACCGAAGCCGACGCCGTCGCCGTCCTGAGCGCCCTCGCGCACGCCGGCCGCCCACTCACCGCCGACTACCTCGCCGAGTCCCTGCACTGGGACACCGACCGCGCGATCGAGGCCCTCGAACACGCCTGGGCTCACCCCAGCCTTGGCGGCCCGTACGCCCTGCGCCGAGTCGCCTCCGCCCACTTCACCCTCGCCCCACGCATGGACGTCCTCACCGACGAGCAGATGAACGCGATCCACCCCGGCAACCACACCGCGACCTGGCGCAACCCCGACGGCACACACCGCCGACCCCTCCAGCGCGACGTCCTCAGCGACCTCGACGCCACCGTCCTCTACCAGGCGTGGCACCACGGCTCAGTGACCGCCGGAAAGGAGGGACCCTGGGCCCACACCGTCGCCGGACTCATCGACGCCGGATACCTCACCGTCACCACCGACGGCGACACCGTCCTCGCCGACGACGTCCAGTACAGCCTCCGCGCCATCGACACCGACGACGTCAATCCCTACTGACACGCCTCATGGCAAAACCACTGACATCCAGTGGCAGGACCCACTGACCTCTCCGTGGCAGACGACAGTAACGGCTTTGACTACACGTCATGAGTGTCCGGGCTTGCCTTATGAGGAGGCAGTAACCATCACCAGCGAGTTGTGGGTTACTGGGCCCAGTAACCCAGGATCGGTGATCGGCCTGCACTAGGTTGGCCGTCACCGATCTTGGTCCGAGGACGGACCGGGGGGCACAACGAAGGGGGCGCCGCGGTGGACGAGTCGTCGGCGGAAGAGACGTTGTCGCACGTTTCGGTGCGGCGCCGCGGACGCGAGCCGGGTGGTCCTCGGGCGCACCGCATCAAGGTCTCCTTCAACGATCCCGAGTTGGCCATCGTGCAGGAGGCCGCCGACCGAGAGAATCAGGCGCTGGCCTCATGGGTCGGACAGGTGTCGCTGGCCGTCGCCACGGAGCTGGTGGTGCCGGTGTCGGCGGATGCCAAGGAGGTCCTGCAGGAGTTGATTCAGTCGCGGGGGCAGCTCCGTCGTATCGGTGACAATCTCGACCGGGTCGCCTACGCGCTGAACCCTGATGAGGGAGAGGTCACTGACACACAGCTGAAGGCGGTCCTGGCGCGGGTCGACGAGGCGGTGCGGCGCGTCGACGAGGCGACGCTGCAGGTGATGCGAGAACGGCGGCCGCGGGCGTGATCCCGAAAGAGGCCAGGGAAGGTGACGACACCGCCGGACTGCTCCTCTACCTCTATGGTCCGGGGAAGCGCGACGAACATGTTGACCCGCATCTGGTGGCCGCATGGGACCCCTGCTTGCCTGACCCGGGCCGGTCGAACGAGATGACCATTCCCGATCTCGCGATGCTGTTGGACGCGCCCGTACGGACGCTCAGGGGCAGGAGACCACCGCTGCACGTTTTCCATGTGGCGGTGCGCAACCCGCCGGAAGACCGGAGGCTCACGGACGAGGAATGGGCTCGGGTGGCACGCGAAATGATGCACGCCGCGGGCATCGCGCCGCACGCCGATGAGCACGGGTGCCGATGGGTTGCGGTGCGTCACGCCGACGACCACATTCACATCGTGGCGACTCGGGCCCGCGAGGACGGACGCCAGCCGCAGACGAGCTGGAGCAAGCTCCGGATGCAGGAGGTCGCACGCCGGTTCGAGGTCGAGTGGGGGCTGCGCCGACTCACTCACGCCGACGGCACCGCCCGGCGGTGGTCGAAGACGGGCGAGACGGAGAAGGCCGCCCGGCGCGGACTCGCCGAGCCGGTCCGAGAGACGCTTCAGCGCACGGTGCGCGAGGCGGCGGCCGCGGGTGCGAGCGACGCCGACTTCTTCGCCCGGCTCGCCGCGGCGGGGTTGCGTGTGCAGCAGCGGATCGCTCCGGACGGCAACGTGACCGGGTACTCCGTCGCGATGCCCGGCGACCGTGACAGGGGTCAGGCGCCGGTGTGGTTTCCGGGCTTTCGGCTTGCCCCGGATCTGTCTCTGCCGCGGGTGCGTGAGCGGTGGAGCGGACCGCCGCTGAACGCGGCGGCCGCGCCGGCGGTGATGTGGCGGACGGCGGAGGAGAAGGTGCGCGAGGCCGTCGACCACCTCGGCGCGGGCGGGCTGTATCAGGGGGCGGGAGACGTGGCGGCGTTGGGGGACCTGATCGTGGTCGCGGCCGTCGTCTTCCCGCGCCTGGTGCGAGAGCAGATGCGGCAGGCCGCTCACGAGTTCGAGCGTGCCTCGTGGGCTCCGTCCGCGCGCAGTCTGGAGGGGCAGGCACGTGCGTTGTATCGCGAGTCGGCGTACAGCCTGTCCAGGAGTGTTGCGAGGGCGGGCCGCAGCGACACGGAGGCCGTGCTCGGTCTGCTGGTTGCTCTGGTGATGGCTGTGGATGGCTCCCGCAGGTGGCATGAGGCGCAAGAGCACCGCGTCCAGGCGCACGCCGCCGGGCGAGCCGGGAGACTGCTGCGCGAGGCCGTTGAGGTGACGGCCGGCGCGGCCGCGGCGCGCGACTACGAGCCGCGGCAGAGGAAGACGGCTGCCCGCACACGGACGAGACAACGGTTGGCGGCCGCTGCCGAGGGTGCACGGCCGATGACCGGAGTCGTTCAGAACGCCCTTCCCTCCCATGCCCGGGACATCTTGGCGGACCCGGCATGGCCCGCCTTGCGGTCTCGGCTCGAGGCAATCGAGCGCGCGGGCGAGAACCCGGTGGACGTTCTGTCGGCTGCCGCTGCCCGCCGTGAATTGACCTCGGCGGAGAGCACGGCAGAGGTGCTTACATGGCGCCTGGACGGGTGGCGGAAGCAGCGCGGATCGGCTGTGGCCGTCACCCGCGAAAGTCCAGCGACCACTCCTGCGAGCGGAGCCGGCCGCGTCGGCCCGGTAGGCAGGACAGGGGCGCCCGCGCCGACGAGGCGCCCGCCCGGGGATGAGCTGGGCAGTGGCCCGAAACGGGTCCGCTGAGACGAGGGGAGCAAGCCATGATGACATCCGGCCAGGAGGGGGACCCGTTCGCCGACGCGATGCGCGAGGCGGTGGGGACGTCTGTGGAGGCGTGGCGGCTGATGATGGCCGTGGCGGACGCCGTGCGCCGGCACCAGCAGCGGCAGAAGGGCAAGGACGAGGAACTGCCGCCCGCGGAGGATGCGGTGAACGAGTTCGCCCCGGTGATCCGGAGCCTGCTCCCGTCCGACATCTCGGCAGCGCTCATGGGTGGGTCGGACTGGCCGATGATGGCGCAGCAGATGGCAGCACTGCGGCGCGCAGGTGTCGACCTGGACGACTTCCTGCCGAGGCTCGCCGAGGTCGCAGTGACCGTGCGGGACTCGCTCGCCGGGAACGCTGCCCGGGTGTCCCGAGAGGGGACGGGGGAGTGGGAGCGGATGCTGCGCGAGACGCTGCCGGCGGGACCGGTGCGCGAGGCGATCCTGTCCTCGCCGACGTGGCCGGACATCGCGGCGACGATGGCCAGACTGGACGAACGCGGCGTCGACGTCCGCCAGATCCTCGCGTCCGCGTACAACGAGGGCGTCGGCGTCGACCAGGCGGTCGCGCGAGTCCTGGGAGCGGACGAAGCGCCGGTCGCCAGCCGTGACGCGATGCTCTCCTATGGGCCGTTGACGACGGGGCTGGACCTGCCCAGGGACCTGGACCTGTCCGACCGCGTGCGAGCTCTACGACAATTGGCCGTTTCTCCATGGGAGAACCAGCGCTACACCCGGTGGATGCTGGAGGCGATGTCCGGCCGGGAGCGAGAGGCAGGGCTGCTGCTGGCGGCACGCCAGTGGCCCCTGCTGGCCGCGCGGATGGCGCAGATGGAGGGCGAGGGCAAGCCGGTACGCGAGCACCTGGCCCGTCTGCTGAAGGACACCTCGTGGGAGCAGGGGCCCGGACCGCAGCTGGGCTCACGTCTGGTGCAGGCCACGAACGATGCCCTGCGCCGTCCGCTGGGAGAGGCGGGCACGGCGCGGGCGAAAGTGAATCCCACGGCGGCTCGCTCGCAGTCGGTGAGCCTGAACCCTATTAAGCGGCAGGCAACCGCCAAGAGCACCGTGTCTGCAGAGTCCGGGGTCGCTCCGCACCGGCAGGAGAGCGGGCCGGCCTCGAACCGGAAGAAGACCCGCTAGCCCGAGCGTCCGGCTGCCCGGTTCCGTTCCGGCCGGGGTGTGCTCATAGCCTGCGAACTCCGGACTCTCGGGTTCTGACGACCTGCGGGTGGCTCTCTGCAGGGATGGATGCCAATGCCGACAGTCGTCGGCATTGCAGCGTCGCGGCATCTCCGTCTGGCCGGGAGCGGGCAAGCGGCTGACGCTGTGCCGGGCGTGGTCAGGACTTCCCTGCGAGGATCGTGGCGACGGGGTCTGCGGTGTGCGCGAAGTAGTCATCGACGTCTTCCACCTGCTCGACACGCCATTTGCCGTCCTCCTCGATGAGGCGGAGGACGTTGCGCCACTGGTTCTCGCCGGCGCGGTGCCCGGTGGCGAGGGCGCCCTTGCCTGCGGGGTGGGTGGGGGATGCGGCGACGTCCTGGACGTGGCTGATCTTGATGGTGAGGGGTGCGCGGGTGCTGTCGTCGTCCTCTGCGCCGATGTCCTTCCAGTAGAGGTTGAGGCAGCCGGCCATCGTGCCGCCGTCCTCGTCGAAGTTGGGGCGATGTGCCTTCGTGGACAGGTCACACATCGTCTTGGCGTCGGAGGGGTTCGTGGCCTGCCACGCGAGCATGTAGCCGCGAGCGTTCTCGGCGACGAGCTGGGCCGTGTCGGGTCCGGACGACGTCGTCGTGGGCTTGTGGTCGGTGGAAGCGCTGGGCTCGGTGTCGGACGAGCAGCCGGCCAGAGCCGTCAGCGCGGTCAATGCCAGGGCAGCGCCACCGGCACGAAGGGTGCGCGGGGTCATGCAGGTCGCTTTCGATCGGGGTGGTGCCCGCGTGGGCGTGGCCGACGCGGATGGTGGAGGGGCGCCGGTCCAGCGGCGCCCCTCACGCGTTCCTCGGCGTCTCAACCGGTCGCCGTCAGCACCAGTGGTGCGGTGCGGTGTGCGGCTTCCGGCTGGGGCGGCCCCTTACCGGGAGTCGACCAGCCGGTACTCGATGGCGGTCACGCGGGGCTTGCCCTTGGGGTCCAGTACGGCGAGCGCCTGGCCCTGGAACTCGTCGGTGACCACGTCCCGTTTGGTCGGGTCGTAGAGACCTTCGTCCTCGGTGGGGGTGATGTCGTGGCTGCTCAGGTACTGCTGCTTGAGCATGAGTTCCTGGGTGTGCGCGGTCGGGAAGAGGGCGAGTGTCTTGCCGTCCGCGAGCTTCAGCGCGTACACCTTCGGATGCGCCGGGGTCTGGGCGAAGTACTTCTCAGTGGTGAAGGCCTCCACGTCGTCGTCGGGGCCGTCCTTGTAGACCTTGACCGACGCCTGCGAGGTCTCGGTCGAAGCGAACGTCTCCGCAGCCTTCTTCTTGCCGCCGGTTTCGAAGAAGTCCTCGTAGACGGCGCCGAGCTGGTCGGGGGCGAGCGTGCCGACCTTCGCCGACGGGTCGGCAGGACTGACGAATCCGTGCTTGTCGACGGCGATCTTCGGTATGGGGGCCTCGTCGGCGTAGACCGACATCGTGACCTTGTACGTGCCGCCGACCTTGTCGAAGATGATGAGGGCGCCCTCGCCCTTCGGGTCCTCGCTGGAGCGGGCCTGGACGGCGAACCAGCTGGCTCCGCTGTCGGCGGCCGGGATCAGGTACTCGCGGCTCTTGTAGTAGAACGGCGCCGTGTACTCCTTCTGGTCCTTCTTCGACCAGGTTTCCCACTGCTTGTAGTCGGCCTTGGACTGCTCGTGGACCTGTCCCGTTTCGACGGTGCTCAGCAGCTTCGCGTCGCGCTTCGCGTTCGCGCGGTTGTTCACCTGCTCGTAGGTGTCGACCACCTTCTTCGCGGCCTGCTCCGTGATGACGCCCTTGGGCGCGGCCTCGGCGCTCTTAGTCGGCGCGTCGGAGCCTCCCTCGTCGCTGCCACCGCAAGCGGTGACCGTGAGGGCAGTACTCACACCGAGGGCGAGCAGGGCCAGACGACGCCGGTGTGGGGGCGTGGTGGTGAATCGGGTCATGCGGGGCGCTCCTCCTTGTGGAACGGGTGAACGGGTGGGGGGATCGGGTGGTGGTCTCTGGCGTGCCGGGCGCCGACCCGGCGTGAGCCTGGCGTGCCGACGTACCCGCGCCAGGCAGTAGTCCGGCAGTGAGCCGGCACGGGCGGTCCGCCGTACTCGTTGCTCATGGCGAAACTCATGCGGTCTCCGGATCTCGTCAGGGGCGGGTGGCGCCGTAGTAGTCGGTGTCGGGCATGGCGGTGGTCAGGGGGACGAGTTCGACGGTCTTGCCGGTGCGGGGGGCGTGGAGGACGTTGCCGTCTCCGGCGTACATGGCGACGTGGTAGATCGCGCCGGATCCGCCGTGGCTCCAGAAAAGCAGGTCGCCCGGCTTGAGTTTCCGGCGGGAGACGGCGCGGTCGGAGGTGGCGCCGTACTGGGCGGCCGCGGTGCGCGGCAGCTTCAGGTCGGGCCAGTAGGCGTACTGCACGAGTGAGCTGCAGTCGAAGCCGACGGTGTCGTCGGCGACGCAGGTTCCGCCGCGGTAGCCGCCGCCTCCGCTGCAGAACCCCCGGGAGGGGCCCTGCGGCCCACCGCCGCCGTAGGCATAGGGGGTGCCGAGGCGTCCGGCGGCTTTGCGCAGGGCGTCGGGGCCCGAGCCGGAGCCTTCGATCCGAAGGCGGCCTGGTCCCTCGAACCGCTTCATGGTCGAGAGGATGATCTTCACGTAGTTCTGGGTCTCGGCGTACGTGGGGATGCCCCGGTACTTCTCGACCGCGCCCCAGCCGGCGTTGTAGCCGGCCAGGGCAAGTGACCGGGCGTCACCGCCGTATCCGGAGCTCTTGGCCTGCTTGATCAGCGAGCACATCATGCGGCCCTGCGCCATGACGGCGTCGCCGGCATCCCAGGGTGAGGCCTCGCCGTTGCCGTCGGAGTCCCGGCCCCAGGTCGCCCAGGTGCCGGGCATGAACTGGGCGGCGCCCCGGGCGCCGACGTGGGAGCGGGCCCGGGTCTCGAACCGGCTCTCCTGGTACAGCTGCGCGGCGAGCAGCGCCGGGGTCAGCTCGGGTTGCTCGCACTCCTCGGCGGCCTTGAGGATCCAGGTGCGGAATTCCTCCGGGACGCCTTTGAGGCCGCCTGCTCCGTCTCCGCCGGACACTTCGACAGCTTCGGCATCGTCGGTGAAGAGCACCATGGCCACCAGGCCGACGACCGTCAGCGTGAACGCCACGACCACCGCGGCGGCAGCTCTGACGAGCACCTTCACGCGTCGGATCCCCCCCGTTGACTGCTTGCCGCGTCGGCGTGCCTGCGCGGCAACCTTCCGTCGTACTAGATGTCGTACTAGATGTCGTACTAGATCACGAGCCGCGTTGTGGGCGCTCGTTCGTTGCGCGAGCGTCATTGCGTACGCGGCGGGCCGGGCGGTGGAGCGCACGCCCGCGACGCCTCGCTCGACCTGGGAGACCTGCTGGCGGACGACGCCGATACGGGCTCCCGTTCGGGCCTGGGCGAGGCCGCGCCGCCAACGGCCGTCGCGTAGGGGTGAAAGCCGCTCACGCCGGTGGAATTCACTGACCGGAATTCCCAGAGCCCGGGCGATGGCGTTGGCGACTGGGGGGCGTGGCGCATGACTGCCGTTCTCGGCGTAGCGCGCGGTGTTGGGGCTGGCGCCTGCGGTGGTGGCCAGGTCTTCGACAAAGACCCCGGCCCGCAGTCGCAGAGCGCGGGTCCCGGAACCGTCGTACAGCACCACTGCTCATCCGACCCTTTCGCCGTCGCAAAATCGCTACTCACTGTTGCCGACTGATCACGCTAGCCTCTGTAGTCCCACAACCCAAGATCGCGGCGGGCCGAAACACATGCAGACAGGGGGGAGTTGTGACGTGATGACCCCACCCGGGGTGACAACCCCGCAGGTCAGTGCACCGGTTGGGCTCCGGTACGCGCTGATTCCAGTACACGGGTACGGCATCGCCGGGGCGGTCGTGTCCCGGATGCTCGATCCCCGAAGCGAGGGCACCGCCCGCCTGCTGCACCCCAACGAGGCCATTCCGTACGGGGCTCTTCCGGTGCTGCTGGCCGAGACGACCGTGTACGGCGCGAGCTGTGTGGAGTACATGCTGCGCGCCTGGACGAGCGGCCTGCCGCGTCCGTGGCTGGTGCTGGTCTCGGATGCTCCGGCCAGGCCCGTTCCGGCGGCGCGCTACCGCGTCCGCGCCCTTCAGAGCCGGCTGGCGGGCGTGACGCGGGTGCCGTACCTGCCGGTGCTCCGCACGGTCGAGAGCGCCGACGAGGCCCTGGAGCAGAAAGACGTGAGGGTCGCGGCCGAGAAGCTGCGGCACCAGATGGAAGGAAACTGAACGATGTACCTGGCCATGGCCCACGAGGCGGTCACTCTCGCCGGCATCATCCCCGGCGCCGAGCCCACGAAGATCCCCGGACTCAGCGGCCCCGTCTCCAAGCTGTTCGGTTACGGCCTGTGGATTCTGATCCTGGCGGGTGCCGGGGGCGCGGGCTTCGGGGTCTACAAGCTCGCTGTGGCGGACAAGTCGCGCCACGGTGGCGGGTCCGAGCCGTTCAAGTGGATGGGCGGCGGGGTGGCGACGATTCTGTTGGCCGGAAGTCTGATCACCGTCCTCAACGGCATCGCGGGCTAGGGGCGACGGACGTGTCACGGACCAGGGGTACATGGAACACCAAGGGCACGTGGATCGCGGGCGTTGCGCTCGCGGCTGTGCTCGCCCTGACGGGCTACGCGATCCTCAGCGGGGACGACGGCGACACGGGTCCGACGGGCAAGGGCGGCACGAGTGCCTCCGCCTCCGGTTCGGCCAGTCCCAAGCCGGGCTACAGGCCGCCGGACGACTGGAGTGAGCCGGACCGCTGGACGGCCCTGCCGGGCGGAGAGCGCACCGACATGCGCGGCAGCGAAGTCGGATTCCCGCACACTGCCGAGGGCGCCGTCGCGATGGCGGCGGCCGCCAACACCACCAGTATCGAGGGCAGCCGGAACTCGGTCGACGAACAGTTGCGGATCTACCACTCCTACGTGGCCAGGGCTGATCGGAGCGACCAGAACGCCGAGCAGATCGAGCTCGCCGCGATCCAGACCGACAAGGCCCTGCACCAGGAGATGGGCGTGGAGGCGGGGGAGCCGCTGCCCTCCGGTGCCTATGTGCGCAGCGCCGTGATCGGCTACCAGGTCGTCCGCAGGTCGGAGAACGAGATCGCCGCGTGGCTGCTCTTCCGGACGGCGCAGAAGGCCGGTGAGATGGAGAAGGAGTCCATCGCCTACGGCCGCATCCTGAACGCCGTGGTGTGGGAGGGCGGCGACTGGCACCTGTCCGGAGCGGCCACCCAGCGCGCGCTGGATGGTCTGCACAAGGGCCAGGAGCCGAAGATCGTGGCGCCGGGAGACGCCGACTTCAACGCGTCCGGATGGACGGCCATCCGGGAGGCTTCGTGATCCGGCGCCGGCTGGCGGCCCTGCTGCTGGTGCTCGTGGCCGTGCTCGGGGTGTCGGTGTCCGCGCCGCAGACCGCCCGGGCGGACGGGCCGGTGAGCGACGCGCTCGAAGGTGGCTGCCGGGTCGCCACCGGCCCCGTCCTCGGCACGATCCTCCCCGGCGACCAAGGGGGGAAGAAACCTGGAACTCCCGGCAGCCTGACCGGCTGGGGCGGATGCGATGCGGTCGGCCAGGTCAGCGAGAAGAAGGTCGAAGAGGCCTGGAACAACGTTTGGGAGAGCGTACTGGGCGATGTCATCAACACCGCCGCCGACGTGGTCAAGTGGGTCATCAAGAAGGTGCTGACGATGGCTCTGCTGGGACCGTCGCTGGACCTCGAGGCCACCGGCCTGTTCGGGAAGGACGCCACCCTGGCGGGCATGCTGACCTGGCTCGGGCTGGTGATCGCCACAGCCGGGGCCATGTGGCAGATCGGCAAAATAGCCCTCACCGGCCAGTCCAAGCACCTCGGACGGGCCATGCTCGGATGGGTGGAGAGTACGTTCCTGTCCGCCGTCGGCGTCGCGATGATCGCCCTGCTGGTGATCGCCGGGGACGTCATGACGGCCGGACTGGTCGAAGCCACCTTCGAGGACGACGGCAAGGCCTACGAGACGATCGTGGCGGCCATGGTCCCCGCGGCGGTGTCCAACCCGGTCACCATGCTGTGCATCGTCGCGATCCTGCTGCTGGTCGGTTTCATCCAGCTGGTTCTGATCTTCCTGCGGCAGAGTGCCATCCCGATCCTGTGCCTGCTGCTGCCGGTGGCCGGCGGCGGCCGCGTCGGCGGAGACACCACCCGCCAGTGGGCGCCCCGCCTGATCACCGCCATCTGCGTGGTGATCGCCTACAAGCCCATTCTCGCCGTCATCGTCTGCGTCGGCTTCGCCGAGTTCGGCCACTCCCAGACCCTCGCGGAATGGCTGCGCGGATGCGCCACGCTCATCCTCGCGATCCTCGCGCCGGGCCCGCTGACGCGGCTGTTCGCTCCGTTCGGCGAGGCCGTCGGAGGCGGGATGGCCTCCGGCGGCATGGGCGGCGCGCTCTCGGCGGCCGGAAACTTCTTCAACAAGGGCGACAAGGACGGCAAGGACAGTGGTGACGGCGTGAGCCCGATGACCCCTCTGGAGTACGCCCGCTACGTCGAGCAGTCCATGGGCGGCCAGAACCGACCCGACGGCCGGGAGGGCACCGGGCAGGGCGCCAACGACAACGACGCCCAGAACCAGGCGGCCCGCAACGCCAACCGCTCGCCCGTGCCCGGCCAGGCCCCTCCGGGAGAGGGCGCGGCAGCCCAGGGAGCCGGTGCCGGAGCAGGCACAGCCGGAGCAGGCGGCGGCCGGAGCGCCGGTACGGCCGGCGGTGGAGGCACCGCGGCCGCAGCAGGCGGAGCCGGTGCCGCCGCGGGCGGAGCCGGAATCGCCATCCAGGTCCTGGACGGCGTCAACAACACCGTCCAGGGCGCAAGCGGACAGATCGGAAACGGGGACGACCGCCGGTGAGCACCCAGCACGAGGTTCCGGGGGCCCTCATGGTCGACGGATTCCGCACCCGCAAGAGCTACGGCTTCGGCGGGCTGTCCAAGGGCGCCACCATGGTGGGCGCGATGGTGCTGGTCGCGGAGGGCGTCATCGGCACCCAGGCGCCGGTCACCCTTCTGGTCACCATCCCCGTCACCCTCGCCCTGCTCGCGCTCGCTGCCTCCCGCCGTCACGGCATGCCCGCCCTGGCCTATTGCTGGGCCAGGATGTCGTGGCGGCGTGCCGCCCGCGTGGACGCCACCTCCTACCGCAGAGTGCTGTTGCCCCACCCCTACGCACTCGACCTGCCGGGCGTCGGCGCGTCCTCCACCCTGATCAAGGCCTACGACCCGACCACCGGCAAGAGCGTCGGAGTGGTCCACGACCGGGCCGGCGGTCACATGACCGTCACCACCCTCCTCGCGCCGGGCGGCAGTCTGATGGCACCGACCGGCACCGTGCGGAGCAGCCTGCGCACCTGGTCGTCGGTCCTGGACGCCATGTCCACCGACGACCAGGTCAAAGGCGCGTCGGTGACCATCCAGATCACCCCCGGCGCCGGGGAGGCCCTCGGCGACGACGTGCGGGCCCGTCAGGACCCGAACGCCCCGCGGCTCGCCCAGCAGATCGTCAACGAGCTGGTGCGCACGACACCTCACGCCACCGCCAGCGTCGCACCGTGGATGAGCGTCACCGTCGACCCCACCGCGTCGGCCAACCCGCCCACCGAACTGTCCGACCAGGTCGCCGAGACGTTGAAGGTCGTCGATTCCCTGGACCTGTCCGGCACCGGCACCGACATCGAGCGGCGCGCCACCGACGTGGACCTGCGCCGCCTGGTGCGGTCCGCCTACGATCCGGCCGTGTTCAACTCCCGGGACGCCGAGTTCGCGGATCTGTCCTGGTCGGAGTGCGGACCGCTGGCCGCGGACGACGGCTGGGAGGAGTACGCGCACGACGGCGGCGTGTCCATCTCGTGGGTGCTGCGGGAGATGCCGCGCCGCCCCATCGCCTACAGCGTGCTGCTGCCGCTGCTCGCGCCGGGACGGTTCCAGCGCCGGATCACCCTGGCCTACCGGGTGCTGGACCCCTACGAGGGCGAGGCGGTGCTGGAGCGGGAGATCTCCCACGCCTACCAGCGCGCGCAGGCGACCGCCGAGGTCAAGGGCCGCTCGAAGTGGTCCCAGCGGGCGGACACACAGCGTGCCGAGCAAGCGGCCGCGCAGGTGGCCGGCGGCTCGCAGGTTGTGGACTGGACGCTGATGGTGACCGTCACCGCCCGCAGCGCCGACGAACTGCCCTTTGCCCGACAGGAGCTGGAACGGGCGGTCAAGGCCACCCGCGGTATCCGCATGCGGCCCGCCTACGGCGCCCAGGCCGCGGTCTTCGCCGCCGGAATTCCGCTGGGCTACAACCCGCTCGTGAAGGACTGAGCCATGGCACGCAAGCCCAAGTTGCCTGAGATGGCGTCACCGAAGCGTCTGGCCCCGGTGGCCGACAAGGCTCCGACCCGCGAGGAGCGCCGGCAGCAGAAGCGGCTTCGCGACCGGTTCGCCCCGCGCCTGGGATGGGGCGGCCGCTACGGCGGTCGCGTTCCCGTCGAGGACTCCGGCACCGTCTACACCGGCCCCACCGCGCAGGCCGGCGGCATCTACCCGTTCCTGCTCGGCTCCGGTCTGCCGCCGCGCGGCGTGCCGGTCGGCCGGGACGTGCTGACCGGCGAACTGGTGGCCATGGACCCCAGCGGATGGACGGGAAAGCTCACCACCAACCCGGGCGTGTGGGTCATGTCCCAGCCCGGCGCGGGCAAGAGCGCGCTGGTCAAAAGGGTCTGCCTGGTGTACTCCGCGTACGGGCACATGGTGTGCGTGCCCGGCGACGTCAAGGGCGAGTACTCCACCCTGATCGCCGAGCTGGGCGGATCCGTGGTGCGCATCGGTGACGGCATCGGCCGTATCAACCCTTTGGATTCCGGCCCGCTCAAGGGGCGGGTGCGGTCGCTGCCCGCCGACCGGCGCGAAGCCCTGCTGGACGTCCTCAACGGCCGTCGACTCGAGACTCTCGTCGCGCTGCTGTCCACCAAGCACGGCTTGGGCCGGGCGCCGGACGAGATCGAGCGCAGTGCGCTCGACACCGCGGTCCAGGTGGCCTCCGCTGTCCAGGCGTCGGGCAGCGACCCCATCGTCAAGGACGTCGTGGACGTCCTGCGCGCCGCCCCCAAGGAGCTGCGGGCCAAGCTCGCCGCCGACGGCGAGCGCTACAAGGATCTCACCCGATCCGTCGTCGCCGGGCTCGACAACCTCGTCGGCGGCCCCCTCAGAGGCCTGTTCGACGGGCCGACGACCACGCCGCTCGACATCAACGCCCCCGCGGTCTCGGTGGACATCTCCGCCCTGCGGGCCCGCGGCAACGACGTCGTGAGCGCGGGGATGATCGCGACGTGGGCGTACACGTACAGCTCGATCGACTCCGCCCGCAGTATCGGCCTGATGGACCGCAAGCTGGTTCTGCCCATGGACGAGATGTGGCGCGCGCTGCGCTCCGGCCCAGGGCTGGTCGACGCGATGGACGCGATCTCCCGCCTCAACCGCACCACGGACGACGTCACCATCTACGTGACGCACTCCCTCCTGGACGTCGAGGCCCTGCCCACCGAGATGGACCGCGCCAAGGCCAGGGGCCTGATGGACCGCTGCGACACGTGGGTGCTGGGCGCCTCCACCACGGAGGAGCTGAGCCGCGTCACCGGCAAGCGGATGCTGACCGAGCAGGAGGTGATGATGGTCAGCTCCTGGGCGTCGGCCACGTCCACCGGCCTGGACATCGACCCCACCACCTATGACCAGGACAACGAGCGGCCCGTCGAGGAGGAGAGCGTCCGGCACCCGGGCCGCGGCAAGTACCTGATCAAACTGGGCACGCGGCCGGGCATCGCGGCCGCGCTCGAACTCACCGCCACCGAGCAGCGGCTGTACAGGACGGACACCAACCGGCGCCGGGTATCGACCAGGGAGGCCGGCCGATGATGACCGAGTCCGACCGCGCCTGGGCCTTCGGCGGACTCGTGTTCGGCGGGGCCGTCGCCCTGTCCGCCGCCGGCTGGGCCGGGGCCGCCGCCGGCGCGGTCCTCACCGGCGACGAGGCCGCCCCCGCCTCCCCTCTGACCGTCTACCGCATGGCCACTGACTGGTCCGGCGTGTGGGCGCACTCCCAGACCGCCTCCGCGATCGGCGCCGCCCTCGTCGCCGGCGCCGTCGCCGGCCTCATCGTGTGGGGCATGCGCTGGGCGTTCCGCTGGTTCCGCAACCCCTCCAGCCTGGCCACCCTGCACCAGGTGCGCGAGCTCGCGCCGAGGGCCGCGGCCCGCACCGCCACCCGCCTGCGGACCTCACTCAAGGGGATCAAGCCCAAGGACGTCCCGGCCCGCGACCGTGGCGTCCTCCTCGGCGACCACCTGCCCTCCGGGGTGGAGCTGCGCGGATCGGACGAGGACACCTACGTCGCCATCATGGCGCCCCGCGCCGGCAAGTCGACCTCGCTGGCGATCCCGGTGGCCGAGGAGGCCCCGGCCGGCCTGCTCATGACGTCGAACAAGGCCGACGTCTACGCCGCCACCCTCGCCTCCCGCTCGCGCGTCGGTCACGCCTGGATTCTCGACACCCAGGGCGTCGCCCAGACCCACCGAGAGATGTGGTGGGACATGATCGCGCAGGCGGAGACGCTGGAGAGTGCCGAGCGCCTCGCCTCCCACTTCGTCACCCAGATCACCAGCGATCAGGCCGACCCCTTCTGGAGCCAAGCCGCCGGTGACCTTCTGGTCGGCCTGTTCCGCGCCGCATACCACGACGGCGGCACCGTCCGCGACGTCATGAAGTGGCTCGCGGACCCGCGCGAGAAGGCCCCGATGCGGATCCTCTACGACCACGAACCCGTCCTCGCCGAGCAGGTCGAATCCAGCATCAACATCGCCGAAGAGACCCAGTCCGGAATCTTCCAGAACGCGCGGACCGCCGTGTCCGCGCTGCGCGACGAGCGCGTCCTGGCGTGGGTGACGCCGGACAGGGACCGGCCCCGCTTCGACCCCGAGGCCTTCGCCACCAGCCGGGACACCCTCTACCTGCTGTCCAAGAAGGGCGGCCCGGCGAGCGCGGTCGTCGCCGCCCTCGCCGACTCCGTGTTCACCGCCGCCGCCGAAGCCGGCGAACGCCACGGCGGCCGCCTGCCCGAGCCGATGCGCGCGGTCCTGGACGAGGCCGCCAACATCTGCCGCATCGCCGATCTGCCCGACCTGTACTCCCACCTCGGCTCCCGCGGCATCACCCCGTACGTCATCCTGCAGAGCTACCGCCAGGGCGTGAAGGCGTGGGGCGAGGTCGGCATGGACGCCATGTGGAGTGCGGCCACGAAGAAGTTGATCGGTGTCGGCCTCGACGACGCGAGGTTCGCTCAGGACGTCTCCACCCTCACCGGCGCCCACTTCGTCGACCGGGGCTCCTACTCCAAGTCCAAGGAGGGCTACTCCTACAGCGTCGGCGAGCAGCGCGAGCAGGTCATGGACCCCGCAGAGATCCGCGCGATGAAAAAGGGCACCGCCCTGCTGATGTCCACCGGCATGCCAGTCGCCCAGATCTCCCTGCGCCCCTGGTACGCCGAGAAGGCACTCGCCCACATCGGCCCGCAGATGAAGGCCGAGGAGAAGGCCATCACTGGGCGGGCCGTCCTCGCGCACGAGGAGAGGAAGGCGGCCCGACGTGACCGATGACGGCGCCCCTGACTTCGAGGTCCCTGTCGGCCTCTTCCAGGACCTCGAAGACCTCAAAGCCCAAGTCACCGCGCTAACCGCCAAGGTCAGGACGCTCACTGGCGGCGCCGACGCCGACCCGGGCGAGGCCTTCGAGGACGACGAGACGGACGCCGGCGTCCAGACGTCCGACGACGAGGACGACGCCTGGAAGTTCCCACCGTTCATCCTGCTGCTCGACCCGCCGGTGTACGACGACGAGCTGCGGGCCCTGATCGAGTGGGTCGAAGGCGTCCTCGTGCCTGGCTACCTCGCCGAGCCCAGCGCGGACGCCCGCTGGTGCCACCTCTGGTTCGAGCACCCGGTCGCCGTCGCCCGCCTCCACGCCTGCTGGCTGGCCTGGCAGGAACTCACCGACCCCGCCACCTGCGGCTACACCGGCCCCAGCGTCTGGCACCGCGACCACCTGGACCCGTGTTTGCGCGAGCTGCGCAGCTCCAGCGGACCCTTCACCGGGTGCACCAAGGGCGAGCACCAGATCAACCACCGGCTGCCCGGCCTGGTGCCCAGCGCCTGGACGATGGAGGAGCAGTGAGAGCCCGCGGCGGGCTCAGACCCGCCGCGAACGCCACAAGGCTGGCAGGTCAGACGCCGTCGGCGTGCAGCGCGTTCAGGAAGCTGCTCCAGGCACGGGCGGAGACGGAGAACGGACGACGATCGCGGTTCTTGCTGTCTCGGACACGTACGCCGGTGCCGCCCGCGGCAACGGCGGCCTCGACGCACGCCTCCTGGAAGTCGGTGCTGTAGCTGCTCTTGTGCCAGCCCGTGGACGGGAGCGTCATGAGGTCCTCCAGACAGGCCGAGAGCGGGAGGAGGCCCCCTGCCCGCCCAGCGGAGTCTACGGATCAGCAGCCCGGCACGAGGCCGACGTCACGCCTGGGCGGCGGGTCGGCTCGGTTGGCATCGAGGTCATGGACGGCGGCTTCGGCTCCGTTGGGGCTGCTGCTGCCCTGGTACCTCGCGTAGGTGTGACGGGGAAGTGCCTTCCGTGGCCGGTCGTCGGGACGTCTTGGCCACTGTGGTCGACCGTGCCCGAGCAGCCCGGGCCGAAGGCTGCGTGGTCCCCGGCTGCTGTTCCGCCGCCATGTCGACGGGCAGCCACGGCTGACCGGACCGGATCTGCTTGTGGGCGGTCGCGTCCAGCCGGGCACGCGCGGTGTCCATGCCCGTGTCGGGCGCCGTGCGCAGGATGCTGATGGCGGCCGCCTGCTCAGCCTCCATGACGTGCTCGTAGCGCTCCGTGAGCCGTCCCGTTTGGTGGCTGGGCAGAGGATAGAAGCGATGCACGGCCTCCGAGGGCCGGTGATCGATGCTGTCGGTGACCAAAGTGGATTCGACGTGCCGGATAGTGGCGGGCATGGCCGCAGCGAGCTGCCACCCGGTCGCCGCCACCCGGTACAGCGCCTGCGTCAGCCCTGCCATGCCTCCGACGTCGGCAAGGACCTCGCGGGCGTTCCGCTGGACCGGACGGCCCGGCGTCTCCGGGTTCCAGGCCATGCCGTACAGCAGTTGCCCGATGCGTGTCGCGTGCGCGTGTGCGGTGAGCAGGGCAGGATGCGGTGGCGTCTTGGGCATCCGCGTGAACTGGCCGCTGCGCGCGAGGTCGTAGCTGGGCAGCGGAAGCTTCGGGTGCACGCGGGGATCGGCGAGGTCGACGACCCGGTGCCATCGCGCCGCGGTCTGCTGCCAGGCCTGTGCCGCCGTCCGCAGCCGGCCGGCGGACTCCCGCAATGCCTCGGCGGTGTGCTGATCGGTGTACGCGGCGGCGTGGAGGAGGAGACGGCCGGACAGCAGATCACTCATCGCACGCCAGCGGGCCAGTTGCTGCACGTCGGACCCGCTCAAGCCGGGCTCTCCGCGGCTGTGCAGGGCCTCGAAGGCGACCCGGGACAGGCGCTCGCAGTCGTCGGCGAGATGCGCGGAGATGCTTCCGGCCGCATCGGTGGGCAGAGCCGGGCGTGGATCAAGCGGCGGCACGAGCGGGAACGCCTCAATGGCCTGGTTCTTCTGTCCGTCGGCGGCGCGGCCGAACACCGAGGCATGGTCAAGGCTTCCGCGTGCGACGTACAGCTGCACCGCGACGGCCTCACTGGTGACAGCCTCTCCCAGCGCCTGAGCCACTCGGGCTGCTCCCCACGCCAGGTCCGCCGAGCAGTGCACCAGGTAGGCGCGGGCGGGTCGTTCGGTGAATGCCAGGGCGTACGGAGTCACCGGGACGCCGTCCCGCCCGCGGTGGCTGGCGATGAGGTCCTGGACGGCGGCCGCAGCCTGTACCGCACGGGCCAGGGGAGTGTCGTGGTGCAGGGCGGCGATCTCGTCATCGAGAGCGGGCAATCGTCCGGCTGCGCGGCGCAGGGCGCTCTGGGCGGTGGCCAGGTGGGTGGCAGGCCCCGGGTTCGCCCGCCGGGGTCGCTCCCCGGCGCCGTCCAGTGTGGTCTGCAGGTGCCTGACGAGCTCGGCCAGCAGTCGCACCACGACGGACTGTTCTCGGGCATCGTCCGGCATGAAGGTGCTGGAGACCACCTCGCGCAGGTTGCGGTTGGCGGCTTCCCTCAGCTCTCCCAGCGTGGTGGGCATGCCTACCGCTCCCGAGTGGCCAGGAGCGCCCCGGCGGCGGTTGCGGCCTTGCCGGCAGCCTCCCGCACGGCCGCCCGGCCGTCTTCGTCCGTCCCGGGCTCAGCAGCCGCGTGTTCCAGGGTCGCCTGGACGTGACGCAGCAGTTCCACGTACGGGGCGAGCCCTTTCGCTCCAGGCGACAGAGGCGGCACATCGACGGGGTGACCGGACCCGGGCAGCGGCAACAGACTCCGGCCCGCCGCGCTCGCCTGCGCGGCGATCAGGGCTTGAAGCTCGTCGCCGCCTTCCTCGAAGGCGACGGCGTCCGCGACCTCTTCGGCCACGGCGAAGGCTTCCCACGCGGCCGCCATGACCTGGGCCCGGTCCGTCGAATCCAGGGCTGCGCCCAAGGGTTTCAACATGTCTGGAAGTGACACTTCGTTACTCCCTGTCTCGCTCAGTCAAGCAGTGATCGTCTCACTCGGTGACGGCAACGCCGGGTGTCCTGTGGATAACCACCGAGGCTCGGTGTTGAGCAAGGAGAACAGGCCTGCAGGTGGGAGCGGCCGTCTGCGACGAGAAAGGGGGAGAGAGGGCTGTCGCATCGTCACCGTTCTGTCGGGATACGGGCCATTGCGAGGTTGACGTTAGGACGTGGACCGCCCTGTCCTCAGTGCGTCATGGGACGGCTCACGGTCTTTCCCGGGTCAGCGCTTCGGCTGATCGCCCCAGCTGCACCCCTCATCAGCGGCTTGGGAAGACGCTGGGAGACGGCACTCCTGCCGTCGTACACGCGGACTGCGGCTCGTTCTCCACGGCCAGTTCCCTGATGATGACCTCAGACCCCCAATGGCCGCGCTCATCCGGTATGACGGTGAAGGTGAAGCACCCCGTCACAAGTGTCTCGCTGGTGAGGAAGAACCCCGGCCCGACGCCCAGTAGCTCTGCCGTCACTGTGACGTCAGCACCGTGCCGCTCGATTTTGATCAGTCCCTGAGCTGGCTTTCCACGAGGGAAAACCCGAGCGATCTCGCTGTCGTTCAGCACGCCGTCGGCCACCGCCCCGACGAGCCTCTCCTGCCGGGTCTCAGCACCACTCCGCAGATCAGCACGGGCTTCTCCCACGGCGCGGTCGTCCGCCGTTGCCGCCCAGAACCACAGTCCGATGATGCACACAAGAAGCAGCACGAGCACAACCAGACAACCGTTGAGCAGACACCCTCCAGCCGTTCCACTCCGCACCCCGTCGCGTCTCCCCATGACCCGAGTATGCCGGTGCCTAGACCGGTTAAGGGGTACGAGTCCAAGGTGTTACTCACTCCGTCCCTGCCCGAAACCAGGCACCCCGAGCTCGCTTGGATCGAGGCGCCTCCCGAGGCGAGACCCTCCGCAGAAACGCGCTCCGTGTCAGTCACTGTCACCGTGCCCGCATACGGTTCTCCAATGAACCATCAGCTGCCGTCGCCTCGCCGAGAGGACGACTTCACAGTCCGGGAGACCGGGCATCGCTTTCTGCGAGCCAGCGAGATAGGCGGGCCTGCTCCAGGTATATGCGCATCCTGCCGGGGTGGAGATCACACATGAGCGGAACCTCGACGCACAGGACAGGAGACGTGAGAGAGGCGTGGGGCCGGATAACTGCGTGGCTTGAAGGCAACGACCCGGAGACTCTCGCTGCGCTCGGCCGCCCGGGGAGCCATGCGGCCATCCGGACAGCCGAACTGCGCATGGATCTGGACGGGCCTTGACCCCTGATGTTGGACACACGAGACACTGGATCCTGAGGATCTGAGGACGGACATCTCGTGGTCATGAAGAACTATCCGCCGGAG
>NZ_JBHJRX010000074.1:20478-31554 GCF_042268605.1 Streptomyces sp. NPDC056296 | reverse complement strand
GGTGTGTGGGGCGGGGGGGGGGGGGGGGGGGGGGGGGGGGGGGGGGGGGCGGGGGGTCCCCCCCCCCCTTGGTGGGGTTGTGGGGGGGGCCCCCCCCCCCTACAACCCCGAACCCTGCCTCGCCCGCCGCCCCAGCAACTCGGCCAACCCCCGCCGCGTGGCCGCCAGCACCACCCGGTCCTCGCTCCGCAGGACATACGTGTCGGGCAGCTCCCACACCAACCTGGACTCCCGAGCCGCCCCCTCACCGTCGCCGCCCGCGTCCACGGACCGTTCCCCGTCGGGGGCCTCCCCGTCGGAGACCTCCAGCGCCAGCACCCGCCACGCCCCCGCCCGGAACGCCTCGCCGACCGTCTTCCCCTCCAGCTGCGGATGCCCGGCCACCTTCACCGCCGCGAACAGCAGCACCCGCCGCTCGACGGGGATCGCCCCCAGGATCTGGCGGCCCATCATCGCCCCGGCGAACGCGGGCGCGGACAGGTGGGTCACACTGCGGCTCCGGGTGAGCGAGCCCGGGTGCGCGGCGCGCAGGGTGCGGTACACGGCGGTCGCGAAGTCGTCGTCGTACAGGCGCAGCACCACCCGCAGGCGGGACCGTACGGAGCGGGCGTAGAGCGCGGCCTCCAGGTTGGTGGTGTCCACGCTGGTCAGGGCGAGCAGGGAGTGCGCGCGGTGGATCTTGGCGGCCTCCAGGACGCCCTCCTGGGTGACGTCCCCGAGGACCACCGGCACCCGCAGCCGCCGTGCGGTCGCCATGCCGCGCGCCTCGGGGTCGGCCTCCACGCACACCACGGGGATGTCCATCTCCCGCAGCCGGGTCAGCACACGGGTGCCGATCTTGCCGAGACCGAGCAGGACGACGTGCCCGCCGAGTCCGCGAGGCGGCTTCCGTACCGTGGAGGCGTTGCGGAAGGTCCCGAGGGCTTCGAGCACGGCGGCCAGCAGCACCGGCAGCAGCAGCAGACCGACGAAGCCGGACAGCAGTTGCAGCACCTGCCGTCCCGCGTCGTCGTTGTGCGCGGGCTCGTTGATGGCGAACAGGTCGAGCAGCGTCACGTAGGTGGCGTGCAGCGGATGGGCCCCGGTGACCACCATCAGCGCCACCGCGAGCGCGACCACGCAGGCCCCCAGCCCCGCCAGCGACCAGCGCAGCCGACGCGAGAACAGCTCGCCGAACGGGGGCACGCCGGCCCGCCCGGCGGGCAGCGGCGGACCGGCGTAGGACACCTGCTCCAGGGCGACGGTGGCGCGCCCGGTGGCCGCCTCCACCGCCGCCGCGTCGGGCAGCAGTTGCGGTCCCTGGTCGCCGCTGCCCTCCGAACCGTCGGCGCCGGCCGGGTCGTTGCTCGTCGCGGAGAGCAGCGCGAGGGTGCACAGCCCGGGGTCGGCGACCTCGCCGGGGCGGGGCGGCTGCCGTTCCACCGCGCGCAGCAGCAGCCCGTCCGTCTCGACGACCTTGCTGGTGCCGACGAGGGCGGTCGCGGCCAGCGCGGGCGCGGCAGTGTCGGCGTCGGACAGTACGGTCGTGGAGGTACCGGCGCCGTCGAGCCCCGGGTCCCGTGGGTCGCCGCCGGTCGCCAACGCGGCGCTCTGGTCGAGGAGGTCCTCGATGTGCCGGCCCAGTCGCCGGTTGTACAGGCGCAGGACCAGGCGCAGCCGGGGGTTGAGCCGACGGGCGGTCAGGGCGGCGCGGATGTTGGTCTCGTCGTCGTCGTACACGAGGGCCAGCGCGGCCGCCCGGTCCACACCGGCCTCCGCCAGCACGTCCTCGGTCGGCTCGACGGCCTCCAGTTCGCGGCCGGCGCCGTTCGGTTCGCCGTTGCCCGTGCGGTTGACGGCCGCGTTGACCATGTCCAGCAGCGCGGCCGAGGCGGCACGGGCCCGCCCGACGACCGGCTGACGCACCCGGCGCCCGGAGGGCGGGACGACGAGGGTGACCTGTTCGCGGTACACGCCGCGCAGTTCGGCGGCCAGCCGGTGCGCCAGTCCGTCGTCGCCGCACACCACCATGTGCGCGTACGCGTGCCCCTGCGGAACCTGATTCGGAACGCTCCCCGTTTGAGTGCCCATTTGAGAAAGGACAGTACCGGCGGCGGGTGCGGTTCCACGTGCGTGCGAAGAGGCGGAGTAGGGGCGTAGGAGGGGGCGAAGGAGAGACGGAGGAGAGACGGAGGGCGGCATTAAAGACGCGTAAAGATTGCCGGAACACGGCAGTGACCCGGTTCTCCTTCGCGTGTGAACATTCGTTTCACCGAAGCTCAGCGACGGGTGAGAGGGGGACGGCACGATGGCCTGGTTTCTCGGGCTGGGTATCACGGGGGTCGTGCTGCTCGCCCTGTCGCTGGTCTTCGACGGACTGCTGGAAGGCGCGTTCGGGGGAGCGCTGGACGGCGTCCTGGAGGGGTGGCTGTCGCTGCCGGTCGTCGCCGGGTTCACGGCGATGACCGGCTTCGGTGGCGCCATCGCCCTCGGAACCGGCCTGGCCGGTCCCGCGGGCGCCGCCGGGGTCGGCGCGGTCGCCGGGATGGGGGCCGGCTGGCTGACGTACCGCTTCAGCCGCGCGCTGATGCGCGATCAGACCGACGTCACACCGAGCACGGACGACCTGCTGGGCACGTCCGGCAAGGTCGTGACCGCCATTCCCGCGGACGGCTTCGGCGAGGTGCTGCTCCGGCTCGCGGGGCAGCCGCTGAAGTGCGCGGCGCGCAGCGCGGGGCCGGTGGCGCGGGGCGCCGAGGTGTGGGTCGAGGCGGTGCCGACGGGGACGTCGGTCGTGGTGCGCCCGGTCGAGCGCTGAGCCTTCTTCTTTTCCGCTTCTCTTTCTGTTCCTTTCCTGATTCGGGGGCGTTGCCATGAGTCCTGTCGTTTTCGCGGTGCTGGGAGTCGTCGTACTCCTGGTGCTGCTCGCGCTGGTGGTGGTCAGCCGCTACAAGGTGGCCGGGCCGAGCGAGGCGTTCATCGTCACCGGGCGGCGCGGCAAGAGTTCCACCGATCCGGAGACGGGCCGGGTGTTCACCGACAACAGCGGCCAGAAGGTCGTGGTGGGCGGCGGCGTGTTCGTCGTGCCCTTCGTGCAGCAGCGCTTCACGCTCGACCTCTCCTCGCGGCACATCCCGGTCGCCGTGCGCGGCGCGGTGACGCTGCGGGGTGTGAAGGCCAACCTGGAAGGCGTCGCGATCGTCAAGGTCGGCGGCACCGAGGACGCGATCCGCGCCGCCGCGCAGCGGTTCCTGATGCAGCAGAACGGCATCGTCGGCTTCACCCAGGAGGTGCTGTCGGGCGCGCTGCGCGCCATCGTCGGCCGGATGTCCGTGGAGGACGTCATCCGGGACCGGGCCGCGTTCGCCGGGCAGGTCGCCGAGGAGGCCGAGGCGAGCCTGTCCGGGCAGGGCCTGGTGCTTGACGCCTTCCAGATCCAGGACATCACCACCGAGGGCTCCTACCTGGAGGACCTCGGCCGTCCCGAGGCGGCCCGTGCCGCGCAGGAGGCCGACATCGCCGAGGCCGTGGCCCGGCGGGCCGCCGAGCAGGCGCGGCTGAAGGCCGAGGAGGAGATCGCGGTCGCACAGCGGACTCTGTACCTCAAGCAGGCCGAGATCAAGGCCGAGACCGACCAGGCGTCGGCCCGCGCCAACGCCGCGGGGCCCCTCGCGCAGGCGGCCCGGGAGCAGGACATCCTCGCCGAGCAGGAGAAGGTCGCCGAGCGGCAGGCCGCGCTGAAGGACCGCCAGCTCGACACCGAGGTGCGCAAGCCCGCCGACGCCCAGCGGTACGCGGCCGAGCAGGAGTCGGAGGCCCGCCGGGTGGCGCGGGTGAAGCAGGCGGAGGCCGAGCGGTCGGCCGAGATCGCCGCCGCCCAGGCCGAGGCCGAGCGGGCCCGGCTCACCGGTGAGGGCGAGAAGCAGCGGCGTGGCGCGCTGGCCGAGGCGCAGGCCATCGAGGGCCTCAAGCAGGGCGAGGCGGAGCGTTCCCGGCGTGCGGCGATCGCCGAGGCCGTCCGGCTGGAGGGCGAGGCCGAGGCCGCCGCGATCGGCGCCAAGGGCTCGGCCGAGGCCGAGGCGATGCGGCAGAAGGCCGACGCGTTCGAGCAGTACGGCGACGCCGCCGTGCTCCAGATGCTGGTCGAGGTGCTGCCGCAGGTGGTGGCCAAGGCGGCCGAGCCGCTCGCGGCCGTGGACAAGATGACGGTCATCTCGACGGACGGTGCGAGCCGGCTGTCGCGCACCGTCGCCGACAACGTGGCGCAGGGCATGGAACTGCTGGGCTCCACCACGGGCGTCGATCTGCCCGCGCTGCTGAAGAACATCACCGGGCAGGACGCGAAGACGGCGGACCGGCCGGGCGGGTCGGAGCAGCCGGACGAGCCGGACCCGCAGCGCAACGGCAAGGTGGAGATCACGGGCTGACGGCCGCCCGACCGGCCGGGGCCGGCCCGCTCAGATCTCCTGGGCGGGCCAGCTCAGCAGCCGGGCACCGATGACCGCGGTCTGCAGGGTGTAACGGTGCACCGGGTCGGCGGGGTTGGCCCCGGTCAGCTGGTGGATGCGGTCCAGCCGGTAGGTGAGGGCCCGCACACTGAGCGCGAGGCGCCGGGCGGCCTCGGCCGCGGTGCAGCCGGCGTCGAAGTACACCTCCAGGGTCCGCAGCAACGGCTCGGCACCGCCGCGAGCCCCGCGCAGCGGGCCCAGCACGCTCAGCACGAGGTCGGCCATGGCCTGCCGGTCGCGGGTGAGTACCGGGTAGACGAGCAGGTCGGCGGCGCGCAGCACGGGTTCGTCGAGTTCCAGCCGGTCGGCGAGTTCGAGGGTGCTCAGCGCCTCCTCGTAGCTGTGCACCACGCCGCCCGCGCCGGTCTGGGGGCGCCCGATGGCCACCCGGCTGCCGTCCGTGGCCGCGTACGCCTGCTTGGCGAAGAAGGCGAGGACGTCGTCCTGGTCGCCGGGCGCGATGCAGATCAACTGCCCGTTCTTGGTGGTGATCAGGATGCGCCGGTCGCCGAAGCGGGAGATGAGCGCCGTCTCCACGAGCCGGGTGACCGGTGCGGTGTCGTCGTACGCCTCGGGCCCCTCGGCCACCGCGACGGCGTGGGCGTGGGAGAGGACCAGGCCGAACCGCTCGGCCCGTTCGGCGAGCCGGCCCAGGTCGCTGCGCCCGTAGAGCAGGTCGTCGATGAACTCCCGCCGCGCGGCCTCCTCCTGCCGTACGGCGAGACGCTGGGCGCGTTCGTATCCCTCGGCGAAGGCGTCGACGGCCTGGGCGACGGCGGCGAGCACGGTGTCCGTGACGCCCGAGCCGGAGACCGGCGTGCCGCCGGGCCAGGAGACGCGCGTGGCGTCCAGGTGCAGTCGTACGAGACTGCGCAGACTGTGCCCCGCCTCCGCGGCCTGCTCACCGAGGAGCCGCCGGTCCTCCAGCTCGTCGCGCGTCAGCCTGCGCCCCGTGCCGGCCACCCCGATCAGGATCTCGGCGTACCCGGTCAGATACGTCTCGGACTGATCCGTCCGCTGATCCGTCCGCTGTTCCGTTCGCTGTTCCGTTCGCTGATCCGTCTGCCGGCCCGACCGCTGGTCCGTCACCCCGCGCCTCCCCTGCCGTTCACGCCCGGTGCGCGGTGTCCGGCAACGTGAGGGTAGTCAAGGCTGCCGGAAACCGGCAACGTGAAGGGGCGGCCGTCACGAGAGACGAGACGTTCGTGTCCTGGCGCCGAGCGTTACGGCCGCTGGTAAGGCTGCTGCTGCGGCTGCCCGTACGCCTGCCCGCCGGGGCCGCCCTGGCCGCTCGCGGCCTGCGTCTGGAGCTGCTCTGCCTGCTCCTTCGTCACCTGCTGCTCGGCGCCGCAGAAGGTGCACTGCGTCAGGTACTTCGTGGAGAACGGGAACAGCGGCACGAAGAACAGCGTGAACTTCGAGACGCGCTTCCTGAGCGTGTGCGCGGAGGGGTTGCCGCACTGGCCGCACACCAGTGTCAGTATCGCGAGCTGGTAGAGGTATCCCTTGGTGCCGAAGATGATCACGGGGCGGTCCTTCCGGGTCGGTGCCCGCGGGCGCGCAGGGCACGCAGATCTTCTCCCAGATTGCGCCCGGATGGGCCCCGGAAGCCAGCCGCGGCCGACGGCGGCCGGCGTCACCCGTCCGCGTCCGCGCCCCCGGCCTCCCAGCGCAGCAGGTCTCCCGGCTGGCACTCGAGTACGTCGCAGAGCGCGGCGAGCGTCGTGAAGCGTACCGCCTTGGCTCGGCCGTTCTTGAGCACGGCCAGGTTGGCGGGGGTGATCCCGACGCGCTCCGCGAGGTCGCCCACGGACATCTTGCGCTTCGCCAGCATCACGTCGATGTCGACGACGATCGGCATCAGATCACCTCTGCCAGCTCGGCCCGCATCCGCGCCGCCTCGATGTCGCGCGCGACGGCCTGGGCGAGCAGCATCCGCAGTACGAGCACGACCAGCGCGACGCCCAGGACCGCGACCACGACCCCGCCCAGGATGAGGACGACGCCGGGCGCGACGGCCTCGCCCGGGGCCAGGACGACCGCGAGCGCGAAGACCAGGAGCGCGGCCGCGACGAAGGCGCCGATCACGACATGGACGTACCGGAAGGCACCGAGGGAGAACACGGTGCCCCGCCGCACCATCGTCACCAGCCGCCAGACGCAGACGAGCACGGTCTGGGCCGCCGCGGCACCCAGGACGACGATCAGGAAGACCGGCGTGCGTACGGACGCCAGGGCGGCGTCGGGATCAGCCGATCCGGCCACCAGCAGCCAGACCAGCACGCCCTGAATGAACACCGAACCGGCGAGCAGCATCACCAGCACGCCTCGCAACGCGAGGACTGTCAGCTGTCCCATCGCCCCTCCTTCAATCGAACCACGATGGAAATCTATCGAAAAACGATAGCCCAGGCAAGGTCCGGCCCGGAAGGGCGGGTTCGTCCGCCCGGTTCGGGGCACCCCGTAAGCACGGAGAGCCAGCGATCGGGAGCGGTCAGTCATGGCGGTGGCGCAGGAACCCGGAATCGCGGAGGCGGCGGAACCCGCCGCTTCGCCGGTCAGTTCCCACAACGAGTGGGACCCGTTGGAGGAGGTCGTCGTCGGCCGGCTGGAAGGCGCGACGATTCCCTCCGACCACCCGGTCGTGACCTGCAACGTGCCACCGTGGGCGGCCCGCTTCCAGGGGCTCGCCGCCGGCTTCCGGTATCCGCGCGTCCTGGTCGAACGGGCGCAGAGGGAGCTCGACGGGTTCGTCGCCCTGCTCCAGTCCCTCGGTGTCACGGTCACGCGTCCGGACGCGGTCGACCACCGGCAGCGCTTCAGCACCCCCGACTGGTCGTCACGCGGTTTCTGCAACACCTGCCCGCGCGACTGCCTGCTCGTGATCGGCGACGAGATCATCGAGACCCCGATGGCCTGGCCGTGCCGCTACTTCGAGACCCACTCCTACCGCCCGATCCTCAAGGACTACTTCCGGCGCGGCGCGCGCTGGACGGCCGCCCCGAAGCCCCAGCTCACCGACGAGCTCTTCGAGCCGGACTTCCGCGTCCCCGCGGCGGGCGAGCCGATGCGCCACATCCTCACCGAGTTCGAGCCGGTCTTCGACGCGGCGGACTTCGTGCGCGCGGGACGCGACCTCTTCGTCACCCGCAGCAACGTCACCAACCGCATGGGCATCGAGTGGCTGCGCCGCCACCTCGGCCCCGGCTACCGCATCCACGAGATCGAGAGCCGCTGCCGCATGCCCATGCACATCGACACGACGTTCGTCCCCCTCGCGCCCGGCAGGGCACTGGTCAACCCGGAGTACGTCGACGTCGACCGCCTCCCGGACGTCCTGCGCTCGTGGGACATCCTGACCGCGCCCGAGCCCGACCCGATCGACGACCGCATGCTCAAGATCACCTCGATGTGCGGCAAGTGGCTCAGCATGAACGTCCTCGTCATCGACGACAAGCGGGTCATCGCGGAACGGCACCACACCGGCATGCTGCGCGCGCTGGAGAGCTGGGGCTTCGAGCCGATCCCGTGCGACCTGCTGCACTACGCGCCGTTCGGCGGCTCGTTCCACTGCGCGACCCTCGACGTACGGCGCCGCGGCACGCTCGAGTCGTACGCCGACTGACGAGTCGTACGCCGACTGACGCGTCGTACGCCGGCTGACGCGTCGTACGCCGGCTGACGCGTCGTACGCCGGCTGACGCGTCGTACGGCGACTGACGCGTCATACGCCGGCTGACGCGTCGTACGCCGACCGACGGGGCGTGGCCCCCACCGCGCGGCACTACACGTCGTATGCGGTCGCTTTTGGGTTCCGTACCGGATGGTGCCCGCGGCCCGCGGAAAGCGAGGCTGTAGCCGATCCAACCTTTCCCGGACAGAGTTCGGGGTTGGTCGGCCACGTATGCGCGGCTGCGCCACTTCGCCCTGGTGTGATCGTGACGTTCCCACCTCGCAAGGAGAGCAGATGGCCCGCCCGACCGATCGCGTCGCCTGTCCAGGGCCCCGCGCCGGGAGGAGGACACCATGCCCGGATCCGACGACCAGCGGCTCAGTGAGATCGAGTTCCGCCTGCACCGCGACGACCCCCGGTTCGCCCACGCCCTCGACGCCGGCCGTCCCTGCCCACCGCGCGAGTACCGGTACCTCCGGGCCTGGCTGCTGCTCGCCGCCGCCCTGGTGTTGCTGGTCTCCGGGGTCGTCCTGGCCCACGGGCTGCTCATCGCCACCGGCCTGGTCCTCGCCGGCATGGCCGGGGAACTCTTCGACCCGCACCGGCCCGCGCGCGGTGGCCGGTGCCCTCCGCGCCGGTCCTGACCCCGGCGGCCGCCGACCGGTCCCGGACGGCTCGGGGCCCGGTCGATGACGCTGCCCGAGCTGTACCTGACCCTGCTGATCGGCGGCACGGTGCTGCTGGCCAGTATCGCCGCCGCCCGCGCCGCCCACCGGGTCGGCCTGCCCAGCCTGTTGCTGTTCCTCGCGGTCGGCGTCGTCGCCGGAGAGGACGGGCTGGGCCTGGAGTTCGACGACGCGCAGCTGGCCCAGGCACTGGGCACCGCCGCCCTGGCCGTCATCCTCGTCGACGGCGGCCTGACCACGCGGTGGAGCGACGTCAGGCGCCTGCTCGCCCCCGCCGGCGTGCTCGCCACCGCCGGTGTGGCCGTCTCCGTCGCGGTGACCGCCGCCGGCGCGCACTGGCTGCTGGGCATGGAGTGGCACCTGGCTCTGCTGCTCGGTGCGATCGTCTCCTCCACCGACGCCGCCGCGGTCTTCGCCGTACTGCGCTCACTGCCGCTGCCGCAGAAGGTGACGGGCCTGGTGGAGGCGGAATCCGGCTTCAACGACGCCCCCACCATCATCCTGGTCCTGATCTTCTCCACCACCACCGCCGGCGACCTGCCCGGCCCCGCCCCGGTCGTGGGCAACCTGCTCTACCAACTCGTCGTCGGCGGCACCCTCGGCGTGCTGATCGGCCGCCTGGGCGCCGCCGCGCTCCGGCACATCGCGCTCCCCGCGACCGGTCTGTACCCGCTCGCCACGGTCGGCTTCGGCATCGTCGCCTTCGCCGCGGCCGGAGCGGTGAACGCCAGCGGCATCATCGCCGCCTACCTGTCCGGCCTGGTCCTCGGCAACGCCGAGCTGCCCCACCGCGCCGCCACCCGCTCCTTCGCCGAAGGCGCCGGCTGGCTGGCCCAGATCGGCCTGTTCGTCATGCTCGGCCTGCTCGTCGACCCCAGCGAACTGCCCTCCGCGATCCTCCCGGCCCTCACCGTCGGCCTGGTCCTGCTGCTGGCCGCCCGTCCCGTCTCCGTGGTCCTGTGCCTGCTGCCCTTCCGCGTTCCCTGGCGCGAGCAGGCGTTCATCTCCTGGGCGGGCCTGCGCGGCGCGGTCCCCATCGTGCTCGCCACGTTCCCCATCGTCGCCGGGGTCGCCGGTGCCCGCGACGTGCTGAACATCGTCTTCGTCCTCGTCGTCCTCTTCACCCTCGTGCAGGGCCCCACCCTGCCCGCCGTCGCCCGGCTCCTGCGGCTGACCCGCTCCGACGCGCTGCGCGAGATCCAGGTCGAGACCGCCCCCCTCGACGTCCTGGACGCCGACCTGCTCACCGTGGCCATTCCGCGGGGCTCCCGCCTGCACGGCGTCGCCGTCTTCGAACTGCGCCTGCCGCCCCCGACCGTCCTCACCCTGATCGTGCGCGACGGCGTCACCGTCGTCCCCGACCGCGACACCGTGCTGCGCGCCGGCGACGAACTTCTGCTCATCACCACCCCCCACACCCGGGAGGTCACGGAACGCCGCCTGCGCGCCATCGGCCGCCGCGGCAAGCTCGCCCGCTGGCTCGGCGAACACGGCGCCCCGGAACCGGAACCCGGCACATCGGCACGGACCACGGCAGGTCAGTGGTAGGTCAGTGGTAGGCGTGGACCACGGCGTGGCCCTTGCCGCGGCCGATCATCCACTTGTTGACCGGCGTGGTGATCACGAACGCCACGGCGAAGCCGCCGAGCAGCGCCGCCCAGAACAGCCCGTCGGACAGGTGCGCGTCCATGGCTCCCGGCGTCAGCGCGATGATGCCGTTGTCGACCAGTTCCATCACCGCGATGGACACGGTGTCGGCGGCCAGCGCGACCTTGATCGCGCCCTTCAGGGAAACCCCGGCGCGCACCACCGCGAAGAGGGTGAAGGAGTAGCCGAAGACGAAGGCCAGGCTGATCGCGAGGACCATCGTCTGCACGTTGCCCCACATCAGGGCGGTGCCGATGACCATGCCGAGGATCTCACCGATGGCGCACCCGGTGAGGCAGTGCAGCGTCGCCTTCATCGCCGTCGCCCAGGTCGTGCCCTGGCCGTGGCCGCCGTCGTGGGCGGTGTGGTCGTGTGCGGTACCGGAGTGGTGCGTGCTGTGGTCCATGGGTCTGAGAATATACCCCCTAGGGGTATATAGGAAGGGTGGTGGTCGGCGGACAGGGGGTGGTCGGTGGGCGGGCCGGAGTGGGGGGGGGGGCGGCGACACCCCCCCCCCCCCCAAGCGGTCCGGTCAGTCCTCGAAGAGAAAAAAAAGCCTCTTTTTCCCCCCCCCACTCTTTTG
>NZ_JBHJRX010000074.1:0-20468 GCF_042268605.1 Streptomyces sp. NPDC056296 | reverse complement strand
CCTCAGACCGCCACGCCCCTCAGACCGCCGTGGCGCATGGCCCGTCGGCCCCGAGATGCCCGGGCGGTGCCGGGGAGCCGCGGGAACCCACCGAGCCACCCCCGGCGCCCATGTTCTCCCCTGCCCCCCCCCCCCCCCGCCCCGGCGTGATGCGGTCAGTCCTGGCCGAGCAACCGAGTCATCTGCTCGATCTCCGCGCTCTGCGAGGTGATGATCTCTCCGGCCATCTTCTTGGCGGGGCCGTAGCCGCCATCGGCCTGCTCGGTCTTCGCCATCTCGACCGCGCCCTCGTGATGCTTGATCATCATCTCCAGGAAGGCGGTGTCGAACGCCTTGCCCGAGGCGTCCTCGAGCTCGGTCATGTCCTCGGCCGTCATCATCCCGCCCATGTCGTGCGTGGAGTGGTCCATGGCGCCCTCGGCGGGCACTTCCTCGCCCCAGGAGGTCAGCCAGCCGGAGAGCGTCTTGATCTCCGGACCCTGGGCCTTCTTGATGTCCGCGGCGAGCTTCTTCACCTCGGCCGACCGCGCACGGTCGGGCGCGAGGTCGGCCATCCCGACGGCCTGGCGGTGGTGGGGGATCATCCCCTCCGCGAAGGCGACGTCGGCGGCGTTGTGCTGCCCCTGCGACGCCGACGCCGACGCGGAAGCCGACGCGGAAGCGGGTGCGTTGTGGTCGCCGTGTCCGGCCGGGCTGTCGCCGTCGCCGTCGCCACCACAGGCGGCGAGGACGAGTGCCGCCGCCCCGGCGGCGGCAACGGCGGCACCGCGGCGGACGAGTGAGCGCTTGCGGGTCATGGTCGTGCAACTCCTTCACGCGCGCTGTTCGCGGCGCGCGGTTCAAGCGGATGTGGGCGTGCGAAAGCACGGCACCCGTCGCCGGAGGACTCCGGTCTGCTCTCGGGGGGGTGCCGGGCGGGCCGCTCTATATCCGCAGAAGTTGCAGCTCGGAAAGGTCAGGGGGCGCCCGGCCGTCCTGGGGCGACCCCATGGCCGCCGCGGCGGGCGAAGACGCGGTGGGCGCGTCCAGTACGTCGTCGGCCAGGGCCGGCGGCGAGTAGGCGGAGCCGGTGCCGGCGGCGGCGCACATCGCGTCGGCGTGATCGAGGTGACTCGATCCGCCCTCCGGGTGCGCGCATCCTCCGCCCGCGTGCGGAGCGCTGTCCGCCGAAGCCGTCACCATCCCGTGGCCGGTGCGCGTCTGCGCCGTCGGCGTCACGTCGGGTGCCAGGCCGTGCATGCCCAGCACTCCGGCCAGAACGGCCATCACCAGCAGCACGAAGAGCCGCCCTGCCGGGCGGCTGCTCGATCGCCTGCTGCTGGCCACGCGCCCATCGTACGGGCCCACCGCGGGAGCGGCGGGAGTGACGCCCGACCGCGGCGGGTGCACCGGAAACAAACTCCCGGGCTGCGGGAGATCTTCGCCGACGAGGACCAGCCCACAACTCGTACTACGAGGACCTGCCCACAACTCGTACTACGGGGACGGCGGCCGCATCCCCGACGAGCTGATGGACCACCTGCGCGCGGCCTACCGCGCGGCGTCCACCCGCTTCGACTGGGACCGCGACGGGCCGGGTACTCCCTTTCGGGAGCGCCCGGCCCGCGTCGTCGCCGTGCCGCGCGGGCTCAGCCCGCGGCGGACGCCCGGCGGCGTCAACTGCTGGAGGTTGCACGTTCGTTCGTCCGGGCGTTCACAGTCCCGGGCTGAAACCCATGCCGTAGCCGACGAGGACGAAGGCCGGCGCCCACACCGCGCTGCTCACGAAGGACCAGGTCAGATAGGACCGCACGGGCATTCCCGAGACCCCGCACAAGGTCGGTACGAGGGTGCGCAGCCCCGCGGTGAACCGCCCCACGAACACCGCCCGGCCGCCGTGCCGTTGGATGGCGGACAGGGCGCGTGCGGTGATGTGGGGCCGCAGCAGCCGGCGCGGGAGGCGGTCCAGGAGCCGGGTGTTCCAGCGCCGCCCGGCCGCGTAGCCGAGGCCGTTGCCGAGCACCGCGCCGAGCAGCGCGGTGACCACGATCCAGCCGAGCGCCACCCGGCCGTGGTGCGCCAGCATGCCGCCCATCACCACGGCGGTCTGCCCCGGCAGCAGCACGCCGATCAGTGGCAGCGCGGCCTCCAGGGCGGGCAGCAGCAGCACCGCCGCCAGGATCCCCCAGATCCCGAACATCAGGGTGTGGTCGGTCAGCCAGGCCGGCATCTCCGGCCTCCTTTCGCTGCCTCAAGACAACCGCGCGGGCCCGCGCGGATCACGACCACTGAGCTGAGTCCTGGGGTAGGGCAGGCCCTACCCCAGGCCCTCGGTCTGGAGGGATGGCTCCGGCAGAGAACCGCCTCCTACCGTGAGGCCATGCGCTCACTCAACGTGTGGCAGGCCCTGTCCCGCTCCGGCTACCTGTTCTCCAGCTGGCCCTGGCGGGCCGCCGGTTACCTCCTCAGCAGCACCCCCGTCGGCATCGTGGTGCTGCTGGCGATCGTGCTCGCGGCGGCGATCGGCAGTGCGCTGGCCGTCGTGCTGATCGGCCTGCCGCTGCTCGCGCTGCTCGCCCTTTCCGGGCTGCCGGTGGCGGCCGTGGAGCGGCGGCGGCTGCGGCTCGTCGACCGGCGGCCGGCCCCCACGCCGCACCGGGTGCCGGACGAACCGGGGCTGCTGGCCTGGGGGCGTACCCGGTTCCGGGAACAGGCGACCTGGCGGGAGCTCGGTTACACGCTGGCGTTCGCGACGGTGCTGTGGCCGCTCGACCTGCTGGTCTTCGTCATGGCGCTCGTCGTGCCGGTGGGGCTGGTGGCGACGCCGGTCCTGATGGCGACGGTCGGGGAGGGCGAGGAGGCGCCCGTGCTGAAGATGTGGACGGCGACGAGCTGGCCCGAGGCGTTCGCGGTCGCCGTCGCCGGTCTGCTGCTCTTCGCCCTCAGCGGGTACGTGATCGGCGCCGTGGCGGTGGCCCGCGCCGAACTCACCCGGCTCCTCATCGCGCCCGTGGAGACCGACCTGGGGGAGAAGGTCACCGAACTCGTGCGCTCCCGCGTCCGGTTGGTCGACGCGTTCGAGGCGGAGCGCCGACGGATCGAGCGCGATCTGCACGACGGCGCCCAGCAGCGCATCGTCGCCCTGACCATGGCGCTCGGCCTGGCCCGTCTCGACGCCCCGCCCGGCCCGCTGGCCGACCAGCTCGCCAAGGCCCACGACGAGGCCGGCAAGGCGCTGGCCGAGCTGCGGGAGCTGATCCAGGGCATCCATCCGAAGGTCCTCGCCGACTTCGGGGTGGGCGCGGCCGTCGCCGACGCCGCCGACCGGTCGGCGGTGCCGGTGGACGTCTCGGTGGAGTTGCCGCGGCGGCTGCCCGAGGCGGTCGAGGCCGCCGCGTACTTCGTGGTCTGCGAGGCGTTGGCGAACGTCGCCAAGCACAGTGGGGCGCGGCGTGCCGAGGTGGTCGGCCGGTACGCGGACGGGTGGCTCGTCTTCGAGGTGGGGGACGACGGGTGCGGTGGCGCGGACGCCCAACGGGGCGGCGGCCTCACCGGACTTGCCGACCGGGTGTCCGTGCTGGATGGGAGACTGACCCTGTCCAGCCCGGCCGGCGGCCCGACCCTACTGCGTGTGGAGATCCCTTGCGAGCCGACAGAGCACTCCGTGTAGTCCTGGCCGAGGACAGTGTGCTGCTCCGGGAGGGACTGATCGGCCTGCTCGGCCGCTTCGGCCACGAGGTGGTCGCGGCGGTCGGTGACGCGGAGGCGCTGATGACGGCGGTCGCCGAGCACACCCCCGACATCGTGGTCACCGACGTGCGGATGCCGCCAGGGTTCACGGACGAGGGTCTGCACGCTGCCGTACGCCTGCGAGAGGCCCGGCCCTCGCTGCCGGTCCTGGTGCTGAGCCAGTACGTCCAGCGCAGTTACGCGTCCGAGCTCCTCGACTCCGGGGACGGCTCCGGCGTCGGCTATCTGCTCAAGGACCGGGTCGGTCAGGTCGAGGAGTTCCAGTCGGCCCTCCTGGAGGTCGCCGGGGGCGGTACGGTCGTCGACCCGGAGGTCGTCCGTCAGCTGCTGCGCCGCCGGCGCGACCCGCTGGAGCGCCTCACGGCCCGCGAGCGCGAGGTCCTGGCCCTGGTGGCGGAGGGCAAGTCCAACGCGGCGGTCGCCCGAGAACTCGTCGTCTCCGAGGCGGCGGTGGGCAAGCACATCGGCAACATCCTCGCGAAGCTGGACCTCCCGCAGGCGGACGAGACCCACCGCCGGGTCCTCGCGGTCCTCGCCTTCCTGCGCGGCTGAGCCGTACATGGCTGCGCCATAGCCCCCGCGGCCGGGCTGCGCCCGCCCCGCGCACCAGCGCCGGGCCCACACCCACAGCTCCGCCTGGACGACGCCTTCCACGCGGACCTGAAGCGGGTGTGCGCCGCCTGCTCGGGCATCAAGCGCGCCTCCTGCGACGCCTCCGCCGTGATGGGCGCGGAAGGCGCGGCGAGCGTCGTCCTCGGCGCGAGATCGCCGCCTCGCCCACCCTGGAGGCCACCCGCGCCCTGCTGATCGAGGAGTACCGCTCCGAGCTGATGCACCCCTACTACGCGGCGGAACGCGGCCTCGTCGACGAAGTCATCGACCCCGGCCCCGTCCCGCCCGACCTGGCCCCACCCGTCCTACCGAGTCCCCGGAGCCTGGCGCCGGGGACAGAAACCATTCAGGGGCCTGACCCGTACCGCGGATCAGGCCCCTGACCGGGGACTTGCCCGGTCGCCGGGCGGTGCCGGCGGCGATCCGGTCGGCCGAGGCGAGCGGGACCGTCCTCCGAGCAAAGGTGCTGCGCTCGCGTCACCGTCCGGCATCAACAGGACGTAAAGATTGCCGTGTTACGGCAATGCGGCGCGTGGCGTGCCTGGGCCAGGATGGGTGTGGCAGAAACAGGGGGGTGGCCTCGATGCCAGGGCCCGGCAACGGGCGTCGGCATCGGGGCCCTGCGGTCCGGTTCGGGGGTGGGGACATGGCACGGGTTGACGTCGCCGCCGTACAGATCCTCGCCTTCCCCGGTATCAAGCCCTCCGTGGCCGGGTGCGGCGTACCGTCGGCGCTTCTGCCGGGTCGCGCCGGGCGACGACGACCGGGCACGGGGAGCAGTTCCCCGTACGACCCCGGCAGTCGCCACCGCCACCGCCACGGCTGAGCCGTAGCCGACGCGCGTCACACCGGACGCGTCCGCCCGCACCCAACGGGCCGCCCCGCCTCTTCGCGGAGGCGTCAACTCTTCGCAGACTCCGAGGACTTCCTATGGATTACCGCACCCTGGGCATCGGCGTGCTCGTTTGCATCCTGATCACAGCCGCCGTGCTGTTCGTCGTCGCCCGGCTGTTCCGCAAGGTGGAGCAGGGCAAGGCCCTGATCGTCTCCAAGATGCGCAAGGTCGACGTGACCTTCACCGGGCAGGTCGTCCTGCCGGTGCTGCACAAGGCCGAGGTGATGGACATCTCGGTGAAGACCATCGAGATCACTCGGGCCGGCAAGGAAGGCCTGATCTGCCGGGACAACATCCGCGCGGACATCAGGATCTCGTTCTTCGTCAAGGTGAACAAGACGGTCGAGGACGTGGTCAAGGTCGCCCAGGCGGTCGGCACCGCACGGGCCAGTGACCGCAACACGCTGCAGGAGCTGTTCCACGCGAAGTTCTCCGAGGCGCTGAAGACCGTCGGCAAGCAGATGGACTTCACCGACCTCTACACCAAGCGCGAGGAACTGCGGTACCGGATCATCGAGGTCATCGGCGTCGACCTCAGCGGGTACCACCTGGAGGACGCGGCGATCGACTACCTGGAGCAGACGCCGCTGACCCAGCTCGACCCGGCCAACGTCCTCGACGCGCAGGGCATCCGGAAGATCACCGAGCTGACGGCCGTGGAGCACGTCCGCACCAACGAGGCCCAGCGCACCGAGGAGAAGGAGATCACCCGCCAGAACGTCGACGCCAGGGAGGCGATCCTGGAGCTGGAGCGCCGGCAGGTCGACGCCGAGACCAAGCAGCGGCGGGAGATCGAGACCGTCCGCGCGAGGGAGGAGGCCGAGACGGCGCGGGTGGTGGAGGAGGAGCGGCTGCGGGCGCAGTCCGCCTTCCTCAAGACCGAGGAGCAGCTCGGCATCCAGCGCGAGAACCAGGGCCGCGAGGTCGCGGTCGCGCAGAAGAACCGCGAGCGGGTCATCGCCATCGAGAACGAGCGCATCGAGAAGGACCGCCTCCTGGAGGTCATCGCCCGGGACCGCGAGACGCAGCTCACGCGTATCGCCGCCGAGAAGGAGGTCGAGGCGGAGAAGCGGGAGATCGCCGACGTCATCCGTGAGCGGGTGGCAGTGGACCGTACGGTCGCCGAGCAGGAGGAGTCCATCAAGAAGCTGCGCGCGGTCGAGGAGGCGGAACGGCAGCGGCAGACCGTGATCATCGCCGCCGAAGCCGAGGCGCAGGAGCAGCTGGTCAAGGACATCAAGGCCGCCGAGGCCGCCGAACAGGCCGCCACCCACCGCGCCGCCGAGGAACTCACGCTCGCCGAGGCGCGGCTGAAGAGCGCCGACCTCGACGCCCAGGCCAAGCTGCGGCTCGCCGAGGGAATCCAGGCGGAGAGCGCGGCCGAGGGGCTGGCCGCCGTGCAGGTCCGCGACAAGGAGGCCGAGGTCATCGAGAAGGCCGGCCGCGCGGAGGCCGGGGCCACCGAGGCCCGGCTGCGGGCGGAGGCCGAGGGCGGCAAGGCCAAGGCACTCGCGGAGGCCGCGGCCGTCGGCGAGAAGCTGAAGGCGGAGGCCGCCGGCCTCACCGAGAAGGCCGCGGCGATGGCCGCGCTGGACGAGGCGTCCCGAGGCCACGAGGAGTACCGGCTGCGGCTGGAGACCGAGAAGGACATCCGGCTGGCCGGCCTGGACGTGCAGCGCCAGGTCGCCGAGGCGCAGGCGACGGTGCTCGCGACCGGGCTGGAGAACGCCGACATCAACATCGTCGGCGGCGAGTCGGTCTTCTTCGACCGCCTGATGTCCTCCATCGCGCTCGGCAAGAGCGTCGACGGCTTCGTCCAGCACTCCGAGACCGCTCAGGCGCTGGCGAAGCCCTGGCTGGACGGAACGTCGAGCTTCACCGACGACCTCGGCCGCGTCCTCGGCTCGGTCTCCACGGCCGATGTGCAAAACCTGACCGTGTCCACCCTGCTGATGAAGCTCATGAAGACGGGCGGCGCCGACTCCGTGGCTCTGGAGCAGCTGCTGAGCAAGGCCGGCGAGCTGGGCCTCGCCGACACCCGGCTGGCGGCCGTGAACGGCAGCGCCAAGGGCTGACAGGCCGCGGGGGGGGGGGGGGGGGGGGGGGGGGGGGGGGGAGGGGGGGGGGGGGGAGGGGGGGGGGGGGGGGGGTGGGGGGGGGGGGGGCCCCCCCCCCACGACCGCTCTTTCCGTCTTCCTGCTTGCTTCCTGAGAGGGACCTCATGACCACCGCCCTGGACACGGGTACGTACGAGGTGCTGCGCGACCGCCTCACCGCGCAGGCGGCCGAGCTGGCCCGCCGTGCCGAGGCGCTGAACGCCCGCCGCGTCGAGGAGTTCGGCTCACTGCGCCTGGAGCTGGCCGGCACCGAACATCTGCGCACCGAGTCGGCGTGCGCGCCGCGCGACCTCGTGTCCGTCGGCGACGTCCTGCTCTTCGGCTACGACACCGTCCCCGGCCGCGGGGCCGAAACCGCCGTGGGTGACGTCTTCGCGCTGCACGACCGCGCCCTGAACAGGCTGTCCGACGACGCCGTGCCCGGCCTGCTCGACGACCCCGCCTTCGTCCGCGAGTTCGCCGCCCTCCACCGCTACTTCCACCAGGCCCGGCTCCTCCAACTCCGCCGCGTCGACGACAAGGTGCTCGCCGTCTTCCGGACCGGCGAGAAGGCGGACGACATGCGGGTCCTGCGTTGGGCACTGTCCGACGACGGCCGGGCGTCCTTCCTGGACGCCCGCGGTGACCGCGACCACGTCCTGCCGCCCGCGCACGACTTCGCGTGGACGGTGACGACCCGCGAAGACCACGTCCTGGGCCGGCACCCGCACGTCTCCATCGGGGGCGAGGTGTTCGTCGAGACGCTGGGCGGGACGCTCACCGTCAAGACCGAGGACGACACCGAGACGGACGAGGGGGTGTACGCCGAGCCGGTCGCCGAGCCACTGCAGTCGCTCGCCGACGCGCACATCGCGTACGCGCGGGTCGGCGACCTGATCCTGGTGGACGTCCTCCCGTACAAGGAGGACGCCCACCGCTACCTGGTGTTCAACACCCTCACCAGGAGCGTCGTCCGCCTCGACGGCATCGGGCAGGGGTGCCGCCGGCTGCCCGAGGACCAGGGCATCGTCTTCCCCGGCGGCTACTGCCCGGCCACCGGTACCCACCGGACGTTCGACGGCGTCGACACCGAGGGCATGGAGTTCGAGCGGGCGGTCCGCTCCCCGAACGGCGAGGACGTCCTCTTCGCCTTCCACGCCCGCGTCGCGGGCCGCAGTCTGCTCCTGCCCTACAACGTCATCCGCAAGGAGGTCGCCGCCCCGCTGTCCTGCCACGGCTGGGCCCTGTTCGACGACGGAGCCCTGCTCGCCCTGCGGGCGGCCGGCACCGAGCCGCAGCGTGTGCACCCCGTGCAGCGGTGGGTCTCCCCGTACGTCTCCGACACCCACGCCGCCGCCCAGCCGGCCGGTACCGGCCCGCTCGCCCGCGTCGGCAACCCCGACCTCGTGCGCGGCATCTCCGACTGCCTGTCCGTCACGCGCGCGGTCACCGAGACCACCCCGACCGGCGAGGTCTACGAGGCGCTCGTGGCGGCCTGCGCACGGGCCGCCGACTCCCACCACTGGCTGGCCGAAGCGGACCTCGGCGCCCTGCACGAGCCGCTGACGCAGGTGAGGGACACGGCCGAGCAGGTGCTGGCCGAGTTCGAGACGGTCCAGACCCTCACCCGCCAGGCGGCCGACGCGCTCACCGGGGCCACGGCACGCGTCACCACCGTCGTACGGCGCCTGCGCGGCGAGGCCCCGCGCGGCGCCGCGGCGTGGGTGTCCGGGCTCACGGAACTCCGACAGGCCCAGGGGCACCTGCTCACCCTCAAGGACATGCGGTACGCGGACACCGGCCGCATCGACGAACTTGCCGCCGACGTCGAACGCGACCTCGCCTCCTTCGGGCAGCGGGCCGTCACCCACCTGGCACACGAGGACGCCTTCGCCGGACACCGGGCCGACATCGAGCAGCTCGTCGCCGACGCCGAGGCGATCACCACCGTGGCCGAGGCGGAGCCCGTCGCGGCCCGCCTCGACGAGCACGCCGACAACCTGCGCACGGTGACCGACGTCGTCTCCGGCCTGGACATCGGTGACGCCACCGTCCGCACGTCCGTCCTGGAGCGGATCGCCGAGGTCCTCGGGGGCGTCAACCGCGCCCGAGCCACGCTGGACGGCCGCCGCCGTGCCCTGCGGGACCGCGAGGGCCGGGCCGAGTTCACCGCCGAGGTCGCGCTGCTCGGCCAGGCGGTCACCGGCGCCCTCGCCGCGGCCGGCACCCCTGAGGAGTGCGACGAGCAGCTGGCCCGCCTGCTCGTGCGGGTGGAGGACCTGGAGTCACGGTTCGCCGAGTCCGACGACTTCCTCGCCGAGCTGGCGGACAAGCGCGACGAGATCCACGAGGCGCTTTCCGCCCGCAAGCAGACCCTCGCCGACGCCCGTGCCCGCAGGGCCGAGCGCCTGGCCGAGTCGGCCGACCGGGTCCTGACCACGATCGTCCGCCGGGCGTCCGCGCTCGCCGACGCCGACGCCGTCACCACGTACTTCACCTCCGATCCGATGCCCGCCAAGGTCCGCCGCACCGCCGACGAGCTGCGCTCACTCGGCGACCAGGTCAGGGCGGAGGAGCTGGACGGCCGCCTGAAGTCCGCCCGGCAGCAGGCCCTGCGCGCACTGCGCGACCGCACCGACCTGTACGCCGACGACGGCCGCACCGTCCGCCTGGGCGGCCACCGCTTCGCGGTCAACACCCAGCCGCTGGACCTCACCCTCGTCCCCCAGGGCGAGAACCTGGCCTTCGCGTTGACGGGCACGGACTACCGCGCCCCGGTCACCGACCCCGACTTCGCCGCGACCCGCCCGTACTGGGACCGCCCGCTGTCCTCGGAGTCGCCCGAGACCTACCGCGCCGAACACCTCGCCGCCCGCCTGCTCGACGAGCACGGCCCGGCCGCCCTCGCAGCGACCGAGGACCTGCCCGCCCTGGTCCGTCAGGCGGCGGAGGCGGCCTACGACGAGGGCTACGAGCGCGGTGTCCACGACCACGACGCGGCCCTGATCCTCGCCGCCCTCCTGCGCCTGCACGAGGGCGCGGGCCTTCTGCGTCACGAGCCGGCCGCCCGCGCCGCCGCCCAGCTCTTCTGGGCGCACGGCACGACGGCCGAGGAACGCGACGCCTGGACCCGCCGCGCCGTCTCCCTGGCCCGGGCCCGTGACACCTTCGGACTCGCGCCCGCGATCACCGACCTGGAAGCCGAACTCGCCGGGGTGACCGGCACACGAGCGGCGGCCGCCTACCTCTTCGAGGAGCTGACGACCGGCCCCGACGGCTTCGTCCTCAGCGCGGGCACCCGGACCCTGCTCGACAAGTTCCGCCGCACGGTGGGCGGCTCCGCCTACGACGACGACCTCACCGCCCTCACCGACCCGGCCGCCCGCAGACAACTCGTCGAGGCGTGGCTGACGTCGTACGCCACCGCGACCGGCACCGACCTCGCCCCCGGAGACCTGGCCGAAGCCGTGGCCGCAGAGCTGTGCCCCGGCCTGCCCCGCTACGAGTCGGACGCTCTCCTGACCGAGACCGTCGAGGGCCTGCTCGGCACCCACCCGCGCGTCCACGACCGGACCCTGACCATCCGCGTCGACGAGCTCATCGCCCGCGCACGCGAGTTCCGCGCCCGTGAGGTCCCCGCCCACCGGGCCTACCAGCGCCACCGCGCGGCACTGGTCGCCGCCGAGCGCGGCCGCCTTCGCCTGGACGAGTACCGGCCGCGCGTGATGTCCGCGTTCGTGCGCAGCAGGCTCATCGACGAGGTCTACCTCCCCCTGCTCGGCGACAGCCTCGCCAAGCAGCTCGGCACCACGGGTGACACCAAGCGCACCGACACCGGCGGCCTGCTGCTGCTCATCTCCCCGCCGGGCTACGGCAAGACGACCCTCGTGGAGTACGTCGCCGACCGGCTCGGCCTGCTGTTGGTGAAGGTCAACGGTCCGGCACTGGGCCACACGGTGACCTCACTCGACCCGGCCGAGGCCCCGAACGCCACCGCCCGGCAGGAGGTCGAGAAGATCAACTTCGCGCTGGAGGCGGGCAACAACACCCTCCTCTACCTCGACGACATCCAGCACACCTCGCCCGAGCTGCTGCAGAAGTTCATCCCGCTGTGCGACGCCACCCGCCGCGTCGAGGGCGTACGGGACGGCGAGCCCCGCACCTACGACCTGCGCGGCAAGCGCTTCGCGGTGTGCATGGCGGGCAACCCGTACACCGAGTCCGGCAGCCGCTTCCAGATCCCCGACATGCTCGCCAACCGCGCCGACGTGTGGAACCTCGGCGAGGTCCTCACCGGCAAGCAGGACGCCTTCGCCCTCAGCTTCGTCGAGAACGTCCTGACCGCCAACACGGTCCTCGCCCCGCTCGCCGGCCGCGACCGCGCCGACCTGGAACTGCTGCTCCGGCTGGCCGGGGGCGACCCGGCCGCGCACGCCGACCGCCTGGCCCACCCGTACGCACCCGCCGAACTGAGCCGGATCACCGCGGTCCTGCGCCACCTGCTCACCGCCCGCGAGACCGTCCTCGCGGTCAACGCCGCGTACATCGCCTCGGCCGCCCAGTCGGACACCACCCGGACCGAGCCGCCTTTCCGACTCCAGGGCTCCTACCGCAACATGAGCAAGATCGCCCAGCGCATCCAGCCGGTCATGAACGACGCCGAGCTGTCCGCCCTGATCGACGACCACTACACGGCCGAGGCCCAGACCCTGATCACCGGCGCCGAGGCCAACCTTCTGAAGCTCGCCGAGCTACGGGGCACGCTGACCGCCGGCCAAGCCGCCCGCTGGGCGGAGCTGAAGGCGGCGCACGTCCGCACCCAGACCCTCGGCGGGCCCGAGAACGACCCCCTCACCCGAGCCGTCGCCGCCCTCGGACTGCTGGCCGACCGGGTCGCGGCCGTCGAGTCGGCGATCAACCGCGCCGTCGACCCGCGCCACCTCATCGCCAACCCGGCAGCCCGGCACGCTGTCCGCCCGGCGCGGCGGACCGGAGAGGAATGAGGAAGGGGACCACCCACGGCACGGCGTCTTGCCGGAACGCGGCAACCTCCGGCGGGCGGCGCTGCCCGTCAGGCACCTGTCAGGAAGGCGTAAGGGACGTGTAAAGTCCGTTGCGGAGTGCCGGGAAGCCTGGTCGGCGACAGGGAACAGCTGTCTTCGTCGATCGGGGTTGGTCTTCGTGGTACTCGTCGCGGTTTTCGGCGCGGCTCTGCTCATCGCGGTTCTGCTCTCCGGGCTCGCGGCCCGGACCGTGCTGTCCACGTCCTTTCTCTTCCTCGTCGGCGGCGCGCTCGTCAGTGACGGGTTCCTCGGGCTGATCCACATCACCCCGGACAGCGACATCGTCGCGGTCACCGCCGATCTGGCGCTGTTCGCGGTGCTGTTCACCGACGGCATGCACGTGTCCTTCCCGAAGCTCAGGGAGAACTGGCAGAACCCGGCCCGTGCCCTCGGCCTCGGCATGCCCCTCGCCTTCGTCGGCATGGCGCTGATCACCCACTACCTGGTCGGGTTGGACTGGACGACCTCTTTCCTCGTCGGCGCCGTCCTGGCGCCCACGGACCCGGTGTTCGCCTCGGCGATCGTGGGCCGCAAGGAAGTACCGCCCAAGCTGCGGCAGTTGCTGAACGTGGAGAGCGGCATCAACGACGGGCTCGCCCTGCCGGTGGTTCTCGTCCTCATCGCCGCCGCCGGACCGACCAGCGGCCACGCGGAGGCGTCCTACGGGATGATCGCCCTGGAGCTCGGCCTGGGACTCGCCTTCGGTGTGGTGCTGCCGCTCCTGGTCAACGGGCTCGTAAGGTTCCGGCTGTTGGGAGCGGAGCCCAAGCTGCAGCCACTACTGCCACTGGCCACCGGGATCATCCTGTACGCCGCGTGCCACCTGACCCACGCCAACCCGTACCTGGCCGCCTTCTCGGCAGGCGCCGTTCTCACCATCGTATCGCCCGAGGCGAAGACGGCCTTCGAACCGCTCGGTGAGGCACTCGCGGAGCTGGCCAAGTTCGCCGCACTGCTGGTCTTCGGCGCCCTGCTGACGCCCCAGCTCTTCGCCGACCTGTCCTGGACCGGCTACGTGGCCGTCCTCCTGGCGATCGTGCTGGTGCGCCCGGCATCGATGATGATCTCTCTCGCCGGCACGCGGTTCGACCGACGGGAGAAGCTGGTGGCCGCGTGGTTCGGCCCCAAGGGTTTCGCGTCGGTGGTCTACGGGCTTCTCGTGCTACAGGCCGGCATTCCGCAGGGGGAGCAGGCGTACACGCTCATCGCCGTCTGTATCGCCTTCTCGATCATCGCCCACAGCAGCACCGACGTGCCCATCGCGAGGCTCTTCGACGTCGAGGACCTGGCGGGCATTCCCGAGCCGGGAACTGGTAAGCGGCCACAGGCCTCGAGCCAGGAGGACGGCCATGCCCGCAGGCCGTGAACGCCTCGTTCACCAGCCGGGAGGGCGTCCCGTCCAGCTGGCTCCTGCGATCGCCCCAGTGCCGCGGCTGGCCGCCAAGATCGCCCATGCCCTCGTCAAGGACATCCAGAAGAACCTCTCCGTCGACTGGCTCTCCCGGGAACCCGTCAGCGAAGTAGGGGCGACGACGGCGGATGGTCCAGCCCTGACCGTCCGCCACCGGTCAGGGCGGCCAGGTGCGCTCGATACGCTCGCGCCGGACCGCGTAGGCCGCCGGGCCGCCCCTGGCTACAGCACGATGGATCGCGTCGCGACGGGCGTCGAGCCGTTCGACCATCTCGACACCGCGCAACTGCTGGTTGTCGAGGTAGAAGAGCACCGCTGCCCGCTCAAGAACCGGACGGATCTCCAGATCCCGGCTCTTGATCCGGCCGTCCTTCGAGAGCGGTACCCACGCCTGGTCGAGACCGTGCGTGATCCAGTCTTCGTCGGCGACGTCCTGCCCGTCATCGGGGGGCCCGCGGGGAGGAAGCTGACCTTCGCGGCCAAGGCCCTGCCGGCGCCGTGTCTGCTCTTGAGCGATACAAGCGACCGTAGCAGCGGGGCAGTTAGAGGTCGTCCAACACGAGGAACCAGCGGCTACGGTCGGTCACGTCCGGTACCGCACTGGCAGACCCCCCGACGGCCAGGGGGTTCTTGACGCGGTTCCAACGGCCTCGCAGGGCGGTCGTGTGGCTCTCCGTCGGCGCCTCACTCAGGCGGTGAAGAAGGCGTCAGGAGGTCGACGCCGCACAGGGCTGCGAGTTCATCAGCGACGGATGCGAGCGGTCCTCGCAGCTCGGCCAGGTCCGCACGCATTTCGGGTGAGCGTTTCCAGTGCCTTTCATGCTCGACGGGGCTGATGCCCGGCGGCCGAGTCGCTTCGTGTTCCTGGAGCGCTGGGTGCCATGTGGTGAGGAAGGGACGCAGATGGGTGTTGGTCAGCCGCGCGGCGATGGCGGGGAGGGTCAGCGGGGTGGCGGTCTCGGTCGCGACTCGGTGGAGCAGGTCGCGTGTCGTGGCGAACAGTGAGTGGAGGGAGGCCAGTGCTTCTCGTAGGGAACCGTGCTCCCCGGGAAGCGGCTGGACTCCGACTCGGGTGACCAGCTCGACCTGGAGGTCGAAGGCCGCTGCTCGTTCCAGCGGGCTGGGACGGGTGTCGAACGAGGTAGTGGACGCGGGCTCGGCTTTGAGAGGACTCGTCGCCGCAGGCCGGTCCGGAACCGAGGCCCGGGCGGAGGTGCTCGGAACAAGTGCGTGCAGGAGTACACGACGGAGGTCTTCCTGGCGGGCCACGTTCGTGTCATGGCGCTGTACGGCCCGGGCGAGCAGCGGATGGATGGTCCAGGACCGGTCGCGCAGCGGTTCGTGGCGTAGCGCGCCGGATCCGCGAAGAGCTTCCACGGCCTCTGAGACGAGGGCTCCCACGTCCCACGGGTCGTAGGGGCCGATGGAGGCCAGGACGTTTTCCAGGGCTGTTTGGGACAGCGGCGCCGGGCAGGCGAGCGCAAGCAACCGAAGGACGTCATCAGCCGGGTCAGCGCCGGACAGTGGTCGTGGCAGCAACGCCGTCGCGAGTGGACGGCGCGCCGGCGCGCCGGTACCGGACGCCATTCGTCGGGTCGCCAGCACGTCCGGGCCGTGGGCGTGCAGCCGATTGCGTAGGTCGACGAAGGAACTGGTGGCTGTGAGGTCCGCGAGCAGATCCAACGCTTCGGGATGCCCACTGACATCGCGAACGAGCGCGAGAGCGGCAGCGTGTTCCAGCTCGTCTTCGGGCACGCGGCGGGAGGTGAGGAGGTGATAGCCGTCGGCGTCCGACAACGGGGCCATGTCGACGCACTCGGCGAAAGCCGTGTAGCGGAGGGACCGTGTCGTGATCAGGGTGGCCGTGAGCAGGTGCGGGCCGCGCAGGAGATTGAGCTGGTCCGCGGTGAGTCCGTCGGGGAGGCCGTCGACCACCCACAGACAGGGCAGGTCGCGCTCTCCCAGCGCGACCGCGAGGTGGCTGAGCAGGCCGGGTAGCGAGGACGTCGAGGCAGTCACCCGTAGGGCCGCCAGCACTGTGGAGACCTGTTCCGTGTAGGACCGCATCGCCGCCGAGGGCTGCCCGTCGTACGGGTGCAGGTCGAACCAGAAGACGCCGCCGGGAAAGGCCGAACTGAAGTGGAGGGCGTATTCCTGGGCGAGCAGCGACTTGCCCAGCCCGGGCATGCCGCGCAGCTGCGCGCCGCGTCCTCCGCCGGTCTGGGCGACCAGCGGAGCACGGTGACGATGGAGGGCCGTGTGGATGCGCCACTGCTCGGGCAGGCGGCCGGTGAAGCGGAACGAGCCCGTGCGGGCCGGTGCGGGCAGCCACGGAACGACGGGCGCGTCCGCCGCGTCTCCCATGAACGTGGTGACGGTGTCCACGTGGTCGGCCACGCGTGCGGCGAGGCGGTCGAGCGCCTCGGGGGTGGTGGGCCAGGGCCAGTGTCGGGCGTCTCGCAGTTCGACCGGGTGCACATGGTCGGATGCGGGTTCGGGGTTGAGTACGAGTGTCCGCCGGCGAGGATCACCCTCGCGCTGCCCGGTCAGGTACGCGTAGGTCAGCTCCCACTGGCACGCTCGCCGCTGAGGGTAGTCCGCCGAGTACAGGGCGAGCAGTATCCGGGAGTGGGCCAACGCTTCCGTGATGGTGGCGGTGATGGACGCGAAGTCGTCCACGGCGGTGTCGTCGACGAAGACGCGCAGACCGCGTGCCTGGAGCGTGGACACCAGCGCACTGACCTTGCCGGCGTCGGACCGGCTGTAACTGATGAAGACGTCCCATTCCGGTTCGGAGGCGTCGGGCGTGATCATTTCTGCCTCCTCGTAGGGACCTCAGTCGACTGCCTGTTTCCTCCCTCTCGACGGCCGAAAAATGCGATGGGGGGGGGTGCGTGAATTGCTTGGTCCTCCGGGGCCGACTCGCGAGATGCCTGCACGATGAAGATCGTCACTTCGCCATCATGCGACACCGCGTCCGGCCGGCGACGTCGCAGCGTGTGGTGTCATTCCCGCGGGCCGGGTCTCGACCCGTCCTGTTGCGGCACTGTGGAGCGGGCCTGCGCGGAACGGCCCGAAGGGCGCAGATGCCGCTCCGGATCACGGATGCCGGCGATCTCCCCGAGCCCGAGTACGTACGGCCGCAGCCGCTCCTGCAGTTGGCGGAGCTCCGCGCGGAAGACGGCGTTCTGTGGCCACTCGGACTCGTCCTGGTCGGGGTGGCGGTCCTCGAAGTCCTTCAGGCTGGGGTGCCACTTGGCCAGGAAGGGAGCGAGTTCGAAGTTGAGGATGTCCAGGGCAAGTTCGTACACCGAGTCCCCCTTGGCAGGGGGAGGAGGGGTCGTGTGGCCCTCCAGCGGCTCGCGGTAGAGGTCGAACAGCGTCTTGAGAGAGGTCAGGGCCTCGCGCAGGTTCCCGCTGCCGTCCTCCAGCGGGCGGGTGGCGACCCGGGTGGCGGCTTGGAAGAACATCCGTTGTGCGGCCTGACGCATGTCCGTCTTGGTGGTGAACGACATCTCGTTGCCGAGGAGGACGAGGCGGACCTCCGTCAGCTGAGCGGACCTGCGGTACAGCTCCAGACCGAGGGCTACGGCGACTCCGATGAGGCAACCCACGATGATCGACAGCCGCTGCCCGCCGGTCTGACTGATCGAGTACGCGGCAATACCGATCACGCTACCCGTGACGCCGGCCAACACCGCGCGTAAAGCCATGCGCACCGCGCCATTGCTCTCAGGCCCACTCCGCCTGGCCACCGGCCCCCCTTGTCACGCTGACGCTCCGTCGTCTCCGGCGACCCGCGCACCCGACACGGAGGCCACCTGGCCGCTCTCCGGGGCTCGTTGGGCACCGCTCCGGCGAACGTGGTCATGCCACTCTAGAGGGGCACGGCGGTAGCCGACTCGGCGACAGTGTTCTGGGCCCAAGCGGCACCTTCGTCTCGAACCACGTCAGCGATCTGCTGCGCGATTTTGGATGGCTCCGCCGTCTCGTACTCGCTCCCAGACGGCTCCCAGGGCAGCTCCCAAGATGGCCCCACAAACCACTCAGGGGCCCGACCCGCGATGCGGATCAGGCCCCTGACCTGGTACTTCACTGTCGGGGTGGCGGGATTTGAACCCACGACCTCTTCGTCCCGAACGAAGCGCGCTACCAAGCTGCGCCACACCCCGATTGTCGCTGCTCGTCGCGGCGACGTCGTTTACTTTAGCCCACCGGCGGCCGGAGGCGAAATCCGGTTTTACCAGCGGCGGCGGAGCGGGTTCGGGCGGATGTGGTCCAGGGCCACGAGGAGGACGCCCAGGGCGTAGAGGGCCAGGCCGAGGAGGAGGGCGTTGCCCAGGACGCCCTTGTAGCCGTGCTGGTCGACGTCGAGGAAGGGGTAGAGGTAGCGGTCCTGGGTGCCGGGGATGAGGAGCTCGCCGCGGGCCAGGGAGAAGGCCAGGTAGGCCAGTGGGTAGAGGAGCCACGCGGCGGCCTGGCGCAGGTGCAGGCGGCCGGGGGTGGTGAGCAGGAGCCAGTCCAGGGCCGCGGCGACGGGGACGGCCGTGGTCAGGAGGTGGGTCGCGACCGTGTGCCAGCCGGAGCCGGCCCCGGAGCCGAGGCCTGCGCTGTCCGTCACGGCGAAGGGGCTCGCCGCGTTGGCCAGGAGCAGGTGGTGGACGAGCCCGGCGGCGACGACGTAGAGCAGAGCCGCGCCCGTGAGAGCGCCCGACAGGGGGCGGCGGGCGGACCAGGCGCGGCGGGCGGAGGCGAGCAGGACCAGGGCCAGCAGGATGCTGCTCTGGGTGGTGAAGTGGCTCAGGGTCCTGGTGGCCGGCCCGGCCGCGAGCAGTTCGATGGTCACGCCCGTCAGCGCCAGCAGCGCCGTGATGATGCGGAAGACGGCGACCAGCGGGCGGCGCACGGGGGTCACGACGGCCGTGGCCGGGACGGGGGAGGGCAGCAGTCTGGGCGGGCCCGGGACCGCGGGGAGGTCCGGGATGTCCCTGGGTATCGGGGCTGTCATGGCCTCACGCTAGACAGACCGGACATAACGGGCTATGCGGGTGGGCCATGTGGGCTACCCCCGACCCCACCCGTATATGAGCCCCGTTACTCCCGCCCCACCAGCGTCAGCAGTGTCGCCTCCGGGGGGCAGGCGAAACGTACCGGGGTGTAGCGGTTGGTGCCGCAGCCGGCCGATACGTGGAGGTAGGCTGTACGGCCCTCGGCCGTGTGGGTCGACAGGCCCTTCACGCGCTCCGTGTCCAAGTCGCAGTTGGTGACCAGGGCGCCGTAGAAGGGGATGCACAGCTGGCCGCCGTGCGTGTGGCCGGCGAGGAGCAGGGGGTAGCCGTCCGCCGTGTAGGAGTCCAGGACGCGCAGGTACGGCGCGTGGACCACGCCCATCGAGAAGTCGGCCGTGCCGGAGGGGCCGCCGGCCACCTCCGCGTACCGGTCCCGCTTGATGTGCGGGTCGTCCAGTCCCGTCAGCTCGACGGACACGCCCTCGACCTTCAGCGTGCCGCGCGTGTTCGTGAGGTTCTGCCAGCCGGCGGCGTCGAAGCCGTCGCGCAGGTCCTCCCACGGGTTGTGGACGACGCCCTCGGCCGGCGCGTTGCCGTTCAGGCCGTGGCGGCCCTGGGCCTTCTCGATCAGGTACCGGGCGGGATTGCGCAGCTTGGGGCCGTAGTAGTCGTTGGAGCCGAAGACGTAGGCGCCCGGGAACTCCATCAGGGGACCCAGGGCGTCCAGGACCTCCGGGACGCCCTCCGGGTCGGACAGGTTGTCGCCGGTGTTGATCACGAAGTCGGGGCGCAGACCGGCCAGCGAGCGCAGCCAGCGCTGCTTCTTGCGCTGGCCGCCGACCATGTGGATGTCGGAGACCTGCAGCACGCGCAGGGGGCGCATCCCGGAGGGCAGGACGGGGATCGTCACCCGTCGCAGGCGGAACGAGCGGGTCTCGAAGCCCGCCGCGTAGACCAGACCGGCGGCGCCAACCGCCGTGATTCCCAGGGGTACTCCGTATCGCGCGCGCATACGTCCATCGTGTCAGAAGCGGTGGCGGAGGCCGACCGCATGTGGACAAGCCGGCAGGCCACCTAAATCAACAGGCGCCCTTCCTCCCGTACCTGCGACAATCACTGCCATGACCACGCTCAAGTCGAAGCTGCAGGACGACCTCAACGCCGCGATCAAGGAGCGCGACGAGCTCCGCTCCTCCACGCTCCGGCTGACGCTCGCCGCGATCACCAAGGAAGAGGTCGCGGGGAAGGAGAAGCGGGAGCTCTCCGACGACGAGGTGCAGAAGGTGATCACCCGCGAGGCGAAGAAGCGCCGCGAGGCCGCGGACGCCTTCGCCCAGGGCGGCCGCCCCGAGAGCGCCGAGCGGGAGAAGGCGGAGGGCGAGGTACTCGCCGCCTACCTGCCGAAGCAGATGTCCGACGACGAGCTGAACGCGATCGTCGCGCAGGCCGTCGAGGAGGCGAAGGCGGCCGGTGCCGAAGGGCCGCGGGCCATGGGTGCCGTCATGAAGATCGTGAACCCGAAGGTGGCCGGGCAGGCCGAGGGCGGCCGGGTCGCCGCCGCGGTGAAGAAGCTGCTGGCGGGCTGAGGCCCGGCCCGACCGCGGGCGACCGTACCGACGACGAGGACCGGCGGCCCCTTCCACACTGGAAGGG
>NZ_JBHJRX010000073.1:0-32258 GCF_042268605.1 Streptomyces sp. NPDC056296 | reverse complement strand
CGCCGATGGTACTGCAGGGGGGACCCTGTGGGAGAGTAGGACGCCGCCGAACAATCATTCAAAGGAAACCCCGCACCGGAAACGGTGCGGGGTTTTCTGCGTTTTAGCCACCAATGCCTACCCGACCAATTTTGTGTCGTACGCCAGGATCACCGCCTGGACGCGGTCCCTTGAACCCGTCTTCGCCAGGATGCGGCCCACGTGGGTCTTGACCGTCGACTCGGCGAGGTGGAGCCGCTCCGCTATCTCCGTGTTGGTCCAGCCGTGGCCGATCACCCGCAGGATCTCGGTCTCTCGGTCGGTGAGAGCGGCCAGACGGGGGTCCGGGGAGTCGTCCGGCTGGGGGTTGGCCGGCAGATGGTGGACGTATGCGTCGAGCAGGCGGCGGGTCAGGCTCGGGGCCACCACGGCGTCGCCCGTGGCCACGGCACGGATGCCGGAGAGCAGCTCCTCCGGCTGGGCGTCCTTGACGAGGAAGCCGGAGGCACCGGCGCGCAGGCCGGAGTAGGCGTACTCGTCGAGGTCGAAGGTCGTGAGGATGAGGACCCGGGTGCGGCCGCCGGCCGCGACGATGCGACGGGTCGCCTCGATGCCGTCCAGGCCGGGCATGCGGACGTCCATGAGGACGACGTCGGGGCGGAGTTCGGCCGTCATGCGGGCGGCTTCGGCGCCGTTGGCCGCCTCGCCCAGGACCGTCATGTCCTCCTGGCTCTCCAGGAGCATCCGGAAGCCGAAGCGCTGGAGCGGCTGGTCGTCGGCGATGAGGACGGTGGTCACGGCGGGGGTTCCTCCGGTAGGTGCAGGTGGACGCGCCAGCCCCGCTCGGGGCGGGGGCGTGGGCCGGCCTCAAGTGTGCCGCCGTAGAGGGACGTTCGCTCGCGCATTCCGGGCAGGCCGCGGCCGTCGGAGGGGGCGGGGGCCGGGCCGCCGTGGCCGGTGTCGGTGACGGTGAGGGCGACGGCGCCGCCGGTCTCGTAGGAGAGGTCGATGTGTGCGGTGGCGTCGGGGCCGGCGTGTTTGAGGGTGTTGGTGAGGGCTTCCTGGATGACTCGGTAGACCGTGAGCTGGCGGCCCTCGGGGAGGCTGGCCCGGCCCTGGACGGTCGTGCGGACGGGGAGGCCGGCTCTGCGGACGCCGTCGAGGAGTTGGTCGAGGTCGGTGAGGGAGGGCTGCGGGGCCAGTTCGGCAGTCTGGGTGCCGGTCCGTTCCTCTTCGCGCAGGACGTCGAGCAGGCGGCGTAGTTCGCTCAGGGCCTGGCGGCTGGTGGTGGAGATGGCGTCGAGGGCCTGGGCGGCGCGTTCCGGGGACTTGGCGGCGGCGTAGCGGCCGCCGTCGGCGAGGCCGGTGATGACGGAGAGGTTGTGGCCGATGATGTCGTGCATCTCCCTGGCTATGCGGGCGCGTTCCGCGGCGGCGGCGAGGCGGCCCTGCTGGTCGCGTTCCGTTTCCAGGCGGCGGGCGCGGTCCTCCAGGGCCTCGGTGTAGTCCCGCCGGGTGCGGACGGTGATGCCGATGAGGGCGGCCACGCCGATGGCGGAGAGCTGCGAGCCGAACTGCTGGGTCCAGGAGCCCGCGCTGTCCCCGAAGCGGGCGACCGTGACGCAGGTCGGGGCGATCACCAGGGCCACGGCCCACCAGAGGTTGCGCAGCGGCAGGCGCAGGGCGATGTGGTGGACGAGGAGCAGTTGGAGCAGGGCCGCTTGGAGGGCGGCGCCCGACCAGGCGTTGACCAGGGCCGCGGGCAGGGTGACGAGGAGGGCGACCTGGGGGTGGCTGCGGCGCCAGAGGAGGGGGACGGAGAGGGCGAGGCTGAGGACGAGGACGAGGCCGATGGGAACGTCGGGATCGTGGGCGACGTTGCGCCAGCCACCGGAGGCGTCGATCAGCGCGGCCAGTACCCACAGGCCGGTGAGGTGCAGGTCCCACACGAGGGGACGGCGACGGTCGAAGGCGCGGACCCGCCGGTTGACGCGCTGGACGTACTCGGTGAGGGGTTCGGCCGCTCGGTCTTCCGGCACGGGCTTCACGGGGTCCATCCGACCATGATCGGGGGCCGTCGGGCGAGGGGGCGTCCGCCCGGAGACCGTATATCAGGTGAGGGGCGTAGTACCCGGGTATTACGGTGGGCCGCATGAGTGCCACGGTCCCCGGTGACTACGTGATCCGCTCCATACGCGCCGACGAATGGCCCGCCGTGAAGGAGCTGCGGCTGCGTGCGCTGCGGGATCCGCTCGCGCACCTCGCCTACCTGGAGACGTACGACGTCGCCGCCGTCCGGCCGGATTCCTACTGGCAGGAGCGGGCGGCCGGCGCCGCCGAGGGCGCGTCCGGGGCGCGGCAGATCGTCGCGGAGGTGCCCGGGGGGATGTGGCTCGGCACGCTGACCGTGCTGGTGGAGGAGGCCGGGACGACGGACTGGGCCGGGTTCTCCGTGGCTCGGCGGCAGGGGCACGTGGTCGGTGTGTTCGTGCGGCCCGAGTGGCGGGGGAGCGGGCTGACCAAGGCGTTGTTCGACGCCGGGCTGGAGTGGGCCTGGGCGAGCGGCTTGGAGCGGGTGCGGCTCATCGTGCATCCGGACAACGAGCGGGCGCAGGGCGCCTACCGGAAGGCGGGGTTCGCGTCGAGCGGGCGGACGGTGCCGCTGGTGGGCGGGCCCGGTGACTACGAGCTGGAGTTCGTGCTCGAGCGGTGACACGGGCCCGCGGGTTCGCGGGCCCTGTCCGCTGCTGTCATACCGGCAGTTCGTCGTGGGGCCAGCGGGACCGGCCCTGTTCGCGGGACCGGAGCAGGGCCAGGGTCGGCATGCCCCGGTCCGCCCCGGTGGCCAGCAGCTCGGGGAGCTGGGGGAGCGGAGCCACGGCCGCGACGTCGTCCAGGACGAGCGTCAGTGGTGGGTCGAGGCGACCGGAGGATGACCGTTCGGCCATGCGCCGGCCGCGCTCGACCACGCTTGAGACGAGCGCTGTCAGCAGCGGCATCGCGCCCGGGTTCGTGCGGGGGTCCTCGATGGATTCACCCACCACGTAAAGGGTTCCCTGTTCGTGGATGAAGGAATCCAAGGCGAGGGCATCATTTCGGTTGGGGGTGCACGCCTCGCGGATGTTGACCGTCGCGAGGGCGGCCAGCGCACGGGTGGTCAGTTGCTGGGCCATGTCCCGGCGTTCGGGGTGGGCGGTGAGGGCCCCTTCGAGTTCGCCCGCGGAGCCGGGTGCGGCTTTGGGGTTGGTACGGAGGATGCGTACGGCGTCCTGGATCTGGAGGCCCTGGGACCAGCGGTGGACGTGGCGGACGGTGCGGCCGTCGACGGCGGCGGCGTGGAGGTAGCTGCGCAGCAGGAGTTCCGCGGTGTCGCCGACCGCCTGGTCGAGCCGGGCGGTGGGGCGGACGGGGGTGAGGAGGGCGGCCGCTCTGGCGGTGGCCGTCGGTCTGTCCTCGCAGCCGGCGGTGGGGGACCAGTGGAGTCGGTCCGGGGTGTCGCAGAGGTGGTTCGGGTCGTAGAGGTGGGCGGGGCCGAGTTTCGCGCGGGCGTCCTTGGTCTCCGACCAGAGCGATGGGTTGGACGTGATGACGAGGGCGGCGGCCTCCGCGTCCCGCAGGGCTGCGGTCGCGGTTGTGTGGCGGCTCTCCCGGGGGGCGTAGTGCACCGCGCCTTCGGCGCGGTTGGTTTCCCACCCGCCCACCTGTTTGCCGTTGGGCAGAGCAGCGGAGGGGTCGGTCTCCTGGGCCGGAGCCTGCGGAGTCACTGGGGCCTGCTGTGGGGTCCTCGGGGTGGGGACCTCGTGCTGCGGCGGGGCCTCGTGCTGTGGCACCTCCTGGACCGGCGTCTCCGTGACCGGCGTCTCCTGGACCGGTTTCGGTGTCGGCACGGGCTCCTCGCGCCCGCGCTGCCGTACCGCACGCCATCGCGCCACCGTGCCCATCACGAACACCGTCAGCACCACCAGCACCATCATCTGGCCGATGAACAGCCCCCAGAACAGCCCGTACCCGGAGAGTGCCGTCTCGGGGGTGTCCGGCCAGGCGCCGGGAATGTCGTGGGGCTCGGAGATCAGGTGGCGCATGGCCAGGGGGGTGCCGGTGAAGGTGACGCCGGAGGGCCAGGAGCCGTGGGCGAAGAGCGCGGACAGGCCGGTCGCCGTCCACACCAGCACGGTCATGCCGAGGAGGAAGGCGAGCAGGCCGAGCAGCAGGCCGTCGGGGATGCCGCCCTGCTGGGCCGGCCGCCGGCCGCGATGGTCGTCCGGTCCGCCCGGTCCGTCCGGTCTCATGCGTCCGGTCCCTCCCGTCTTCCTACGCCACCGTCGATTCGGACGAGTCGCCGATGTGCTGTTCCATGAAGGCCGCCGCCCTTTCCTCCGCCTCCAGTTCGGCGGCGCGCAGCGCGTCGTCGTTGAAGTCGGCGGACGACTCGGTCATCGCGCGGTCGGTGAAGACCAGGGGGCGTTCGGTCTCGGTGATCAGGTGTTTGACCACCTGGACGTTGCCGTTGACGTCCCACACCGCGATGCCGGGGGTGAGGGAGGGGATGATCTCCACGGCCCAGCGTGGCAGGCCCAGTACGCGCCCCGTTGCCCGCGCCTCGTCGGCCTTCTGGGCGTAGATGGTCCGGGTGGAGGCCATCTTCAGGATGGCCGCGGCCTCTCTGGCCGCCGCCCCGTCGACGACGTCCGACAGATGGTGCACCACCGCCACGAACGACAGACCCAGCCGTCGCCCGAACTTCAGCAGCCGCTGGAACAGCTGCGCCACGAACGGGCTGTTGATGATGTGCCAGGCCTCCTCGACCAGGAAGATGCGCTTCTTCCGGTCGGGCCGGATCCAGGTGTGCTCCAGCCAGACCCCCACGATGGCCATGAGGATCGGCATGGCGATGGAGTTGCGGTCGATGTGGGAGAGGTCGAAGACGATGAGGGGGGCGTCGAGGTCGATGCCGACCGTCGTCGGGCCGTCGAACATGCCGCGCAGGTCACCGTCGACGAGGCGGTCGAGGACGAGTGCCACGTCCAGGCCCCACGCCCGTACGTCGTCTATGGCGACGTTCATCGCCTCGGCGGACTCCGGCTCGGGGTGGCGGAGCTGCTCGACGATGTCGGTGAGGACCGGCTGGCGCTGGACGATGGTCTCGTTGACGTAGGCGTGCGCGACCTTGAGCGCGAAGCCGGAGCGCTCGTCCAGGCCATGCCCCATCGCGACCTCGATGATCGTGCGGAGCAGGGCCAGCTGCCCGGTCGTGGTGATCGCCGGGTCGAGGGGGTTGAGCCGGATGCCCTGGTCGAGTGCCGCCATGGGGTCCAGCCGGATCGGAGTTATACCCAGCTGCTGCGCGATGAGGTTCCATTCACCGGCCCCGTCCTCGCCCTGGGCGTCCAGGACGACGACCTGGCGGTCGCGGAAGCGGAGCTGGCGCAGGACGTATGTCTTCTCCAGCGCCGACTTGCCGTTGCCCGACTCCCCGAGCACCAGCCAGTGCGGGGCGGGGAGCTGCTGGCCGTACAGCTGGAAGGGGTCGTAGATGTAGCCCTTGCCGGAGTAGACCTCGCGGCCGATGATCACGCCGGAGTCGCCGAGGCCGGGCGCGGCGGTCGGCAGGTAGACGGCCTGCGCCTGGCCCGTGGAGGTGCGGACGGGGAGGCGGGTCGTCTCCACCTTCCCGAAGAGGAAGGACGTGAAGGCTTCGGTGAGGACGGTCAGCGGGTCCCGCATCAGGCTCAGCCCCTACCTTCGGATGCCGGTGGCGAACGGAAGTGTGTTCACGAAGGCGCGATGGTGCTCACGGTCGCACCACTCCAGTTTCAGGTACGACTTCCCGGCCGACGCCCTTATCGTCCGCTTGTCGCGGGCCAGTGCCTCGGGGGAGCGGGAGGAGACCGTGATGTAGCCGACCAGGTTGACGCCGGCCGCGCCGCTGGCGAGGTCCTCGCCCCGCTGGTCCAGGCGGCCGTGGGCGGCGATGTCGCGCGGGTCGACGGTGCGGTTCATCTTGGCGGCGCGGGAGGCCTCGGCGTCGTCGTTGGTCTTCTCGGTCAGCATGCGTTCGATGGCGACCTCGGTGGGTTCGAGGTCCATCGTGACGGCGACCGTGCGGATCACGTCCGGCGTGTGGACGAGAAGAGGGGCCAGGAAGTTGACGCCGACCGGGGTCATCGGCCACTCCTTGACCCAGGCGGTGGCGTGGCACCAGGGGGCGCGGGTGGAGGACTCGCGGGTCTTGGCCTGGAGGTAGGTGGGCTCCATGGCGTCCAGCTCGGCCGGCCAGGCGTTGCGCTTGGTCATCGCCTGGATGTGGTCGATGGGGTGGTCCGGGTCGTACATGGCGTGGACGAGGGAGGCGAGCCGGCCCTGCCCCAGCGGCTGGCGTACCCGGATGTCGGCTTCCTGGAGGCGGGAGCAGATGTCGGTCAGCTCGCGCGCCATGACGACCGCCAGTCCCGCGTCCCGGTCCAGCTTGCGCCCGTTCTGCGGGCGGGCGGCGCGGGCCATCGCGTGGGCCTCGGCGGCCAGTTCGCGGTTGTAGTGCATACAGGCGATGAGGTAGGCGCGGTGCTGCTCGCTGCTGGTGGACACCATGGACTGGAGCTGGTCGTACGACTGCTGCAGCCACGGCAGCGCCTTGTCGTCGCCGCGCTGGGCGACGTCCTTGGCGTGCGCGTCCGGGTCGGCCGGGAGGGTGCGGGCGAGCATCTGGATGCGGGTGACGAAGCCGTCGCCGTTGGCCACGTGCTTGAGCAGCGTGCCGAAGCGGTCGACGAGGGCTTCCTGGTCCTCGGAGTCGCGCAGGCCGACGCCGGGGCCCTCGATCTCGATCGCGGCCGTCACCATCTTGCGGTCGGCGTGCAGCAGTACGGCGATCTCGTCCGGCCCGAAGGGCGCCGCCAGCCAGGTGATGCGGCCGATGCCGGGCGGCGGGCCGACCTCGATCTCCCGCCCGTCGATCCTGGTACCGGCCTCGATGGCGCCGGATCGGTAGGTGGTGCCGGTGCGGAGCGTCCGCTTGTAGCTGCGGTTGATCTCGAACCACTTGTAGAACGTCCGGTGCTTGTACGGCACGTAGACGGCCGCCAGCGCGAGCATGGGGAAGCCGCAGAGCAGCACGATGCGCAGGGTCAGGACGGGGACGAGGAGCCCGCACATCATGCCGAGGAACGCGCCCACGACGATCAGCGCGATCTCACCGGTCTCGCGGTTGCGGCCGACGATCGCGTTCGGCCGGGCACGGCCGATGAGATACGTACGGCGGGGCGTGACCGGATGGGACACGTGGGACTCGGTCGTCAACGCCCGTCACCTCCTGTGCTGTTTTTGCTGTTACGGGTGTTGCTTGCGTGGGGCGTGTTGACCGGGCTGCCGGAGCGCGGTGCGGGTGCGGCGGAGGGGACATTTCCGCCGCCGCCGTTCGAGGGGCGCGTGCTGTGCGCGGCGACTCCGCCGGAGGCGGGGTTCGAGGGACGGGACGCGGAGGAGGAGCTGGACTGGCCGCCGCCTCCGCCGTCGCCGTTGTGGCGAGTGCTGTGGGTTCTGATGCCCTGGGCGACCAGGTTCGCCGGGGAGCTCATGACGGCCGCGGCCTTGCCTTCGGCGCCCTGCATGATGCGGTTGTTGCGGCCGTTCGCGATCTCGTCGCCGAAGCCGGGGACGAAGCGGTAGATCATCGCGGACGCGAAGATGGCGAGCAGGATGATGGCGAGGCCGGAGACGACGGCCGAGAAGGCGTCCGGCCCGTCGTCGGCGGAGAGCGCCCCGGCGAGCCCGAGGACGATCACGATGACGGGCTTCACGAGGATGACCGCGATCATGATCCCGGCCCAGCGGCGGACGTGGCCCCACAGGTTCTTGTCGACCAGGCCGGCGTAGACGACGGTGCCGAGCAGGGCGCCGACGTAGAGCAGGGCGGCGCGGATGACGAGTTCCAGCCAGAGCACGCCGGCGGCGAGGATCGACACCAGGGAGACGACGATCAGCATGATCGGTCCGCCGCCGATGTCCTCGCCCTTCTCCAGGGCGGCGGAGAACGTGCCGAAGAAGGTGTCCGTCTGCTCGCCGGTCGCCTTGGCGAGTACGTCGGTGACGCCGTCGGTCGCGGATACGACCGTGTACAGGATCAGCGGCGTGAAGGCCGACGCCAGGACGGTGAGCCAGAGGAACCCGATGGCCTCGGACAGCGCGGTGGTGAGGGGGATGCCGCGCACGGCACGCTTCGCCACCGCGAGGAGCCACAGGAGGAGCGTGAGGATCGTCGACGCCGCGAAGACGACGGCGTACTGCTGGAGGAACGTCGGGTTCGTGAAGTCGACGTTCGCCGTGTCCTGGACGGCGGCGCTGAGCTTGTCGATGGTCCAGGAGGCGGCGTCGGCGCAGCCCTTGGCGAGGGAGGAGAGGGGGTCGAGGGCGGAGGTGGGGGAGTCGAGGGTTCCGCCGCCGCCGCCACCTCCGGTGGAGCTGCCGCCTTCGCCTCGTTCGCAGTAGTCCTTGGCGGGGCCGTGGATCAGGTCGCAGGGGTCATCGCTCGGGGTGGGCGTTGGGGTGGGGGCGGCGAAGGCGCGGGTGGCGAAGAGGATCGCTGCCGTCTGGACGGCCATGACGACGCCGGTCAGCTCGAGTACGCGGCGGTTAGCGGGCATACGTGAACCCTCCGTACTCCTGGACGGCCTTCGCCATCTCGTCCGCGCTGGAAGCCTTGTCGTCGCCGGGAATCGGCGCCGGGCCGTCCTTCTGAGAGTGCGTCACGATCTTCCAGTCACCATTGACCCACTCGAGCTTCATGGTGATCGTGAACCAACTGTTCGTGACCGGGGCTGTGGAGTTCTGCCCCGCGAGCCCGAGGAGACCGCTGCACCAGACTTCGACGGTCGCGTTGTCGGCCGAGTTTTCGGTGACCTTGGTGCCGATCGGGCTCGTACGGGACACGAAGGTGTAGCCCTTCGGCGTCGAGCCGTCCTCGTTCAGACCGACGTTCTTGTTGAAGCCCGGGCTGTATGCCTTGTCCAGAGTGGCCTCGAAGTCAGGGACTCTGGAAGGAACGATGATGGCCTGGAGGATCGAATCACGTTTGGCCTTCTCGAACATGTCGGCCGAGCCCAGCGCCACCGCGTAATTCGCCGCCGCGCTCTGCGCCCCCTGCTCGTCCCGGGCGAAGCCCGACTGCACAGGCTTCGTCCCGGACGGCGCCGTCGCCGACGTCTTCGGCTTGTCCGCCGCCGTGTCGTCCGGGGATGCGGAATCGTCTCCTCCACGGTTCGCGAAGGCGATCGCCGCGATGAGGAGGACGACGACGCCGACCACGGTGACCAGGCTCCGGGACGACGAGCGACCGCCGCGACGGGGGCCGCCGTAGCCGTCGCCGTCCCCGTCGGGCAGCCGTGTCCGTGTCTGACCGGTGCCGCCGTAACCGCCGGACTGGTGGTCGTCTCCGAGACTCATGCCGCGTACGCCCCCTCGACGTCGTGCCTGCCGTAGAAGTACGACGGTAGCCGTGCTGGTTCCCGCGCGGGCGCGGTGTGGTGACTCGACATCAGGGAAACGCAACCTCAGCCGGTTGGCACGACGGGCGGGTGGGATGGAGGGGAGGAACGGATGCGCGCCGGGCTACACGGCCATTCCGTACACGATGGTGAAGAGCGTGCCGAGGGAGCCGATGATGAACACGCCCGTCAGGCCCGCGACGATGAGGCCCTTGCCCTGCTCCGCGCTGAACGTGTCGCGGAGCGCGGTGGCACCGATGCGCTGTTTGGCGGCGCCCCAGATGGCGATGCCGAGGCAGAGCAGAATCGCGACGGCCATCACCACCTCGATCATGATCTTGGCCTCGTTGCCCAGGCTGCCGAAGGGGCCCCAGTCCGGAGCGATCCCCCCGATGATGGTGTTGATGTCTCCCTCGTCGGCCGCAAAGAGCATGTAAGTCACCGCCCCTGTTGGGTAGTTCCGCACCCTCTGCGGACGTGCAGAGGTCAGGCCTCATTGTCGCCGACGATGGCGCCGTCGTATGTCGACTTGGCGTCATTGATTGGCGGGTTTCGTACGAATAGCTTGCCACCGGTCCGCACCGGGCCCTAACAGGGTGGCGCGGACCAGTATGCAAAGAGTCGTATGGTCACTCTGTGTATCACGTCCCGTTACGCCGGGCAATGAGGCTGGAGCGCAACCTGTCGTGCGGTTGCGTCGTTGGGCCCTTCTGCGAAGTGATCGAACTCGCCCGCCCGCACGCCGAGCGTGAAGGCTTCCCACTTCTGACGATCCGTCGTGACGACGGTTCCGGGGATGTCGGTGCCGTGAACGCGGACGGGGGAGGCAGGGTCGTCCCCGTGAGTGAAGGTGACCTGGATCGGCGCCGGTCGGGTGTTCGACTTCAGCGCGGCGAGCAGGGCGCCGAAGGCGGTCGGGGTGGCGGTGAGTATGGAGCCGGTGGGGTCGCTGCTTTCGGTGAGATGGATGCCGGTGGCGCTGGCGCTGACGTGGAGGCAGGAGTCGCCCTGCGCGCAGTAGGAGGACTTCTGCCAGGCGCGTTGCTTCATATCGACCTTCCTCACAGTTCCTGCGCGACCTTGTGGATGAGATCCCGTGACTTGTCGGGCGGCAGTGCGCTGGCCTCCATGCGGCCGAGGAGCACCCGGTATTTGTCGAGCTGGGCCCCGGAGTCGAGGAACACCGGGCCGTGGGACTGGTCGAGGTGGACGGTGTCGAGCTGGGGCACGGGACCCGTCGAGTAGTAGAAGGACTGGCCTGAACCAGGGAGGGTCCCGGCGTCGAATGTCAGTACGCGCAGGGTGACGTGGTCGCGCTCGCTCATGTCGAGCAGATGGGCGAGCTGAGGCAGCGTCACGTGAGCGCCGCCGAGGCGCATCCGAAGCGCCGCCTCGTGGATGGTGGCTCGGTACGGTGTCGGGGGCTCCCGGTACAGCACTGCCTGGCGCTTGACGCGAAACGAGATCCGGTGCTCGATGTCCGGGGGCGCCATCTCCGGGACGTCCTGACGGAAGACCTCTCGGGCATAGTCCGTTGTTTGCAGAAGGCCGGGGATGTGCAGCGTGACGGCTGCGCCCAGGCGCTCCGCATGGTGCTCGACCTCGGCCAGGTCCAGCAGCGCGGCAGGCAGAAGCTCCCGGTACTCCTCCCACCATCCTCGGCTTCGCTCGGATGCCATGTTGCTGAGCGCGTTGACGAGGGCTTTGTCGCCGCAGTCGTAGTGACAGGCGAGCGTGCGGACCCGATCGGGGCTCACGCCGGCCCGGGCGGCTTCCACGTTGCTGATCTGGTTCTGCTGTACGCCGAGAAGGCGGCTTGCCTGTGTCGAGGTCAGCCCGGCTCGTTCTCGCAGTTTGCGCAGCTCAGCACCCAAACGGAGTTGACGGCCCGTCGGGTTGCTTCTCACGCGACCCTTGCCTCTCTGTCACTCACATGAGTGGCATCTAATTTCTTTTCTGGCGCCATCTAAGAAACATCTCTAGCTTACAACTGGCGCCCCGCCCAGAAGCGCACCGATCGACGGACCGGCATGCCACTGGGCACCTCCACGCACGTTCCAACTACCAGCACCGAGCGGAGACTTCCATGGCCACCGTAAACCCGTCCTGGGGCTACACCCTCCACCTCCCGCACGATCCACGCGCACCGGGGATCGCCCGCACAACTCTGCGCGCCACCCTGGCCGCGCACGGCCTCGCGGAGCTGACGCCCACCGCCGAACTGCTGGCCGCCGAGTTGCTCGCCAACGCCCACCTGCACACCACCGGCCCCTACGCCCTCCGCATCCTGTCGCGCGAGCCGGGCCGGTTGCGGGTCGGTGTGTGGGACGGCGACTGGAGGGTGCCGCCCGGTTTTCGCGACGGGGAGCAACCCGGCGCCACGCCCCCGATGGATGCCGAGAGCGGCCGGGGGCTGCAACTGGTGCGGGCCTGCGCGGACGCCGTCGGTGTCTCCGTGCTGCGCGAGCTCGGTGCGTCGAAGGGCGGGAAGCTGCTGTGGGCCGAGTGCCGGCGGGGCGACCTGCCGTGATGGTCAGGGCTGGGCAGCGGCTCAGGAAGTACGGTGGATGCGCCGCCGAGCGGGATGCCGGACCTCCCGCCGAACTCGCTCGCGTGTGCGAGGACACCGATGAGGCAGAGAGACGGAGGCAGTCGGCGATGGGCGCTGAATCGGACGCTGACGCTGGACCTCCCCTGCATCCTCGCCCCGGCAGGCTCCGCGAGGCCGGCGAGAGGGTCGAGAGACTGACGGGTCTGCGGGTGCAGATCGTGGGAGGGAAGCTCGTGATGTCCCCGACCCCGCGTGGCAAGCACGCGGGAGTGATCCGGCGCCTGCGCAGACAACTCGAGACGGTCGGCCTTCCCGAAGGGCTGGACACCTACGAGGTGTCGTCCATCGGACTGCCGGATGATCCGGACGATTACGTGACGCCTGACCTGGTCGTGCTGCCCACCGACTGGGAGGACGACGACGAGTGGCTGGCCGCTGCCGAGGACGCGGCTCTGGCCGTGGAGGTGATCTCCGCGTCCGAGAAGTCCCGTGAGATCAGGGACAAGGCCGACTGGTACGCCGTGGCCCGCGTCCCGGTGCTCCTCGTCATCGATCCCCGGAAGGGGACGTGGGCGCTTCACACCCGGCCGGACAACGGCATCTACCGGGATGTGCGGCCCGGTAAGTTCGGCGAAGTGGTGAGGCTGCCCGCGCCGCTGGCCAGGGGGATCGCCACCGACGATCTCCCGCTGTACGGCGAGGGCCTGAGCGATCGACAGCCGCGTGGATGATGCGGCCGTCTCGCCGCGAGTGCTCACTTGGTCGCCGACGTCACCAGCGGTATGGCCGTACCGGGGCCGGAGCGTGTGGGCTCAAGGCGTCGCGTAGACGGTCTTGGGGGTGGGCGGTGATGCGGGCCAAGCCTGCGGCGCGGAAAGCCTGTTCAGGAGCTCCCAGCATGGGCCGAATGCTCCAATGGTTGAGGACGGCCCCGAGTGGGCGGGCGACATGGCCGGAAAGTGTTATTGAACGGCTCCGGCATGGGGGAGAGTTGGGCCATGCGCAAGATGTGGGTCGGCGCCGGTGTCGCGGTCGCGGGCGGGATGGGCTTCGTGATGCTGCTCGTCGTGGGCGTCTACCTCGTCGCCGGAAACCTCGCGGGCGGCGCCGGGGGCGGGGCCAAGAAGCTCGCCAAGGGGTCGGTGCCGGCGGCGTACCAGCCGCTCGTGCAGAAGTGGGGCAACCTCTGCCCCGCCATCAACCCCGCGCTGCTCGCCGCCCAGCTCTACCAGGAGAGCGGCTTCAACCCGAGGGCGCAGAGCCACGCGGCGGCGCAGGGCATAGCGCAGTTCATCCCCGGGACGTGGGCCACCCACGGGATCGACGGGGATGGGGACGGCGACCGGGACGTATGGGACCCGAAGGACGCCATCCCGTCGGCGGCGTCGTACGACTGCTCCCTCGCGTCGTACGTGAAGGACGTGCCCGGGGACCCGACCAAGAACATGCTGGCCTCCTACAACGCGGGGGCCTACGCGGTGATCAAGTATCAGGGCGTGCCGCCGTACAAGGAGACCCAGAACTACGTCAAGGTGATCACGACCCTGGAGAAGAGCTTCGCGGCACCCGAGACGCGGGTCGATCCGTCCGAGCAGGCCGCCGGGGCCATCGCCTACGCGCAGAAGAAGCTCGGGACGCTCTATCTGTGGGGTGGGAACGGGACGCCCGAGCAGGGTGGGCGGTTCGACTGCTCGGGGCTGACCAAGGCGGCGTACGAGAGTGTGGGGATCAAGCTGCCGCGGGTCGCGAACGACCAGTACAACGCGGGGCCGCATCCGTCGCGGGACGAGTTGATGCCCGGTGACCTGGTGTTCTTCTCGGACGATCTCACCAACTCCCGGGCCATCCGGCATGTGGGGATTTATGTCGGCGGCGGATACATGATCGACGCGCCGCGGACGGGCGCTGTGATCCGGTTCGACCCGATCGACACCCCTGACTACTTCGGGGCCACCCGGGTGACCGAGGATGGCGCGAAAGCGCTGCCCACGACGGTGTGAATGCCATGGTTTGAACGCAGCGTGAATCCATGCCCTGAGCTGCGGCGACGTGTTTCTCTTCGATAACGTCTGCGTGATCATTCGGTGGAGCGTGGAACGTATAACCAGGGGCCGTGCGTTCCTGTTGACGTGTAGGTGTGCGGGGCAAGAGGAACCGGCGGATCTACGACCACGGGGGTGGCGGAAGAGGCGTGCGTTCGGTGCGCCGGAGGACATGACGAAGGGGCCGCAGCACCATGGCTGGACTCGCCGAATCCGGGTCGAACCCCGACGTCGAGCTGCTCTACGACATCAACGGCCTGGCCAAGGACGCACCGCACTGGTTCGACCGGGTCATGGAGTTCGTGGGTGAGTACGGACTGCTGTTCGCGATCGTGCTGCTGGTGCTCTGGTGCTGGTGGTCCGTGCGGCGGCGGGGCGGCGAGGACGCGGCCTCGAACGTGGCGGCACTCGTGTGGGCGCCGCTCGCGGCCGGAGTCGCGGTGCTGGTCAACGTGCCGATAAGGGGTTTCGTCGAACGGCCGCGGCCGTTCAAGTCCCATGACGGGCTGGAAGTGCTCGTCGCGGGGAAGGACGACTTCTCCTTCGTGAGCGACCACGCGACGCTGTGTATGGCCCTGGCCGTCGCCCTGTTCGTCGCCAACCGGAGGTTCGGGCTCCTCGCGATCGTGCTCGCGGTGTTCGGCGGGTTCATCCGGGTCTACATGGGCGTGCACTACCCGACGGACGTCGTGGGCGGCTTCGCCCTCGGCACGGCGGTCGCGCTGCTGCTGTCGCCGGTCGCCATGGCCCTGCTGACGCCGTTGACCCGGGCCGTCGAGCGGTCGCCCCGGGTGGGGTGGCTGGTCAGCGCGCGGGGGCGAGGGGACGCCGCCGGGCGCGACGCCGTGATCCCGGGGGCGCGCAAGGAGAGTGCCGAGGCGGGGGAGCGGGATCTCGCCGCCTGAAGGCGTCAGGCCGACGCGTGGGTCTTCGCGTCCGTGCGGGCCTGGCTTCTCGCTCTGCGGGCCGGGCCTCGCCAGCCGCAGGTGCAGCGGGCCAGGCAGAAGGGGCCCTGTTCGACCGTCGTCGTGAGGTGTTCCGGGACTTCCTGGGGAGCTTCTAGACCTTCCTGCTGCGCCACGCCCACAACGTTACCGGGGTCGCCTGCCCCTCGTTAACCGGGACGGCAGGGGGTCCGGAACGCGTGTGACGGCTGGGTAGGTGGCGATGGTCGGGTGGGAGAGGGAGCGGCGAAGTAGGAGGGTGGGCGGGGGGCTCGTCCTCGCCGGGGGCGTGGTCTGTGTGTGTCTGGCCGGGAGCGGGTGCTCCGGGCAGGGGGCCGCCGTCCAGGGGGCGGGCGGCGGAGATCCGGTCGCCGTGCTGCACCGGGCCGCCGACCGGCTGGTGGCCGCCGGGAGCGCCAAGGCGCGTACCGCGATGGAGATGGCCAGCGGCGGGACGCGGGTGACCATCCGGGGCGAGGGCGTGTACGACTTCGAGGGTCGGCTCGGGCGGCTGGAGGTACGGCTGCCGCAGGACCCGGCGGGGTCGAGTGAGCATCGGCCGATCACCGAGTTGCTCGCACCGGGTGCCCTGTTCATGAAGAACCGCGGGGCCGGCGTGCCCGACGACAAGTGGGTGCGGGTGGAGACCGCGTCGCTGTCCGACGGAAACCTGGTGACCGGCGGGGCGACGGACCCCTTCGCCGCCGCCGAGGTACTGCGCGGGACCCGGACGGCGACGTACGTGGGGCGGACGGAAGTCGCGGGGACCGCGGTGCGGCACTACCGGGGGACCGCCGACCTCGCTCGGGCGGCGCGTGGCGCGTCGGACGGGAACAGGCAGGCGCTGGCCGCGGCGGCGAAGGGGTTCGCCACCGCCGAGGTGCCGTTCGACGCCTACCTCGACGACGAGGGCCGTATCCGCAAGGTCCGGCACCGCTTCAGCTTCGCCAACGGGCAGGACGAGGGCACCGTGGCCGTCGCCTCGACGACGCTGCTCTACGATTTCGGCGCCGCCGTCCGCGTACGGCTGCCGGAGGACCGGGACATCTACGCCGGCAAGATCGCGGCGGAGCCGGGGGAGGCGTCGGGGGAGGCGGCGGGCGAGGCGTCTGGCGAAGGGGCGGGCGGCAAGAACTAGCCCTTCCGTGCCATGCGCGGTGTGTAGGCCGCTCCCTACTCTAGGAAGTCGGTGACGGCAGAGACGAGGTGACGCGTGTGGCTCGGGTCGGCGGGACGACGGTGCAGGACCACGTGGCCCTCGCCGAGATCGAGCTGTGCGGCGAGCTGATCATCGCGGCGTCGGCCGCCCGGGAGCGGCTCAGCCTGGAGAGCATCGACGAGGTGCTGCGGGTGGCCGAGGAACGCGGGGCCGGGGCCGACCAGTAAGGGCCGGGCTCCCCCCGACCGGTTTCGGGTCAGGTGCGCAGAAGGCGGCCGATCGCCTTCGTCGCCTCCTCCACCTTCGCGTCGACCTCGGCGCCGCCCTTGACGGCCGCGTCGGCGACGCAGTGGCGCAGGTGCTCCTCCAGGAGTTGCAGCGCGAAGGACTGCAGGGCCTTCGTGGAGGCGGAGACCTGGGTGAGTATGTCGATGCAGTAGACGTCCTCGTCGACCATCCGCTGCAGGCCGCGGATCTGGCCCTCGATGCGGCGGAGGCGCTTGAGGTGCTCGTCCTTCTGTTTGTGGTAGCCGTGCACACCGCGGTCGTGGTCGGTCACGACGTCCGCCCCGGCAGTCATGTCCGTCCCGTCCGTCTCCACCGGGTCCACGGTGGGGGAGGGCGCACCTGCGCCGGCCTTGGTGGTCGTCATCGCGTCCTCCTGTTGTGGGGCAGAGTGGGCAGACTTTGGGCAGATAGCGGACATATACCCCTGGCGGGTATATGGTAACGAACTTTGCGGGGTAAGGGGCCCTTGACAGAGCCCCTGGCGTCGCCCCCCTGCTCATCACTGTGCCTGATGGGCGACACTGGGGGACGGCCCGTTAGCCGTGGCCGGATGATGCGCCTAGCATCAGCCTGACCGAAACCGATGCACCCCGAGGACCCCACGTGCGCTTTCGTCTGACCCCCAGGGAGACGAGCTTCTACGACATGTTCGCCGCCTCCGCGGACAACATCGTCACGGGCTCCAAGCTCCTGATGGAACTGCTCGGGGCGGACGCATCCGCCCGGGCCGAGATCGCAGAGCGTATGCGGGCCGCCGAACACGCAGGTGACGACGCCACCCACGCGATCTTCCACCAGCTGAACTCCTCGTTCATCACGCCCTTCGACCGCGAGGACATCTACAACCTCGCTTCGTCCCTCGACGACATCATGGACTTCATGGAGGAGGCCGTCGACCTGGTCGTCCTCTACAACGTCGAGGAACTGCCCAAGGGCGTCGACCAGCAGATCGAGGTGCTGGCGCGGGCCGCCGAGCTGACCGCCGAGGCGATGCCGAACCTGCGCACGATGGACAACCTCACCGAGTACTGGATCGAGGTCAACCGGCTGGAGAACCAGGCCGACCAGGTCCACCGCAAGCTGCTCGCCCACCTCTTCAACGGCAAGTACGAGGCCATCGAGGTGCTGAAGCTGAAGCAGATCGTGGACGTCCTGGAAGAGGCGGCCGACGCCTTCGAGCACGTGGCGAACACGGTGGAGACCATCGCGGTCAAGGAGTCCTGACCTCTTCATGGACACCTTCGCTCTGGTCGTGACCATCGGGGTCGCGCTCTTCTTCACGTACACCAACGGTTTCCACGACTCGGCGAACGCGATCGCGACGTCCGTGTCCACGCGCGCGCTGACGCCTCGGGCGGCGCTCGCGATGGCCGCCGTCATGAACCTCGCCGGTGCGTTCATGGGATCCGGGGTCGCCAAGACCGTCAGTGAGGGGGTCATCGAGACCCCTGAAGGCTCGAAGGGGATGGGGATCCTCTTCGCGGCGCTCGTGGGCGCCATCGTCTGGAACCTCATCACCTGGTACTTCGGTCTGCCGTCCTCGTCCTCCCACGCGTTGTTCGGCGGCATGGTCGGGGCGGCGCTGGCCGGCAGTACGACCGTGTACTGGGACGGGGTCGTCGACAAGATCGTCATCCCGATGTTCGTGTCGCCGGTGGTCGGACTGCTCGCCGGGTATCTGGTGATGACCGCCATCATGTGGATCTTCCGGCGGGCCAACCCGCACAAGGCGAAGCGGGGCTTCCGTATCGCGCAGACGGTGTCCGCGGCGGGTATGGCGCTGGGGCACGGTCTGCAGGACGCGCAGAAGACGATGGGCATCGTGGTGATGGCGCTGGTCATCGCCGATGTCGAGGACTACGGCGATCCCATTCCGGTGTGGGTGAAGATCGCCTGTGCGCTGATGCTGTCCGCGGGGACGTACGCGGGTGGCTGGCGGATCATGCGGACGCTGGGGCGGAAGATCATCGAGCTGGACCCGCCGCAGGGGTTCGCCGCGGAGACTACGGGCGCCTCGATCATGTTCGGGTCGGCGTTCCTGTTCCACGCGCCGATCTCGACGACGCATGTCATCACGTCGTCGATCATGGGTGTGGGGGCGACGAAGCGGGTGAACGCCGTGCGGTGGGGGGTCGCGCGGAACATCATCATGGGGTGGTTCATCACGATGCCGGCGGCTGCGGTGGTTGCGGCGTGTTCGTTCTGGGTTGTGAATCTGGCGTTCCTGTAGCGGGATCCGGCGTGGGTGTGGGCCGGGGGTGGGTGCGCTGCCCGGCGTTGCGGGTGCCGCTGCGCCCACCCGTGCCGCCCCAGCGGCACGATTGCCCGCAGCTAAGCCGCAGCTATGCCGCAGTTAAGAGGGCCCGCCCCCGGTGAACGGGGGCGGGCCCTTGTGCGCCTCGCGGTGGCACCGCCATGCAGCACCGCGAGGGGATTGGGTTCGGACCTAGCCGAAGCGGCCCGAGATGTAGTCCTCCGTGGCCTGGACCGACGGGTTGGAGAAGATGCGCTCCGTCTCGTCGATCTCGATCAGCTTGCCGGGCTGTCCGACCGCCGCCAGGTTGAAGAACGCCGTACGGTCCGAGACGCGCGCCGCCTGCTGCATGTTGTGCGTCACGATGACGATCGTGAAGCGCTCCTTCAGCTCGCCGATCAGGTCCTCGATGGCGAGGGTGGAGATCGGGTCCAGGGCGGAGCAGGGCTCGTCCATGAGCAGGACGTTCGGCTCGACCGCGATGGCGCGGGCGATGCACAGCCGCTGCTGCTGACCGCCGGAGAGGCCGGAGCCCGGCTTGTTCAGGCGGTCCTTCACCTCGTTCCAGAGGTTCGCGCCGCGCAGGGACTTCTCGACGACGTCGTCCAGCGCCGACTTCTTGTACTTGCCGTTCAGGCGCAGGCCCGCCGCGACGTTGTCGTACACCGACATGGTCGGGAACGGGTTCGGCCGCTGGAAGACCATGCCGACCTCGCGGCGTACGGCCACCGGGTCGATGCCCGTGCCGTAGAGGTTCTCGTCGTCGAGCATGACCTTGCCCTCGACCCGGCCGCCCGGCGTGACCTCGTGCATGCGGTTGAGCGTGCGCAGGAACGTGGACTTGCCGCAGCCCGAGGGGCCGATGAAGGCCGTCACCGAGCGGGGCTCGACGGTCATCGAGATGTCCTCGATGGCCAGGAAGGAGCTGTAGTAGGCGTTGAGGCCGCTGACATCTATGCGCTTGGCCATGGGTATCACTTCTTCTTTCGCGTGTCCGGGGCGCTGACTGCTGTTGCTCTGGCCGCGTCAGCGACCCGTCTTCGGGGCCTTCCAGCGGGCGATACCGCGGGCCGCGAGGTTGAGGATCATGATGAACGCGATGAGCGTCAGGGCCGCCGCCCAGGCACGGTCGTAGGCCGCGCCGTAGCCGCCGCTGTTGGCGAACTGCAGATAGATGTACATCGGCAGCGACTCCTGCGGGTCCTGGAACGGGTTCGCGTTGATGAAGTCCGTTCCCCAGACCAGCAGCAGCACGGGGGCCGTCTCACCGGTGATGCGGGCGATCGCCAGCATGACGCCGGTGGTGATGCCGCCGACCGACGTCGGCAGGACCACCTTCAGGATCGTGCGCCACTTCGGCACGCCGAGCGCCAGGGACGCCTCGCGCAGCTCGTTCGGGACGAGCTTGAGCATCTCCTCGGTGGAGCGGACGACCACCGGGATCATCAGGATCGACAGGGCGAGCGAACCGGCGAAGCCGGACGGGCCCATGTCCAGCATCAGGATCCACGTACTGAGGATGAACAGACCGGCGACGATCGACGGGATGCCCGTCATGACGTCGACGAAGAAGGTGACGGCCTTGGCGAGCTTGCCGCTCCCGTACTCGACCAGGTAGATCGCGGTCAGCACACCGATCGGCACGGAGATCAGGGTGGCGATGCCGACCTGCTCCAGGGTGCCGAGGATGGCGTGGTAGATGCCGCCGCCCACCTCGGCGTCGGCGACCACGCCCATCGAGTGGGTGAGGAAGTAGCCGTCGAGGACCTTCACACCGCGCTTGACGGTCGCCCAGACCAGGGAGGCCAGCGGGATCACGGCCACGATGAACGCGACCCACACCATGCTGGTGGCCACCCGGTCCTTGGCCTGGCGCCCGCCCTCGACGCGCGCCGAGATGGCGTACGTGCCGAGGACGAAGAGGACCGCGGCGATCAGGGCCCACTGGATGCTGCTGTTCAGCCCGGCCGCGGCGCTGATGCCCAGGCCGGCCACGATGGAGCCGGCGGCGACCGCCCAGAGGAACCACTTGGGCAGCGTGGCGCCGCGCAGGGAGCTGCGGCTCTTGGGGGTAAGGGTTGCGTGGCTCATGCGTTGGCCCCCGAGTACTCCTTGCGGCGTCCGATGATCATCCGGGCCGCGCCGTTGACCAGCAGGGTGATGACGAAGAGGACGAGACCGGAGGCGATCAGCGCGTCCCGGCCCATCACGGTCGCCTCGTTGAACTTGCTGGCGATGTTCTGGGCGAAGGTGCCGCCGCCCGTGTCGAGCAGGCTGAGGTTGATCTCGAAGCTCGACGAGAGCACCATCGCCACGGCCATCGTCTCGCCGAGCGCGCGGCCGAGCCCGAGCATCGAGGCGGAGATGACGCCGGAGCGGCCGAAGGGCAGCACCGACATGCGGATGACCTCCCAGCGCGTGGCGCCGAGGGCCAGGGCGGCCTCCTCGTGCATGCGCGGGACCTGCCGGAAGACCTCACGGCTGACGTTGGTGATGATCGGCAGGATCATGATCGCGAGCAGGATGCCCACGGTGAACAGCGAGCGCGGCGCGCCCTGGTTCCACTCGAAGACGCCGGTCCAGCCGAGGTACTCGTCCAGCCAGCCGAAGAGCCCCTCCATGTGCGGCACGAGGACGAGTGCGCCCCACAGGCCGTAGACGATCGAGGGCACGGCGGCGAGCAGGTCGATCACGTACCCGATCGCGCCGCCCAGCTTGCGCGGCGCGTAGTGCGTGATGAACAGGGCGATGCCGACCGCGATCGGGACCGCGACGGCCATGGCGATGACCGACGACACGACGGTGCCGAAGGCCAGGACCGCGATGCCGAACTCCGGCGGCATGCCGGTGGGGTTCCACTCGAGGGTGGTGAAGAAGTTGGCCTCGTTCTTGCTGAGCGCGATCGAGGCGCGGTAGGTCAGGAAGGCCGCGATGGCGGCCATGAGGACCAGCACGAAGATGCCGGAACCGCGGGAGAGCCCGAGGAAGATCCGGTCGCCGGGACGGGTGGCGCCGCGTGCGGCGCGCTTGGCGTCCTTCCCGGGGGGCTGGTGCGGTACGGGTGCTGGTGCGGGCTTCTGGGGATCAGTGGTTATGTCCATCGGGTTCTCCGGTCTGCGGAGCCGTCGTACGCGGCGGCTCGGGCGGAGGCACCCCGTGACGGGGGCTCCTGGCGGCGGTGCACCGGACGGTGCGGTCCGGCCCCCGGGTGGAGGCCGGACCGCACTCGGGTCAGCTCAGGCCCGAGACGGTCTCGCGGACCTTGGTGATGATCTCGGTGGGCATCGGGGCGTAGCCGGCTTCCTTCAGCAGGCCCTGGCCGTCCTCCGAGGCCATGTAGTTCAGGAAGGACTTCGTGGCGGGCAGGCTCTCGGCCTTGTTGCCCTTGTCGCAGACGACCTCGTACGTCACCAGGACGAGCGGGTAGGCGCCGTCGGCGGTGGGCGTGTAGTCCAGCTCCAGCGCGAGGTCCTTGCCGGTGCCGACGACCTTGGCGGCGCCGATGGCCGCGGTGGCGTTCTCGACGGTGGCCTTGACCGGCTCGGCGGCCTCGGTCTTGATGTCGACGGTCTTCATGCCGTCCTTGGCGTACGACAGCTCGAAGTACGAGATGGAGCCCGAGACCTGCTTCACCTGCTGGGCGAGGCCGGAGGAGCCGCTGGCGGACTGGCCGCCCTTGGCCTCCCAGGACTTGCCGCCCTCGTACTTCCAGTCGTCCGGCGCGGCGTCCTTCAGGTACTTGGTGAAGTTGTCCGTGGTGCCGGACTCGTCCGAGCGGTGGAAGGCCTGGATCTTGAGGTCGGGCAGCTTGGCCTCGGGGTTGAGCTTGGCGATCGCCGGGTCGTTCCAGTTGTTGATCTTGCTGTCGAAGATCTTGGCGAGCGTCGGGGCGTCCAGGACGAGGGAGTCGACGCCGGGGACGTTGAAGCCCACGGCGATCGGGCCGCCGACCATCGGCAGGTCGATGGCCTGGCCGTCCTTGCAGACCTTCTTGGACTGCTCGATCTCCTCGGGCTTCAGCGCCGAGTCCGAGCCGGCGAACGCGGTCTGGCCCTGGAGGAACGCGGTGATGCCCGCGCCGGAGCCGGTCGGGTTGTAGTTGATCTGTACATCCCGGCAGGCCGAAACGTACTGCTTGACCCAGGCGTCGATCGCGTTCTTCTGGGCGGAGGAGCCGGAGGCCTGGAGCTGGCCCTTGGCGTCCTCGCACTTGATGTTGCTGTTGGCGGTGGCGCTGGCGTCCCCGCCGCTGCCGCCGCCGGTGTCGTCCGAGCCGCACGCCGTGAGGGCCAGGGCGCCGGAGACGGCGAGAGCACCGAGAGCGAGGGCCCGCCGGTTCATGCGCTGAAGCTTCACTGAGGGAGTTCCTTCCAGGAGCCGCCGTCCTGAATCCGGCGGCGTGCGAGGAGTGGCGTTGAAGACGATCAAGACTGGGGCGATACGGACGCGTTTTCGGGAAGCGCCCCGTATCGGTAAGGCCGAAATTAGGCAGAACAGGTGAAGCCGCCGAAGGGCATAAATGAACGGGGGGTGAACCCCTGTGGACGGTGCGGTGAGGTCACGGAACGCTTACGTCAAGGACACGGAGCGGTTCCGAGCGGATGCGTCGCGAGCAGGGCGTCGACGAGGGTCCGGTCGTGCGGCTGAGTGAGGCGGGCGCGGGCCGCCGCGGGCGCCAGCCACAGGATGCGGTCGACCTCGTCGGACGGGGCGAAAACGCCGGTGGTGGCCGCGGCCGCCCAGTAGCGGACCTCCTTGGGGCGGCCGTACGCGAGGTAGCGGACGGTGGGCAGCTCGGCGCCCGGTGCGGCGGCGTACCCCGTCTCCTCCGCGACCTCGCGCAGGGCGCCCGCGAGCGGGTCCTCGCCGGGCTTGAGCTTGCCCTTCGGGTGCGACCAGTCGTCGTACTTCGGGCGGTGCACGAGGCAGAGCTCCAGGGCGTGGGAGCCGGGGGAGCCGGGGGAGGAGGTCTCGGAGGTCCCGGGGGCGGGGCGCCACAGGAGGCAGCCGGCCGCGCGGACGGTGGGGTCGTCTGCGGGACTCACGTGCCCTCACGCCTCCTGTGCTGCGGCGGCCTGGCTACGGCAGCCTGATGGGTTCCTTGCGCCAGCTGTGCTGGAACGCGTACCTCGCCGCCTCCACCTCATGCCGCTGGTCGGCGTGGAGCACGCCGAGCGCGTACGCCGTCGCGGGCGCGATGCGTGGCGTACGGGCGGCCTGGGCCGCGGCCGCGGCGGCCTCCGCGGCGTCCCGGTGACGGTTCAGGGCCTCGCCGGCGGCCAGGAGGCGTACGTCCCCGGAGTCCTCGGCCTCCTCGCCGGCCAGTACTTCGAGCGCGTACCGGTGCAGGCGCAGCAGCAGCCGGACCTGGTGCCACGGGGCGTCCTGGGGGTGGGCGACGGGGTCCGGGGAGAGGCCGTGGATCAGCGCCTCCGCGTTGTACGGGCTCCCCGCGGTGACCAGGGGGAGCGCGGCCACGGCGTCGGTGAGGCGGTTCTCCGCGGCGGCGGCCAAGGGGCGGAGGTCGGTGGGGGACGCGGCGTTGGTGGTGGTGGTCGTCGTGGTGGCGGTGGTTCCGGACGTGGCGGGGCCGGTGGTCCGCAACGGGACCTCGCTCGCCAGTAAGGCGACCTTGTCGGCGACGGCGTGGAAGCGGCTGCTGCCCAGGGCCTGGAGGGCGGTGGAGTGTGCCCGGGTGCGGGCCAGGGTCAGCTGGCGGTCGAGCAGCGCGCCCGCCTTGGCCGCGCCCACGGTGAGGCTGCCGCGCTCGGGGGGCGCCGGGTGGGCGGCGGGCACGGTGGCGGACACGGCGGCGGTGGCCCGGCCGGCCGTCTGCTGGGCCGGGAACGCCGACGAACCGGACAGCCGGTGCAGGGCCTGGAGCAGGCGTTCCAGGCGGGACGCGTACGCGTGCTCCATCGCCAGCGTGCCGGACAGCCACGCCAGCTCGGGGCGCATGCTCTCCGCCCAGTCGCCGTCCAGCAGGGGCTGGAAGGTGTGCAGGGTGCCGCTGAGACGGCGGGCAGCGCGGCGCAGGGCGCGGGCCGCGTCCACGGGGGGCGCGGCCGGGGTCGCTCTGTCCGAGCGGCGGGCGCCGCGCGAGCCGTGTGCGTCGTGCGAGCCGTTCCCGCCGTGCGATCCGTGCGAGCCGTGCGATCCGTGTGAGCCGTTCCCGCCGTGTGCGCCCGTGCCCGACTCCCGGTGCAGGCGCAGGGCGCGGAGGAACTCCGTGGCCTGGGCCCGCAAGTAGCCCGCGAGGGCCTCCGCGTCCGCGGGTACCGGCGGGCCGGCAGCGGCCGTGGCCGTGGCGGTGGGGTCCGTCGGGTCAAGGTGTCGCTGTGCCACGCCGGCGCCTCCGGGCGTCTATGAGCATCTCCTGGACGTTGCGCAGGGGCTGGCCGTCCGAGTCGGTCGCGTGCCGGGTCCACTCGCCGTCCGAGCCGAGGTGCCAGGAGGCGGTGCTGTCCGACATACCGGTCTCCAGCATCCGGTTGAGGGCCGCCCGGTGGGCCGGGTCGGTGACCCGGACCAGGGCCTCTATCCGGCGGTCGAGGTTGCGGTGCATCATGTCGGCGCTGCCGAACCAGACCTCGGGCTCACCGCCGTTGCCGAAGGCGAATACGCGCGAGTGTTCGAGGAAGCGGCCGAGGACCGAACGGACCCGGATGTTCTCCGACAGGCCCGTCACGTCCGGGCGCAGCGCGCAGATGCCGCGCACCCACACGTCGACGGGGACGCCCGCCTGGGACGCGCGGTAGCACGCGTCGATCACGGCCTCGTCGACCATCGAGTTGACCTTGATGCGGATGTAGGCGGGACGGCCGGCGCGGTGGTGCTGTATCTCCTTGTGGATACGGGAGACCAGGCCGTCGCGCAGCGACTTGGGCGCGACGAGGAGACGGCGGTACGTCTCACGCCTGGAGTAGCCGGAGAGGCGGTTGAACAGGTCGGAGAGGTCCGCGCCGACCTGCGGGTCCGCGGTGAGCAGGCCGAGGTCCTCGTAGAGGCGGGCCGTCTTCGGGTGGTAGTTGCCGGTGCCGACGTGGCTGTAGCGGCGTAGCGTCTCGCCCTCCTGGCGGACGACGAGCGACAGCTTGCAGTGGGTCTTCAGGCCGACCAGTCCGTAGACGACGTGGCAGCCGGCCTCCTCCAGCTTGCGGGCCCACTTGATGTTGGCGGACTCGTCGAAGCGGGCCTTGATCTCGACCAGGACGAGGACCTGCTTGCCGGACTCGGCCGCGTCGATGAGCGCGTCGACTATCGGGGAGTCGCCGGACGTCCGGTACAGCGTCTGCTTGATCGCGAGAACGTCCGGGTCGGCGGCGGCCTGCTCCAGGAAGGCCTGTACGGAGGTGGAGAAGGAGTCGTACGGGTGGTGGAGCAGTACGTCCCTGCTGCGGAGGGCGGCGAAGACGTCCGGCGCGGACGCGGACTCGACCTCGGCCAGGTCGCGGTGGGTGCCGGCGACGAACTTCGGGTACTTCAGCTCGGGCCGGTCGATGCCGGCGATGCGGAAGAGGCCCGTGAGGTCCAGGGGGCCGGGGAGCGGGTAGACCTCCGCCTCGCCGATCTTCAGCTCGCGGACGAGGAGGTCCAGCACCTCGCGGTCGACGGACTCCTCGACCTCCAGGCGTACGGGCGGGCCGAAGCGGCGCCGCATCAGTTCCTTCTCAAGGGCCTGGAGGAGGTTCTCCGCGTCGTCCTCCTCCACCTCCAGGTCCTCGTTGCGGGTGAGGCGGAAGGCGTGGTGCTCCAGGACCTCCATGCCGGGGAACAGCTCTTCGAGGTGGGCGGCGATGACGTCCTCGATGGGGACGTAGCGGCCCGGGGAGGCCTCCAGGAAGCGGGAGAGCAGCGGGGGGACCTTGACCCGCGCGAAGTGGCGGTGGCCGGTCACCGGGTTGCGGACGACGACCGCGAGGTTGAGGGAGAGGCCCGAGATGTACGGGAAGGGGTGGGCCGGGTCGACCGCGAGGGGGGTGAGGACCGGGAAGATCTGGTGCCGGAAGAGGGTGAAGAGGCGGGCCTGCTCCTTCTCCGCGAGTTCGTTCCAGCGGACCAGGTGGATGCCCTCGTCGGCGAGGGCGGGGGCGACGTCCTCGTGGAAGCAGGCGGCGTGCCGGGCCATGAGTTCGCGGGAGCGGGCCCAGATCATCTCCAGCACCTCGCGGGGCTGGAGACCGGAGGCGGAGCGGGTGGCGACGCCGGTCGCGATGCGGCGCTTGAGGCCGGCGACGCGGACCATGAAGAACTCGTCCAGGTTGCTGGCGAAGATCGCGAGGAAGTTGGCGCGCTCCAGGAGCGGGGTGTTCGGGTCCTCGGCGAGTTCGAGTACGCGTTCGTTGAACGCGAGCCAGCTGCGTTCGCGGTCGAGGAAGCGGCCCTGCGGAAGCTGGGCGCCGCCGGCCTGGGACTCCTCCGACTCCTCGTACGCGTCGAGATCCGCGTCGATGTCGGGTTCCAGGTCGGAGACCGTGGCGGCCACGGTGTGCGGGCGGTGCGCGGCGATGGAGCCCACGGAGGGCTGCGTGTGCTGGACCTCTGCCTGGGTGTTCGGCTGCCTCATGAACCCATTCTTCCGCGCCGCGCGCAGGACAGGCGCGTCGGAAGGCGCGGGATGCTCTGCTCCTGGTGGCTCCGGCACGGTCGGCTTCATTCGGTGAGCGTCGCAAGGGAGTCTGAATCGATGGTTACGGGGACATGACGTGTGGGATAGCGGCGGGCCTCCGGCGGTGGTGCGGGTGCCTGCGGCGGCTTGGGCGGATTCGGCCCGCGGTCGTGCTCGCGTCGGGTGATGGGGCGGGCCCGCGGCGGCCAGAGCCGGCCGGCCCGCGCCCACGCCCGCGCCCGACGCCCGCGCCGGGCGCCGGGCCACAGGACGACGTGCCCACGTTCCCCGCCCGGGATTTCCGCCTGCGATCGTGTGAACCGCTGGACCGGGCTCGTCCGATGAGGAGACGTGAGCGAAACGAGAAGCGACGGGGAGCTGCTGCGGGCCGTCGCGGCCGATGCCGACCGGCGTGCCTTCGAGGAGCTGTACCGCAGGTACGCCCCGTGGCTGACCGCGCGCCTGCGCGGCCGCTGCGCCGACGCCGGTGTCGTCGACGACGTCGTGCAGGAGACCTTCCTCGCGGTGTGGCGCGGCAGCGCGCGCTACCGGGAGGAGGGCTACGCCGGAGATGCCGCGGGATGGCTGTGGCGGATCGGGTCGCGGCGGCTGGTCGACGTGCTGCGCGGCGACGGGGCGCGGGGGCGGCTGCGGCAGGCGCTGGCCCGGTTGCGGCACCGCGACGAGGTCTCCGCCGAGGAGCGCGTGCTCGCCGGTGTCGAGCACGGCGACCTCGCCGGCGCCCTCGTACGGCTCTCGCCGGAGCTGCGCGCGGTGCTCCAGGCCACCGTCATCGACGGGCTGACCACCCGTGAGGCGGCCGTCCTGCTCGGCATCCCGCCGGGCACGGTCAAGACGCGGGCGATGCGCGCCCGCCGGCAGCTGCGGGAGGCGCTGGCATGAGTGACGAGGACAGCCGTCGCCGGGGGACCTGGCACGTGGACGAGGACGACCTGAGGGCCTACGCCCGGGGCGAGCTGGCGGCGCCCGTACTGTGGTCCGCCGACGCCCACCTGACCGCCTGCGCGCACTGCCGCGGTGTGCTCGCCGAGGTGAGTGACGTCGCCGCTCTGGAGGCGGGGTGGGAGCGGCTCGACGCCGAGCTGGACGCGCCCCGGCCGGGGTGGTTCGAGGGGCTGCTGGTGCGGTGCGGCGTCGGTGACGGCACCGCGCGGCTGCTCGCGGCCACCCCTGTACTGCGCCGGTCCTGGCTCGGCGCGGTCCTCACCGTGCTGCTGATGACCTTCGCCGTCGCCCTCACGGCCGGCGCCGCCCGCACGCCCACCCTGTTCCTCGCCTTCGCTCCGCTGCTACCGCTGGCCGGCGTGGCGCTCGCCTACGGGCCCGCGCTGGATCCGACGCACGAGATGGCGGTCGTCTCGCCGATGCACGGCTTCCGGCTGCTGATGATCCGTACGGTCGCCGTGCTGGCCGTCGCGCTCGGGGTGAACGGGCTGGCGACGTTCGCCCTGCCGGGGTACGGGCTGCGCGCCCTGGCCTGGCTGCTGCCCGGGCTCGCACTCACCGCGACCGGGCTCGCGCTGACGCCCCGGCTGGGTCCGGTTCTCGCGCCGTCCGTGGTCGCGGGGGCGTGGGTGGCGGTGCTGCTCGTCGCGGACGGGGCGCGCGCGGCCGAGGACAGTCCGCTGGCGCCGTTCACGGCGGCCGGGCAGGGCGTGTCCGGGGTGGTGGCCCTGCTGGGTGCCGGGCTGCTGTTCCTGTTCCGCGACCGGTTCGACGTCGTTCCGCGGGGTGCCGTGTGAGTCCCGTTCCCGCGGGGTGCCGCGTGAGTCCTGCCTTCTTCCTTGTCCTTTCCTTGTACGGGAGTGCCGTATGAACCCCCCCACCGTTTCCGCCTCCGGGCTCAGCCTTCATTACGGCCGCACCCGCGCCCTCGACGACGTGTCGCTGCGGCTGACCCCGGGCGTCACCGGGCTGCTCGGGCCCAACGGCGCCGGGAAGACCACGTTGCTGCGCGTGCTCGCCACCGCCGTGCCCGCCGACCGGGGCGCCTTCACCGTGCTCGGGCACGACCCCGGGACCGCGAGCGGACGGCAGGAGGTGCGGCGGCGGCTCGGGTATCTGCCGCAGACACCCGGCTTCCATCCGGACTTCACCGCCTTCGAGTTCGTCGACTACGTCGCGATCCTGAAGGAGCTGACGGATCGTGGCGCTCGCCACCGTGAGGTGCGGCGGGTGCTGGAGGAGGTCGACCTGGGGGACGTGCGCGGGCGGCGGATCAAGAAGTTGTCCGGGGGGATGCGGCAGCGGGTGGCGCTCGCGGCCGCGTTGGTGGGGGACCCCGGGTTCCTGGTGCTCGACGAGCCGACCGTCGGGCTGGATCCGGAACAGCGGATGCGGTTCCGGGAGCTGATCGCCGGGGCGGGGGAGGGGCGGACCGTGCTGCTGTCCACCCACCAGACCGAGGACGTGGCGATGCTCTGCCACCGCGTGGTCGTCATGGCCGCCGGCGCCGTGCGGTTCGACGGGACCCCGGCCGAGCTGACCGCGCGGGCCGCCGGGCGCGTGTGGAGCAGTACGGAGCGGGACGCGGGCGCGAAGGCCGGGTGGCGTACCGGGACCGGGTCGTTCCGGAACGTGGGTGATCCGCCCGCCGGAGCCGTGCTGGTCGACCCCACCCTGGAGGACGGCTACCTGCTCGCCCTCGACGGCGCCGCCGCGGAGGTGGCCGCATGAGCGCCGTGCTCACCGTGACCCCGCCCGCCGTGGAGACCGGGCCGCGCGGCGGTGCGCGGGCCGTGCTCGCCCTGGCCCGGTTCGAGGCGCGCCGGTTGCTGCTGAGCATCCCCGTCGTCATCGCCTTCGTGGCGTACGTCGCGTGGATCGTCTGGCGTACGCGGAGCTCCTGGGACGGCCATCCGGCGTTGCAGGACGTCGACCGCGCCACCCAGAGCATGCCGATGCTCGTCGGTCTCGCCGTCCTGCTGTCCGCCAACCTCGCCGCCCTGCGCTCCGGACGGCACGGCACCGAGAACCACTTCGCGGTGCTGGTGATGACGCCCTGGCGCCGTACGGTGGCCCACGCGCTGTCCGTCGTACCGGCCGCCCTGCTCACCGCCGTGTGCGTGGCCGGTCAGTTCGCCTGGGAGGCGTTCAAGCCGGGCGCGGTCGGGCACGGTTCGCCGGCCGAGCTGCTCGTCGGGCCGCTGACGGTGCTGCTGTTCGGGACCTTCGGGGTGCTGCTGGCCCGGGTGATCCGGTCCGCGCCCGCCGCGCCGCTGGTGCTGGTCCTGCTGCTGTTCACGCTCGTTCTCGGTACGGCGCCGGGTGGCGCGAGCGGGCTGTCCTGGCTGGCGCCGGTCGTCGCCGACGTCAGCCCCAACACCCTGCCCTCCGACCTGCTGGGACGGCCCGCCGCCTGGCACGCCCTCTACCTGGCGGGCGCGGCCCTGTGCGCCGCCTTCCTCGCGGTGCTCCTCGCCGGCGCGCGGAACCTGCCCGTCCGGGCGGGCGTCGTCCTGACCCTCGCGCTGGCGGTGACGGGCGGCGTCATGCAGGCCGGAGGTGCGGCACCCTCGCCCGAGCTGACCGCGGCCCGCGAACGCGCCTCGGTGCGCCCCGAGCTGACCTGCGTCGAACACGGCCGGTCGACGTACTGCGCCTTCCCCGAGTGGGGGCCCCGCACCGGCACCTGGGCCGGTGTCGTGGACCGGGTCCAGTCCCTCGCGGGCGGCTCCGCGCACGACCGGCGCCTCGTCGTACGGCAGCGGATCGACGCCCGGTACGGGCTGAACGGCGACGCCGCGATCCCCGCGCTGACCGACGCCCACCAGGTGACCGTGGGCACCTCCTGGGGCGGCAACCGGGTCCCCGAGTTCTCCAGCGCCGTCGCCGCGGTCCTCGTCGCGGGCAGGGAGGCGGCGGGGAGCGAGATCTGCGACGGGCGGATGGTCACCCTCATGTGGCTGTCCCTGAGCTGGCAGGACGACCCGATGAACGCCCTGCGCCGGGTCCGCCTCGACGACAGTGTGAAGGGCTCCGCGATCGTCCTGTCGCCCACCGACCCGCTGTCCATGACGGAGGGGCAGACGGACGTCGTACGACGCCTGCTGGAGAAGCCGGACCCCGGTGTCGGGGACCAGGTGAAGGCGCACTGGGCCGAGCTGACCGCGCCGGGCGTCACGACCGCCCGGGCCGCGGAACTGCTGGGCGTGGCCGGGCCGGACAAGGCGGACTCGTGCGAGGAGTGACGCGGTCCCTGGTCGGCCCGGTGTGGCGCACGCTGCCGTGGCGGGCCCTGTCGGCGGCCGGGACTCTCGGGCTGCTGCTCGCCGGTACGCCGGTCGTCCTCGGCGCGGAGCCGACCGCCTGGCAGACGCTCACCCTGCTGCGGTGCGTCGCCCTGATCGGCGCGCTCGGCCTGGCCTTCCTGCTGGACGACCCGGCACGCCACCTCACCGCACCCGTCCCGACCCGGCGCCCGCTGCGGCAGGCGCTGCGGGTGGCCCTGGTCGCGCCGCTCGCCGCGCTGTGGTGGACGGCCGTACTGCTGCTCGCCCCCTCCGCGTCCCGGCCCCCGGCCGGCGGCATCACCGTGGAGGCGGCGGTGCTGGGCGCACTGGCGCTCGCCGGTGCCGCGGCGGCGGTACGGCTGACGGACGAGGCGCGTCCGGGGCCGTCCATCGCGGCCGCCCTGCTGCTCGCGGCGGTCCTCACGCCGCTGCTGGCGCCGGAGAGCTGGGCGTTGTTCGTGCTGCCCGACGACCCGCGGTGGCCGGCGGCGCACGACCGGTGGGCGGTGCTGCTCGCGGCGGTGGCCGTGGTGTGGGGAGCGTGCGGGCCGGAGCCGGTGGGGCGGCGGCGGGGGACGCGGTCCCGCGCGGTCGGCGGGGGACCGGCCTAGGGGCAATGCCGTTCGGTTAGTCGTCTGGCGGGCTTGGCGATGCGTTGATCTCGATGTGGACGGCGGTTCTGTGGGTTCGATGGTCGGTGT
>NZ_JBHJRX010000072.1:0-38169 GCF_042268605.1 Streptomyces sp. NPDC056296 | reverse complement strand
CCCTGTGCGCGGCGCGCGACCCGCGGGGCGAGGCACGCGGCACGCGGGACGCGGCACCCGGTACGCGGCCCCCGGCCGCGGCACGCGCCGCGTGGGTCCGGTCGGTTCACCCCTCCGGGGCCGGCAGGGTCACCTCGAAGCGGCAGCCGCCCGGGATGTTGCGTACGGTGGCCCGGCCGCGGTGGGCCTCCACGATGCCCCGGACGATGGCGAGGCCGAGGCCCGCGCCGGCCGGCGGGGTACGGGCGTGGGTGCCGCGCCAGCCGGTGTCGAAGACGCGCGGCAGGTCCTCCTCGGGGATGCCGCCGCAGCCGTCGGTCACGGAGACCGTCACGCCCTCGGGCGAGCGCTCGGCGGCGACCGCGACCGTGCCGTCGGCGGGGGTGCGGCGGATCGCGTTGACCAGCAGGTTGCCCAGGACCCGGCTCATCTCCTTGCCGTCCACCTCGACCGGCACGGCCGCCACGGCGTCGCCGACCAGCCGTACGCCGTGCTCCCGCGCGAGCGGGTCCGCGCCCGCGAGGGCGTCGCCGACCAGGTCGTAGAGCGAGATCCGGGCGGGGGCGAGAGCGAGCGCCCCGGCGTGGATGCGGGAGAGCTCGAAGAGGTCGCCGACCATGTCGTTGAGGCGTTCCACCTCGGTGCGGATCTGGCGGAGGTAGCGGTCGGGGTCCGCGGCGACGCCGTCCTCCAAGGCCTCGGACATGGCGCGCAGGCCCGCCAGCGGGGTACGCAGGTCGTGCGAGATCCAGGCGACCAGTTCGCGCCGGGAGGTCTCCAGGGCGCGTTCCCGTTGCCGGGATTCCGTGAGCCGGGCGCTGGTGGCCGCCAGCTCCCGGCTGAGCGCGTCCAGTTCGGCGGTCGCACCGGCCGTGGGGGCGTCGTAGCCGCCGTCGTCGCCGAACGAGCGGGCGGCTGCGGTCAGTTCGCGGCTGCGGGCGACGACCCAGCGGCCCAGCAGCAGCGCGGTGGCCAGCGAGACGACGGCCGCCATCGCCACGACGGTCGTGACGACGGTCAGGTCGTGCGGGGACAGGAACATCGCCCAGGCGACCGCGAGGGTGCCCGCGAGCATCGCGAGGACGGCGACCGCCGCCACCACCGCGAGCGACGCGGTCAGTGAGCGCCGCCGGATCAGCCGCAGTACGCCCGCCCCCACCAGGCCGGTGGCGGCGGCGCCGGCGAACGCGTAGAGGGCGATGAGAAGGGTGTCGGACACGGTCAGACCGCCTCCCGCCCGGCCGGGTCGAAGCGGTAGCCCACGCCCCACACCGTCTGGATCAGCCGGGGCCGGGCCGGGTCGTCCTCGACCTTTCCGCGCAGCCTCCGGACGTGGACGGTGACGGTGGACAGGTCGCCGAAGTCCCAGCCCCACACCCGGTGCATCAGCTCCTCCCGGGCGAACGCCCGCCCCGGGTGCCGCAGGAAGAAGGCGAGCAGGTCGAACTCGCGCAGGGTGAGGGCGAGTTCGGCGCCGTTCTTGGCGGCCCGTCGGGCGACCGGGTCGACGGTCAGACCGGCCGAGTCCAGTGGCCCCTCCACGGCCGCGGGCCGGGTGCGGCGCAGTACCGACTCCACCCGCAGCACCAGCTCACGCGGGCTGAACGGCTTGGTCACGTAGTCGTCGGCGCCGACCTCCAGGCCGAGGATGCGGTCGTCCTCGTCGCCGCGGGCGGTCAGCATGACGACCGGCACGGGCCCCGTACCGCGCAGCCGCCGGCACACCTCCAGGCCGTCCATGCCGGGCAGCATCAGGTCCAGCACCACCAGGTCCGGCCGGTGCGCGGCGGCCCGGGCGAGCGCGGCCGGACCGTCGTCGGCCCGGTCCACGACGTGCCCGGCGCGCTCCAGGTACCCGGCGACGACCTCCGCGACCGTGGGGTCGTCGTCGACGACCAGGATCCGGGCGGGGACGGCGGGGGAACCGCCCGGGGACACGGACCCGGAGGCAGGGGAACCACCCAGGGACACGGACCCGGAGACGGGGGAACCGCCCAGGGACGCGGGCGCGGAGACGGGGGAACCGCCCAGGGACGCGGGCGCGGAGACGGGGGAACCGCCCAGGGACGCGGACCTGGAGACGGGGGAACCGGCCGGAGACGCGGGCGCGGAGGCGGGGGAACCGCCCAGGGACGCGGGCGCGGAGGCGAAGGAACCGGCCGGAGACGCGGGCGCGGAGGCGGGGGAACCGTCCGGAGACGCGGGCGCGGAGGCGGAGGCGGGTGCCCGGCCGGGAGCGGGCTCGTGCGGCTGCTGCATGCGCCCAGCCTCGCACCGCGCCCTCGCGGACGTCGTGCCCGAGGGCGCCCCGGGCCGCGACGTCCGAGTTTCGTAAGGAGCGGACGCCCGTTTCACCCGATTTCGGCTCGTAGGGTGAGAGCCGTGACCACCTCGCCCGCTCCCGACGTCGACGTCGTACTCCCCTGCCTGGACGAGGCCAAGGCCCTCCCCTGGGTCCTGGCCCGCATCCCGGACGGCTGGCGCGCGCTCGTCGTCGACAACGGTTCCACCGACGGCTCGGCGGACCTCGCCCGCGGACTCGGCGCCACGGTCGTGACCGAGCCGCGCCGCGGCTTCGGCGCCGCCTGCCACGCCGGGCTGACCGCCGCCACCGCCGACATCGTCTGCTTCTGCGACTGCGACGCCTCCCTCGACCCGGCCCTGCTGACGCCCTTCGTGCGCGAGATCCGGGCCGGCACCGCCGACCTGGTGCTCGGCCGCCGACGGCCGCAGGGGCGCGGCGCCTGGCCCGCGCACGCCCGGGTCGGCAATCTCGCCCTCGCCCGGATGCTGCGCCACCGCACCGGCCTGCGGCTGCACGACCTCGGCCCGCTGCGCGCCGCCCGCCGCGAGGCGCTGCTCGGCCTCGGCCTCACCGACCGGCGCAGCGGCTACCCGCTCCAGATGGTGGTGCGGGCCGCCGACGCGGGCTGGCGGGTCACCGAGCACGACGTGCCGTACCTGCCCCGCACCGGGGCCTCGAAGGTGACCGGTACCTGGCGCGGCACCTGGCACGCGGTACGGGACATGCGCGGCGTGCTCGCCGAGCCACCGGAGCACGCGAATCCGCGTGACGCGGCCCACGAGGGGAACTCACGGTGAGCATGATGAGCACCCTCCTCGTCATCGCCAAGGAGCCCCGCCCGGGCCGGGTCAAGACCCGCCTCACCCCGCCCTTCACCCCGGACGAGGCGGCCGCGCTCGCCGAGGCGTCCCTCGCCGACACCCTGCGCGCCGTCGCCGCGACACCCGCCCGGCGCCGGGTGCTGGTCCTCGCGGGCGCCCCCGGCCCCTGGCTGCCGCCCGGCATCGACGTCGTACCGCAGTGCGCGGGCGGCCTCGACGAACGGCTCGCGGACGCGTTCGCCGGGTGCGCGGGGCCCGCCCTGCTGATCGGGATGGACACCCCGCAGGTGACGCCGGAGCTGCTCGACGTGGACTTCGCCGGGTGCGACGCGTACTTCGGTCCGGCGGAGGACGGCGGCTTCTGGGCGCTGGGCCTGGCCCGCCCCGACCCGGCCCTGCTGCGGGGCGTGCCGATGTCGACGCCGGCGACGGGGGCCGTGCAGCGGGCTCGGCTCCTCGCGGCGGGGCTGCGGGTACGCGACCTGCCGCGCCTGCGCGACGTCGACACCGCCGCCGACGCGTCGGCAGTCGCCGCACTGGCCCCGCACGGCGGGTTCGCCGCCCGGCTGGCCGCGTGCACGGAGGTCACGGGCCGACGGGCGGGCCGATGAGCAGGGCTACGGGCGGGCCGGCGGGCAGTGCTACGGGCGGGCCGGCGAGCGGCCGGTCGGGCAGCGCCCCCGACCGTCGAGGGCCCACCCCGCGAGGCACCGCTCCCACGCCCTGGGCCGGCTCCGATCCGTACGCCGCCGCGCTGCGGGCCGGTCACGGGCCGCTGTTCCTGCGGCGTACCGACGGGTGGCTGCTGCCCATGGAGGTGGAACGGTGGTGCGCGGGCGCCGACACCGTCGACCTGGAGGTGCTGGACCGGTGCGAGGGCGCCGTCCTGGACGTGGGCTGCGGACCCGGCCGGCTGGTCGCGGAACTCGCCGCCCGGGGCCGGACCGTCCTCGGCATCGACGTCAGCGAGGCCGCCGTGGCCCACACCGTGCGGTCCGGCGGGCAGTCGCTGCGGCGCTCCGTGTTCGAGCCGCTGCCCGGCGAGGGCCGCTGGGACACCGTGCTCCTCATGGACGGCAACGTCGGCATCGGCGGCGACCCCCGCGCCCTGCTCGCCCGCGTCGCCGCCCTGCTCGCCCCCGGCGGCCTGCTGATCGCCGAGACCGCGCGGGTCGACGTCGACGAGCGCGCCCACGTGCAGCTCGTCGACGTCACCGACGGCCACCCGCCCGGCAGCCCCTTCCCCTGGGCGTGGATCGGCACCCGCGCCCTGCTCCACCGCGCGAGGGCCGGAGGCTGGCGGACCGTCGCTCAGTGGACGTCGGGGGAGCGCCCCTTCGTCGCACTGCGCAGCGACCGCAGCGACCGCAGCGCCAGCAGCAGCGCCGAGCCGCCGAACAGCGCGGCCGTGATCAGCAGCCAGCGGGTGAGGTAGCCGTCCGCCGACAGACCGGTCACGCCCCGGTACGACGCGTCGACCCGGCCGCTGATCAGCGGGAACCAGACCAGCAGGAGCAGCCCGGAGAAGGCGGCCGGGACGCGCACGTACATCGCCCACCGACGGCGGTGGACCGCGTCGAGCCCGCCGGTGACCGCCCGGTCCGCCACCGAGTACAGCGGCAGCAGCACCAGGTCGTGCAGCAGCGCCGCCCCCACGAACCACAGGGCCACGCCGAGCCAGTCGCCGGCGAGCAGCCGCACGCCCGCGTAGCCCGCGAGCGCGAAGGAGCAGGCCAGCAGGAGGATCTGGAGGGGGCTGCCGACCACGGGCCGGATCCGGCCGCCCCACCTGCCCCCCGGCCCGCCCGGCCCGCGTACACGGTTCATCCCAGGTCTCCGAACGTCATCCGCGCCACCCACTTGGTGTTCAGGACGCCGGGCGCGGCGGGCACGATGATCCGCGCCGGGTAGCCGTGGTCCGCGCTCAGCGCCTCGCCGTTGACGTACAGGGCGAGCAGAGAGCGCGGGTCGGCGACCTGGTTGGCGCGCAGGGCGCCGCTGCGGAAGGCGCCGCGCCGCTGGAGGGACTCGACGAACACGTCGGGCGGGTCGTCCTCGTGGCCCACGCGCGCGGCGAGGTCGCGCAGCCGCACCCCGCGCCACCACTGGTCGGACGTCGACCAGCCCTCGACGCAGGCGATGGGCAGGGCCTCGCTGTGCTGCTCCATGGCGAGCAGGTCGGCGCGGCTGAGCCGGACGGTCCCTGAGCGCCCCTTGACGACGAGCCGCCAGGTGTCGTCGCGGGTCTCGGCCGGGACGATTCCCACGTGCGCGGCCGTCTTGTTGATCTGGAAGCCGTTGGGTCCGCCGCCCGGTTCGGGACCGCCGTGCGGGGAGAGCACGGCCGTGGCCCGCAGCGGCCCGTCGAAGGCGCGTCCCGCGTTCGTGGCGAACATCAGGAGCGAGCCGCCGCCGACGAACCACAGGGCCCCGCGCCGCGAGACGGTGGGCGCGGCGGGCCGCGGGGACACCAGGTCGTCGCGCTCCTCGCGCATCGCCCGGAGGTTGCGCAGCGCCAGCGGCGCCTTCAGCACGGCGTGGGCGACGAACGCGGCGAAGAAGACCCACGCGCCGTAGAAGTGCAGCGGGTAGAAGGAGCCGGGGAAGAGGTACTCCAACTGGATGTTGAGCACCCCGGTCACGAACTGGAACAGCGCGCCCCCGACCAACAGCAGCAGCGAGATCCGCTCCAGGCCGTGCGCGAGAGAGCGGGCCGGCGGCAGCGTGAACAGCCTCGGCACGACCGACCACAGCTTGGCCAGCAGCACCGGGATCAGGGCGAGGCCGAGGGTGACGTGGACGCCCTGGGTGAGGCGGTACAGCCAGGGCGGGTCCGTCGGCCAGGCGAAGAGGTAGAAGCCGAGGAGCCCCTTGTCCGGGGTCTTGTCGTTGACCGGGGACAGGTCCGGGTTGTAGGCGGCGTACGAGAGCAGGCCGGTCACGAACAGCACGGTGATGCCGACGAGCAGCACGAGGCCGAGCACCGAGGTGAACCACGGGCCGCGCAGGGGGCTGCGCCAGAAGCCCGGGGAGGAGGGGAGCCGTGGGGCGAGGTCACGCATGTCCCGACCGTAGGCAGGGGCAGGCCCCGAAAGCGGCCCGCGACCCATGACGAAACGCTGACGTCCGCCGTGTGCGTCACCGGCCGCGCCGTCCTCCGTCCTACGGTGCCGGTGTGACCCTCCTCCGCTCCGTCCCCCGCGACCTGTACGCCGCCGCGGCAGCCGTGCTGCTCGTCGCGGCCGCCATCCTGGTCGGCCGCAACGTGTACACCTACGACGACCTGATCGTCGGGTGGCCGCCGCTGCTGGGCCGCTGGGACCCGCACCTCGGCCCCGGCACCCCGGCGGCCGTACTGACGGCGGTGGCGGCCGTGGCGTACGGACCGGCCGTCGCAGCCCGGCTGCCGTGGCGCGCGCTGCTCCCCGCCGCCTGGGGCGCGGCGATGGCCTGGACCTGGTCGCTGGCCCTGATCGACGGCTGGGAGCGGGGCATCGCCGGCCGGCTCACCACCAGCCAGGAGTACCTGTCGGTCATCGACCGCTGGCGGGACGTCCCGGCGACCCTGCGCGACTTCAACGGGCACATCCTGCTGCACTCCCCCGACAACTGGCCCGCCCACGTCGCCGGTCACCCGCCGGGGGCCACGCTCACCTACGTGCTGCTCGACCGGATCGGGCTGGGCGGCGGGGGCTGGGCGGGGGTCTGGACCATCACCGTGGGCGCGACGGCGTGCGTGGCGGTGCTGGTGACGGTGCGGGCCCTGGCCGGCGAACGGCTCGCCCGGCGGGCGGCGCCCTTCCTGGTCCTGGCACCGGCCGCGGTGTGGATGGGTACGTCCGCCGACGGCTACTTCGCGGCGGTCGCCGCGTGGGCGGTGGCGCTGCTGGCCCTCACGGTCACCGGACGCTCCCTGTGGTGGGCGGCGGGCTCGGGGCTGTTGTTCGGCCTGACCTGCTATCTCTCGTACGGCCTCACGCTCTTCGCCGTGATCGGGGCGGCGGTACTGCTGCTCGGCCGGCACGGGGTCCGCGAACGCCCGCTGCTGTTCGTGCCGCTGCTGGCGGGCATGGCGGTGGTACCGGTGGCGTTCACCCTGGCCGGCTTCGACTGGTGGGAGGCGTACCACCTCCTCGTCGAGCGCTACTACGAGGGCGCGGCCGGCGTCCGCCCCTACGCCTACTGGGTGTGGGCGAACCTGGCCTGCACGGTGCTCATCACCGGCCTGGCGACGGCGGCGGGCCTGCGCCGGGCCGGGGGCCTGCTGGCCCGGCGGCGCGGCGGGGCCGTGACCGGCGAGGACATCCGGCTGGCGCTTCTCGTCGCCGCCGGGCTGCTCGCCCTGCTGGTCGCCGACCTGTCCGGCATGAGCAAAGCGGAGACGGAACGCATCTGGCTCCCCTTCGCCCTGTGGCTGCTCCCGGCGTGCGCGTTCCTCGGCCGCCCGCGCGCGTGGCTGGCGGCGCAGGCCGTACTGGCCCTGCTCCTCAACCATCTGGTGGCGACCGGCTGGTGAGCGGGGCCGGGCGACCGGCCGACGCTTCTCGTCGCCGCCGGGCGCACGCATGAGGGCCCGCACCTTGCGGTGCGGGCCCTCATGAGCGGTTCGCGCGTTACGCGGGAACGATGTTCTCCGCCTGCGGGCCCTTCTGGCCCTGCGTGACGTCGAAGTTCACCCGCTGGCCCTCCTGGAGCTCACGGAAGCCCTGGGTGGCGATGTTCGAGTAGTGGGCGAAGACGTCGGCGCCGCCGCCGTCCTGCGCGATGAAACCGAAGCCCTTTTCGGCGTTGAACCACTTCACGGTACCGGAAGCCATGTCTTTTACTCCTAGGCAGTGCTGGAGGTCCGCACCGTGCGGACCTTCCCATCGCTGCGATGATCACCTGCCCGGAAAACCGGTAACACAAATGGCAACCACAACTGCAACTGATGTCCAGCCTAGCACGATATGAATCGGCGACTCGGAAAATGAATCACACGGAATGGCGCCCCGATTTATCGCAGAACTGTTTTTCCGGCGTTCGGCGAATATCTGCTTCGCCGGGGGCAGTTTTTCACTCGCGGCGCCGTACTCCGTTCCCGCCGTCACCGGGCCGCCCGGCCTCGCGGCGGAGCTCCTCGTTCATGCGCAGCGCCGCCTCCAGATCGTCCTCCAGGCGGACGATGCGGCAGGCGGCCTCGATGGGCGTTCCCTGGTCGACCAGCTCGCGGGCGCGGGCGGCGCGCCGCAGTTGTCGGCGCGAGTAGCGACGGTGTCCGCCTTCCGAACGCTTCGGGCTGATCAGCCCCGCCTCACCGAGGGCGCGGAGGAAACCGGGCGTGGCACCGATCAGCTCGGCCGCCCTGCCCATGGTGTACGCCGGGTACTGATCGTCGTCGAGCCGGTCGGCGGCCTGCGGCCGACCTTCGGCGTTCAGCCTGCTCTCCGAGGGCATGCATACCTTCCTGCGAACCGCTGGGGACACGGCCCGCCGCAGGGAATCCGGTTCCCCCGCACCTGAACTCTAGTCGCGCCTGCCGGATACCTGTCGCGGCGAACACATATCCGGAGGGTTCCGGTCGCGGTGCCGGGGCAGCCGACGTGTGTCGGCGGTGCGGCCGGGCTCCCGTCCGGCGACGATCGGACCACTGGTGGCGGACGGGAGGGGCGACGTGGCGGACGGTGTGGGGCCCGGTGCGGAGGGCGCGGGACGGCGGTGGGCCGCTGAACCGGACTTCTGGCAGCGGATCGCCGAGCAGCTGGACACCGCCCTGACCGTGATCGACACGGCGGGGCGGATCGTCGCGGTCAACCGGGCCACCGAGCTGCTGCTGGACCGTCCGGCGGCGACGATGCTCGACGCCGACGTCCACGACCTGCTCCACCGGGGTCCGGACGGCGGCAGGATTCCGCGAGACCAGTGCCTGCTGCTCCAGGCGCTGGCCCGGGGGACCGCCGCACGTGGCGAGGGCGATTGCTATCTGCGGGGTGACGGCGGCCTGACCGCGGTGTCCTGGTCCGCGTCCCCGCTGACGGACGACAGGGTCCCGAGAGGCCTCGCCCTGCTGTTCACCGACATCGCCGCCGACCGCGGTGCGCGCCGGGAGCGCGCCGCCTACACCAGCGCCCTGGAGGATCTGACCGAGCGGCTGACGCTGGTCGCGGAGATCACGGACGTACTGGGGCAGACACTGGAGACCGACGAGGCCCTGGCCCGGCTGGGCCGCCTTCTGGTGCCCCGTCTGGCGGACTGGGCGGCGGTGGACCTCCTGGTCGGCTCCGGGCAGGTCCACCGGGTGGCGGTGACCGGCCCCGCGGGCCGGGACGCATCGCGGGAGGACTGGCGCGGTCCGGTGCCGAGGACCGGGAGCGCGGCCCTGTCACCGCTGGCACGGGTGCTGAACGGGGGCGAGCCCGTGCTGCAGGAGCAGAAACCAGAGCCGGAGCAAGAGGAAAAGGCCGAACAGGGGCGGGAGGAGGAATCCGCTCGGCGTGAGTCCCCGCTGACCGCCGTGCACGGCGACTTCCTGCGGACCGTGGGCGCGACCTCCGTCCTCACGGTGCCGCTGGGCGCCCAGCGGCAGGTCACCGGCGCCCTGACCCTGGCGCGCACCAACCCGGCGCATCCCTTCGACACGGCGGACCTGGAGGTGGTGGGCGACATCGGCCGCCGGGTCGGGCTGGTCATCGACAACGCCCGCCGGTTCGGGCGCCAGCGCGCCGTCGCCGAGGCCATGCAGCGCAACCTGCTCGCCCCGCTGCCCCAGCCGGGCCCGTTGCGGCTGGCCGCCCGCTACCAGCCCGCCCCGGCCGGTTCCCAGGTCGGCGGAGACTGGTACGACGCCTTCGAGCTGAAAGACGGCGCCGTGGCGCTGGTCATCGGCGACGTGGTCGGGCACGACCTGACGGCCGCCGCGGGCATGGCCCAGCTGCACGGCATCCTGCGCTCACTGGCATGGGACCGGGCCGAGCCGCCCGGCGCCGTGGTCGACCGCCTCGACGACGCCATGCAGGCCGTCACGACCGTCTCCATGGCCACCCTCGTCCTCGCCCGGGTCGAAGGCCCGCGCACCGGCCCGTGGACCCTGCGGTGGACCAGCGCCGGGCACCCACCGCCCCTCCTGCTGACCCCGGACGGAGGGGCACGGTATCTGGAGGCCGGGCAGGGACTGCTGCTCGGCGCCCGCCTGGGCGCCGGCGGCCGACGGCCGGACGCCACGGTGCCGCTGCCACCGGGATCCACACTGCTGCTCTACACCGACGGCCTGGTCGAGGTACCGGGCAGCGACCTGGACACCGGCCTCGGCCGGCTGCGCCGCAACGCCCTCGCGCTCGTCCACGAGCCACTGGACACCCTGTGCGACGAGGTGCTGGCGCGGATGCCGCCCGGCAGCACCGACGACATCGCCCTCCTCGCCCTGCGCCTGCCGGCGCCGTGACGCGGGGCGGGGGCGGGAGGCGGGCGCGAGACGGCGCGGGGCGGCTCAGGGTGCGAGCAGGAGGACGCCGTACTGGCCGAGCAGGGACGCCTGGAGCGTGTCGCCCTCGGCGTACCGCCAGCCCCAGGAGCGCAGCGCGTGGACGGTCGTGACGTCGGTCCGGTCCACCAGCGTGACGCCGAGGGCGGCGTCGTGCTCGGTGAGCAGTCGCTTCTGCAGGCGCCGGGCGAGGTTCCAGGCGCGGTCCTGGTTCCGCCTGCGCACGCGGGCCGGGACGATGATCCCGGAGACCAGGAAGAGCCGGCCGGACGCGGCGACGGGCAGTACGCTCCTCGGCAGGTAGGCGTCCAGGCCCCGCGCTCCCCCGGTACCACCACCGGGTACGGGATAGCCGTAGGCGCAGCCGGTCAGGACGGTGCTCTCCGCTATCAGCAGCGAGAACCCCGGTCGCCGTACGTCGGCCGCCAGCTGCCGCAGGAAGGCGCCGCGGGCCTGGTTCCACGCCCGCGGGCCGCCACCGGAGGTCTGCGCGTACAGGTCGCCCAGATCCCGGAACCGGTCCTCTATCTGGCGCCGCGTCAACGGCCGGACGCGCTCTCCGGCGAGCGGTGAGGAGCCCCGTTCTGCCCTCGGCCGGTTCGGGCCGACAGGCCGCCCGTCACGTTCTGTGGTCGTCGGCCGTACCGGCACGTTCACGGTCATGAGGCGAGTCCTGCCCCGGGCTCGGGCGGACCGGCCCGGCGTCGTCGATCGCCGGGAGCGGCACCGGTGTCGGGGCCGGTGCGCGGCATGCTCCCGGTTCCTCCACGGTACTCCGGGCTTCGGATGCCCGGCCGCCGTCGGGAAGCCCGGCTTCCGGCGCCCCGCTACGGCCGTGAAGGTACGCCCCGGGTCAGGCGGAGGCCGTCGTCCACCGGCGGAGCAGGGCCAGGCGCTCGTCCCTGGTCGGGGCGGCGTCCTCGGGCTCGTCGCGGCGCCAGGTGAGGAGGTCGTCGACGGGAGTGGCGCCGGTGGTGAGGCGGGTGAGGAGGGTGCGGGAGAGGGCGTGCTCGTCCGGGGTGTGGATGCCGCCGGGGGCGGCGGCCAGGGCGGTTGCCTCGATCGGGCCGTCGGTCTCGGTCTCCACCCGCACCGTGAAGGCCGGCGGGTGTTCGCCGTCGCCGGTGAACAGGACGACCAGCGAGTCGAACGCCACCGAGGCCAGCCGTCGCGCCGTGGAGCGCACGGCCACGTCCTGTACGTCGATGCCGCCGACCGAGTCCCAGGACCAGGAGCGGCCGCCCTGGTCCGACCCCAGGGTCTCGACCCCGTCCTTGGTCAGTCGTACGCCGGGCGCCGTACCGGTGGGTTCGGCGCCCACGTACACGCAGTCCTCGGTGATCCAGAACAGGCCGACCATGGCCATGCGCGCCTCCCACAGCGGTAGTTGGTGTCGCTGTGGGAGACGGTCGTGGTCGTGCGGTAGTTCCCCGGTTTCCGGTGTCATGCCACCGGCGTCAGGCCACCGGTGTCGTCGGGCCCACCAGTTCCGTCAGGACGTCCTCCATCGTCACGAAGCCCAGGACCGCGCCCGTCTCGCCGGTGACGGCGGCCAGGTGGCTGTCCTCGGTGCGCAGGGCGGTGAGGGTGTCGTCGAGCGGGGTGTCGATGCGGACGCGGGTGACGCGGTGCAGGGCCGTGCGCGGGAAGGGGCTTTCGCGGTCGGTCAGGCCCAGGGTGTCCTTGATGTGCAGGTAGCCGAGGACGGTGCCGCCGGGACCGGTGACCGGGAAGCGGGAGTAGCCCGCCTCGGCGGCCATGCGCTCCAGCTCCGCCGGGGTGACCGTGTGGTCGACCGTGCGCATCTTCTGGGCCGGGACCAGGATCTCGCCGACCGGGCGGGTGCCCAGTTCCAGCGCGTCGCGCAGGCGCTCGCCGTCGGCCGGGGTGAGGAGTCCGGCCTCGCTCGCGTCGACGACCATGCGGGCCAGCTGGTCGTCGGTGAAGACGGCCTCGACCTCGTCCTTCGGCTCCACCCGCAGCAGCTTGAGCAGGGTGTTGGCGAAGGCGTTGATGCCGAAGATGACCGGCTTCAGCGCCCGGGTCAGGGCGACCAGCGGCGGGCCGAGGACCAGCGCGGTGGTCGCCGGGGCGGCCAGCGCGATGTTCTTCGGGATCATCTCGCCGATCAGCATGTGCAGATAGGTGGCGAGGGCCAGCGCGATCGCGAAGGCGATCGGGTGGACCAGCGCGTGCGGCATGTGGACCGCCTCGAACACCGGCTCCATCAGGTGCGCGATGGCCGGTTCCGCGACCGCGCCGAGGACGAGGGAGGAGACGGTGATGCCCAGCTGGGCCGTGGCCATCATCGCGGAGATGTGTTCCAGGCCCCACAGGGTCATCCGGGCGCGCTTGTCGCCCGTCTTCGCGCGCGGCTCGATCTGGCTGCGGCGTACCGAGATCATGGCGAACTCGGCGCCGACGAAGAACGCGTTGGTCAGCAGCGTCAGGGCGCCGATGAGGAGCTGTACGGCGGTCATCGGGCCACCTCCGGCGTCCGGTCGGCGGACGGGACCGGCGCGGGTGCGGTGACCCGCAGGCGGTCGGCGCGGTGGTGGTCGACGTCGAGGACGTCCAGCCGCCAGCCGTCCAGGTCGATGACGTCGCCCTTGGCGGGGATGCGTGCCAGGTGGGTGGCGACCAGGCCGGCCAGGGTCTCGTACGGCCCGTCCGGCGCGGTCAGGCCGATGCGCGCGAGCCGGTCCAGGCGGAGCGAGCCGTCGGCCTCCCAGGCCGTGCGGCCGTCCGTCTCGGCGGGGGCGGGCAGCAGGTCCGGTATCTCCACCGGGTCGTGCTCGTCGCGCACCTCGCCGACGACCTCCTCCACGATGTCCTCGACGGTCGCCACGCCCGCCGTACCGCCGTACTCGTCGATGACGACGGCCATGGTGCGGGTCCGGCGCATGCGCTCCAGGAGGCGGTCGGCGGGCAGGCTGTCCGGCACCAGGAGCGGCGCGGTGGCCAGCTCGGTGACGGGGGTGACGGTGCGCCGCTCCGGCTCCAGGGCCAGGACGTCGCGGATGTGCACGGTGCCGATGACCTCGTCCAGGCTGTCCCGGTAGACCGGGAAGCGGGACAGGCCGGTGGCGTGCGAGAGGTTCGCGGCGTCGGCGGCGGTGGCGTGGGCCTCCAGGGCCTTGACGTCCACGCGCGGGGTCATGACGTTCTCCGCGGTCAGTTCGCCCAGGTGCAGGGTGCGTACGAACAGCTCGGCCGAGTCCGCCTCCAGGGCGCCCTCGGCGGCCGAGTGCTGGGCCAGCGCGACCAGTTCCTCGGGGCTGCGGGCGGACGCCAGCTCCTCGGCCGGCTCCAGGCCGAAGCGGCGCACGAAGCGGTTCGCGGTGTCGTTCAGGTGCCGGATGAAGGGGCCGAACGCGGTGGTGAAGCCGCGCTGCGGACCCGCGACGACCTTGGCGACGGCCAGCGGGCGGGAGATCGCCCAGTTCTTGGGGACCAGCTCGCCGACGACCATCAGGACGACGGTGGAGACGACCACGCCGAGCACGGTCGCCACCGTCGAGGCGGCACCGCCCAGGCCGATCGCCCGCAGCGGGCCGCGCAGCAGCACCGCGAGGGACGGTTCGGCCAGCATGCCGATGACCAGCGAGGTCACGGTGATGCCGAGCTGGGCGCCGGAGAGCTGGAGGGTCAGGGACCGTACGGCCTTCAGGGCGCCGTCGGCGCCGCGCTCGCCGGACTCGGCGGCACGCTCCAGGTCACCGCGCTCGACGGTGGTGAGGGAGAACTCGGCCGCCACGAAGAGGGCGCAGGCCAGGGTGAGGAGGAGGGCCAGCAGGAGCAGCAGGACCTCGGTCACCGTGCCACCCCGCTTCCCTCACGCACATACGGCGCACGCGCACACAGGAGGTACTGCGGGCCGGCCATGGCACGGCCGGTACTGGGAGGCTCCATTACGGAACGGGACTCCTTAACGGGGTCGGCGGGCGCCGGTACCAGCCGGCTGCCCGAGGATTTCCCTCTCATGGTAAAGGACGAGCAAAAGCATGGGGAGTCCTCAAATGTCCTCGGACCCCTATGCTTCTACTCGCCTGTAGAGAACGGCCGGACGGTTCCGGTTGTTCCCCGGACGAACGTGGATACGAACGTGAAGGAGTGAACGCCTCGATGGTGTTCAAGCGGCTGCTCGGTTCCCTCGGCGTGGGCGGTCCCACGGTGGACACGGTCCTCGACCCGGGCGCCGCCCGGCCGGGGGACGCGCTGCCGGGCCACGTCCACCTCGTCGGCGGCACCGCCGACCACGATGTCGAGCACGTCGCGCTGGAACTGGTGGCCCGCGTCGAGACCGAGCACGGCGGCCACGGGGAGGGCGAGGGCGTCGTCGTCTTCGGCCGGCACACCGTCGGCGCGGATTTCCGGCTCGCGGCGGGCGAGCGGCGCAGCGTGCCGTTCACGGTGCCGCTGCCCTGGGAGACGCCGGCCACCGAGCTCTACGGGCGGCCACTGGGCATCGTGCTCGGCGTGCGCACCGAGCTGGCGGTCGCCGGCGCCAGGGACAAGGGCGACCTGGACCCGCTGACCGTGGCGCCCCTGCCCGCCCAGGAGGCCGTCCTGGAGGCCTTCGGACAGCTCGGCTTCGGCTTCCGCTCCGCCGACCTGGAGTACGGCCGCATCGGCGGCACCGGGCAGCAGCTGCCCTTCTACCAGGAGATCGAGCTCATCCCGCCCCCGCGGTACGCCCACCAGGTCAACGAGATCGAGCTGACCTTCCTGGCCGTGCCCGGCGCCCTGGAGGTGGTCCTGGAGGCGGACAAGCGCGGCGGCCCGTTCTCCGACGGCCACGACGCCCTCAGCCGCTTCACCGTCTCCCACGAGGGGCCGGCCGGGCCGCAGGACTGGAACGCCCTCGTCGACGGCTGGGTCCGGGAGCTGGTCGAGCACCGGGCGTCGTACGGCTCCCACGCGGTGTACGGGCACGAGTCCGGGGCCCTGTCCGGGGGGTCCGGGGGGTCCGGGTCAGGGTCCGGCACCGCCGTCGCGGCGGGCGCGACCGGGCTCGCGGTGGGGGTCGCCGGCGGGATGGTGGCGGCCGAGGTCGTCGACGAGGTGGGGGACTTCTTCGAGGGCGAGGACGAGGGCGAGGGCGGCTTCGGCGGCGGCTTCGGGGACGACGGAGGAGACGGCTGATAATTTCTACAAAGGTGTAGAAGGATCTGCCGCCGCACGAGTTCGGCCTCCGACGTTCGCCGGTTTTGCCGTAGATTCCGTGCGGGCCCGTGCCGCGGGCCCGCACCGTACGTCCACAGGGGAGCGCCGTGTTCGGACTGAGCGAGCTCGCGATCATTCTCATCGTCGTCATTGCCGTCCTCGCCGCCAGGAAGCTCCCGGAGCTGACCCGCTCGGCGGGCAAGTCGGCCCGCATCCTCAAGGCCGAGGCCCGCGCGGCGAAGGCCGAGGAGGGGACGCCCGCCGAGGACCGGGAGGCGCCGCGTGTCATCCGGGGTGAGGCGGTCCGCCGCGAGGGCACCGGGGACGGCGGGCCGGCGACGCCCGCTTCCCAGGGCTGAGCGACCTCACCTCACGCGTCGGCCTCGCGATCGCCACCGCGTGTGCGGTGCGGGCCCATCTCCCGCAGGACGTCGCCGAGTTCGGCGGCGGTGAGCGCGGGGGCGGGCAGGGGCGGCGGGACCGGCGCGGTGCGCAGGCCGCCGAGGAGCAGGGCGAGGGGACGGCGCCAGGCGTCCGGCGCGGTAGCGGCGGTCAGGGCCGGGACGGCACGGCCCAGTGCCGCGAGCGCGAACAGGACGTCCTCGGTGGTGACGTCGGCGCGGACGGTGCCCTCGTCTCGGCAGCGGGACAGCAGCGAGTCCACGGTCCTGCGGTTGTGCTCGTGCACGGCCTCCAGGCTGTCGACGCCCCGCAGGTGCGTGGTCATGAGGTCGTTGGTGCCGCGGTCGGCGGCCAGGGTGTCGAAGACCGCGTCGAGATAGGCGGTGAGGCCCGCCCAGGCGTCCGTGGCGTTCCTGGCCCGCTCGCCGGCGTCCATCGTGCCCGTCAGCGAGTCGCGGAAGACGGCGTCCACGAGCGCGGCACGGGTGGGGAAGTGGCGGTAGAGCGTCGCGTTGCCGACGCCCGCCCGGCGCGCGATCACGTCCAGCGGCGCGTCCAGGCCCTCCTCGGTGAACACCTCGTGGGCCGCCTCCAGCAGAAGCTCCCGGTTGCGCCGCGCGTCGCGTCGCTGCCGGGGCGCTCCGTCGCGTGCGCCGACGCTCATCCCTCACCCTCCGGGTCGTACGAAACGGGGAGTGCTCCCCGAGCCAGCGGTGCCGATGCTATCGTCGAGGCCATCAGTGGGGAGCGCTCCCCGTTTTTACGTTCACCGTTCGGCCACGGCCTCCACCACCGCCTCGGCGCCCCGTCGGCCGCATCCCGAACGGCTCAGGACGGGTCCTCCGGTACGGCCGACAGCAGGCTGTGCACGACCGGTCCCGCCGAGCCGCCGCCCGTGACGCCCTCCTCGACCACGACGGCGACGGCCACGTTGCCGCGGTGGGCGACGAGCCAGCCGTTGTTGTCCTGGTCGTCGGAGACCTCGGCGGTACCGGTCTTCGCGCCGATCTCGCCGGGCAGGTCGGCCAGGGCGTGCGCGGTACCGTCGGTGACGGTGGCCCGCATCAGTTCGCGCAGCTGGGTGACGACCTCGTCGGGGAGCGGCTCGGTGCGGGTCTCGTCCGGGTTCCCGGCGGTCCCGGCGGTGACGGCGGTGACGGACGGCTGGTGGAACTCGCCGGAGACCGCGGTGGCCGTCACCGACGCCATGATCAGGGGGTTGGCCTGGACGCGGCCCTGCCCGATCATCGACGCGGCCTTCTCCGTCTCGTCCTTGGGTACCGGCACGGAGCCGTCGTACGTCGGAATGCCGATGTGCCACTCCTGGCCGACCCCGAAGTAGGTGCGGGCGACCTTGCCCAGCTCCCCGTCGTCGAGCTTGTCGCGCAGGCTGATGAACGCGGTGTTGCACGACTCGGTGAAGTCCTTGCGGAAGGTGGCGCCGGGGTACTCGGACGTCTCGACGTTGTGGAACTCCTTGCCGACGGTCAGGTACTTGGGGCAGTCCACGACGTCGTCGGGCTCGACCGCGCCCTTGAGCAGCAGCGCGCTGCTGGTGACGATCTTCCAGGTGGAGCCGGGCGCGTAGGTGCCGGAGGCGGCGCGGTTGAAGCCGGTGGCGGGGGAGTTGGCGAGGGCGAGGACCTCGCCGTTGTCGATGCGCAGGGCGACGAGGGCGGCGTTCTTGCCGTCGGCCTCGGTGAGGGCCTGCTCGGCGGCGCCCTGCCAGGTGGCGTCCAGGGTGGTGCGGACGGGCTTGCCGTCCCTCGCCGGGTCGGGCCGCTTCCCGAAGGTCGCCTCGGTGCGCACGGTCTCACCGGTGGCCCGGTCGATCAGCTCGACCGCGCCGCGCGGTCCGCCACCGGAGCCGCCGGCGAGCCGGCCGAGGAGCGGGGTCAGGGACGGGTACTCGCCGCCCGAGAGCGAGGTCCCGTCGCGGTCGGTGACGTTCGGCGGGGTCGTCTCCTCGCGCTCCAGCCGGAACTTCTCCGTGTCGCTCAGCCGCGGGTGCACCAGGGACAGCCGCCAGTCCACCTTCCAGCCGCCGTCCTCCTGTTCGCGCAGCGGCAGTCGCGACTCGTACGACCAGGTGCCCAGGCCCGTGACCGGCATCTTCGCGGTGAAGGGGACGCCGAGGGTGCCGTCCTCGGCCTCCTTGGCCTCCCCCGCCGCCGTCAGCCGCGGCTTGTCGATGTCGAGGCCCGCGGTGAAGCTCTGCAGCACCTCCTGCGCCGTGCCGGGTCTGGTGGTGCGGCCGGCCGCGCTCGGCAGGCGTCCGGCGGCCCAGTCGGCGAGGAACGCGCGCGCCTGCTTCATCGCGGCGGGGTCGGGACCGTCGTCGCCGCGTGCGAAGGGACCGAACCCGGCGGCGTAGGAGCCGCCCGCGGCGATGGCGAGCACGACCCCCACCGCGGCGACGGCCCGCACGCCGTTGCGCGGGCGGCGGCGGGGCGGAGGGGTGAAGTAAGGGGAGTCCGGCATCGGGGTTCCTGTCCGTGGGTCGGGTCGGGCGGCCGCCTCGTCGGTCAGGCGGCGGCGAAGAAGTCGAGGATCGTGTCGGTGGCGTTCAGGGCCTTGCTGGTGGGGCCGAACCCCTTGGGCGGGGGGATCGACGAACCCGGCCAGGTGTGACCGGCGTCGTCGACGACCAGGAGCTGGACCGTGGCCTCCCGGCCGTCGTCGGGGGCGTCGGAGGCATCGGGGGTGCCGGAGGCGTCGGGGGCGTCGGGGGCGTCCGGGTCCTCCTTCAGGCGCCAGACGGTCCGGTCGTAGCCCTTCCTGTCCTCCGTGACCGGCTCGCCCGCGCCGCCCGCCGACGCGAACGCCTCCGCGCTGTCCCGGGCGGACAGGCTCGGCAGGATCGGCTCCTCGGGGTCCGGCGGCGGCGAGGGCCAGCCCGCGAGGGGGCGTACGGGGTCGTCGGCGCCGTAGACGACCATGACGGGGACGGGCCCCGTGGGCTCGACCGCGGCGGCGCCCGCGGGCAGTTGCCCGGAGACCGAGGCCGCTCCCGCCAGCAGACCGGGACGCTCGGCGGCCATGCGCAGCGCCATCGAGCCGCCGTTGGAGAACCCGGCGACGTAGACCCGCTCGGGGTCGGCCCGCTCGGTGCGCACCAGGTGCTTGATCAGTGCCTCGGTGAACCGCACGTCGAGGTCGGGATCCGGGCGCCGCTCGGTCGCCTGCTCGCCCGCGCCCCAGCCCTTGTCGAGTCCCTCGGGGTAGGCGACCAGCATGCCGCGCGCCCCGGCGGCCTTCTCCAGCCGGCTCTTCTCGCGCATCTCGGCGGCGTCGGCGCCGCGGCCGTGGAAGGCGATGACGAGGGGCCTTCGGCCGTCGTCGGCGGCGACGGGCCGGTGCAGGAGATACCGGCGGGTGTGGCCGTCGGCCCGCAGCTGTCCGCGGACCTCCTCCGGCGCCGCGGATGCCGTGGCCCCGGGACGGGACGTGCTGCTCGCCGACGGCGCCGAGTCCGGGCTTCCGGAATCCCGACCACCGGACTCGGTGGCGCAGCCGGCCAGGGGGAGAGTGAGGGCGAGGGCGAGCGCGGCGGGCCACCGGCGCGGGCCGAGCGAGAGGTCACGGAAGGAGCGCATGTCCCGAGGACAGCAACCCCACCGGCCCTCTGTCCAAGATTGATATAGATGTCGGATCGATCAATCCCCGATATGATTACTGGTTGTGGACCTGGTGCGGCACCTGGAGTGCTTTGTGGCTGTTGCAGAAGAGTCACACTTCGGGCGCGCCGCGGCCCGCCTCGGCATGGCCCAGCCGCCCCTGTCGCAGCGCATCCAGCGGCTGGAGAGGGAACTGGGCGTCCGGCTCTTCGAGCGCACCAGCCGCCAGGTGGCGATCACCGAGGCGGGCACGCTGCTGCTCGCCGAGGCCCGTGAGCTGCTCGCCCGCTCCGAGTCCTTCCGGGCCGCCGCGCGCCGGATCCGGGACGGCGAGACCGGCCTGCTGCGCGCCGCCCTGTCCCCCGACATCTCCGGCGAGACCGTCGCCGCGCTCCTGGCGGACTTCCGGCGCCGGCACGCCGGCCTGGAGCTGGAGCTGCACGAGCTGTCCACCGCCCAGCAGCTCGCCTCCTTCGCCGCCCACGAACTGGACGTCGGCCTCATCCACCACCCGTGCGACGTCACCGGCCTGGAGCTGGGCCCGGTCCTGCGCCGCGACCTCGGCGTGCTGCTGCCGCGCGGTGCCGCCCAGGCGGAGCTGGACGAGGTGCCGCTCGCCTCCCTCACCGGCTACGACCTGGTCCTCTTCCCGCGCGCCGGCGCGCCCGCGGTCTACGACGACCTGCTCACCGCCTGCGCGCGGGGCGGCTACACGCCCGCCGCCGTACGGCACGGCCAGGGCGCCAGCTTCGTACGCGGCCTGGTGCTGTCGTCCGGCGCCGTCGCCCTGGGCCCCCGCGACACCCAGCTCGCCTCCCCCGCCGACGGGGACCTGGTGTGGCGCCCCCTGGCCGGGGCGCCGCTGGCCTGGCGGCACTCCGTGGCCTGGCCCAAGGGGCGCGGCGACGCCGCCGTCGGCGCCTTCGCGGACGCGGCCACGCACGCCCTGCGCACCACCGCGGGCGCCCGTTCCGAGGCACCCGCCCGGCCGCTGCACCTTCGCCCGGCATCGGAGTTCTGGCTGTGACCGACATCGTTACCGGACGCCTCCAGGCCGCCTTCGCCGACGCCGGGGTCACCGGGTGGCTGCACGCCGTCGACATCGACTCCGGTGCGCAGGTCGGGACCGGGGCGGACCAGCCGGTGTGCACGGCCAGTGTCCACAAGGTGTGTGTGCTGGTGACGCTGCACGAGCTGGCGGCGGCCGGGGCGCTGGACCTCACCGAGCAGGTCGAGTGCCCGCCTGCCGGACGCACCCCGGGGCCCACGGGGCTGGCGGCCATGCTGGACCCGGTCCGGCTGTCGCTGCGCGACGCGGCGTTCCTGATGATGTCCGTCAGCGACAACACCGCCGCCGACCTGCTGCTGCGCCGGGTCGGTCTGGACGCCGTCAACCGCACCACGGACCGGCTCGGCCTCACCCGCACGCGGGCGGTGTACGGCTTCGGCGAGATGCTCGGCACCATGCGCGAGGACGCCGGTCCCGCCGGTACCCGGGCGCTGACCGACCCGCACGTCATCACCCGGCTCCGCGCCCTGGACCCGGCCCGCACCAACCGCAGCACCCCCCGCGACATGACCCGCCTGCTCACCGCCCTCTGGCGGGACGAGGCCTGCCCGCCCGAGTACGGCGCCGCCGCGCGCCGCGTCATGGGCCTCCAGGTCTGGCCGCACCGCCTGGCCTCGGGATTCCCCTTCGACGACGTCCACGTGGCCGGCAAGACCGGCAGCCTGCCGACCCTGCGCAACGAGATCGGCGTCGTCGAATACCCCGACGGCGGCCGCTACGCCGTGGCCGTCTTCACCCGCACCGCCCACACCGCGGCCGTACTCCCTGCGGCGGACGCGGTGATCGGCACGGCGGCCCGGATCGCGGTGGACGCGCTGCGGGCACCGTGAGGCGGCGGGCGGCGTGACCCCTCCCGGCAGCGACGACAAGGGGCGGGGGCGTCAGCCGTCGTTGTCCCGCCAGCGACCGCCGCTCGGCGCCGAGTCGAAGCGGGTCGCCGCCGAGGCGTTGCCGCCGAAGTCGTTGCCGGACACCCGGCCGCCGGTCCAGGTGGCCTCGTGCGCGATCCACAGGGCGTGCGTCTGAGTGCGCGGGTGCCCGTCGTCCCGGACGCGGTTGCCGTGCACGTACGGGTGGGTGATGGCCGCGGCGGCGGTGAGGCCGGTGCGCGGGGCCGGGCAGTCCGGGAGGCGGTAGGCGGCGCCGGGCCCGGGGGTGCCGTCCGGCCAGGCCGTCTGGGCGCCGGGACGTACGGGGGCGAGGGTGAGTTCGGTGGCGGTGTTGTCGGTGATCACGGCGGTGACCACGCCGGTGACCTCGGCGTCGGCGGTGACCTCGGCGGTGACCTCGGCATCGGCGGTGACCTCGGCGGTCGGCCCGGCGGTGGAACCGGCGTCGGCCTCGGCGGTCGGCCCGGCGGTGGAACCGGCATCGGCCTCGGCGGTCGACCCGGCGGTGGAACCGGCATCGACCTCGGCGGTCGACCCGGCGGTGGAACCGGCATCGCCCTCGGCGGTCGACCCGGCGGTGGGACCGGCAGTGCCCCCGGCGTCGGCCTCGGCGTCCGGGGCGGCGACCGTCAGCCGCTTGCCCCGGTGGCCGCCCGGCAGCCAGTCGGCGTTCTCGTCGGTCAGGGACAGCGGCCCGCAGTGGACTCCCTCGCCGCCCCCGCGGGTCAGGGGCGCGGCGCGGCGGCCGTTGTTCCGGACCCGGTTGCCGAAGATCGCCGGCTCGTGCAGCGGGGCGTCGACGCGGATGCCGTCCAGGGCGTTGTCGTGGATGTCGTTGGACTCCAGGACGATGTCCGTGGCGGGCTCCTGGTCGCCGCCGGCCAGGTTGTGCTGCCAGTAGCCGTACCGCCCGTTGTCGCTGACGCGGTTACCGCGGAAGGCGTACGGGCCCGGGGTGTTGCCGAGCGCGATCCCGTCGCCCACGTTGCCGTCGATCACGCACCCGGTGACGATGCCGCCGCGCCCGCCGACGCTGGTGGTGCCCTGCGCCGACACGTCGAACCCGGCGACGTGGTTGCCGAGCATCGTGCAGCCGGTGACCAGCAGACCGTCGGCGCCCCAGTCGGAGATGCCGTAGCGGTTGCCCTCGGTGTGGCAGGCGGTGATGCGGATGCCGCGGGGCGGGACCCAGTGGTCCTGCTGGAGTTCGAGGAAGATGCCGTTGGTGCCGTTCCCGGTGGCCGTGCAGTCGGTCACCGCCAGCCGTTCGACCGGCCCCCAACCGCCTACCCCGATCCCGATGCCCGCGCCGCCCATGTCCTCGCCGGGGTCCTGCCGTCCGCACCGCTCGGCCAGCACGCCCTCGACGACGGTGTCCTGGAGGAAGTCGCACCCGAAGCCGGTGGCGGCGGTGTCGTGGATGTACAGGTCGGTGAAGCGCCCGCGCAGTACGTACTGCAGGCCGAGGCCCTTGGCCAGCACCTCGTACTCCTCGGTCTGCACCCCGGAGCCGTCGATCTCGAAGTGGGCGAAGGTGACGTCGGCGATGTGGTTGTCCCGCCCGGCACCGTGCTGGGCGGTGGTGAACCAGGCCAGCGGGACCGGCTGCGTGGGGGCGCCCGGGTTGGTGAGCGCGAAGCACGTCGCACCGCGTCCGGCGCCGATCAGCGAGACGCCGCTGCGCCAGAGCACGGGCCGGTCCCGGATCACGTACCGCCCGGCGGGCACGCGCACGGTGCGCGGCCGTCCGTCGGCGGCGGTGGCGTCGCCCAGCGCGTCCACCAGCTTCTGCAGCGCCGGCCGGTCGTCGGCGGTGCCGTCCCCGGCCAGACCGTACTCGTGGGCGTCGGCCGTCAAAGGCGCGGTCATGGGGCGCTCCTTCCACCGGCGGTCCGGGGGGCGGCGGGGCCCGGGGACGGCGCCGCCGCCGTGTGCCGGGTACCAGCGACCGGCCGCTCTCAATCACGGCGGGCGACCCTGGGAAGCCCTCGGGAGGCCACTCCGGACATTTCTGGCGCTTTATCTCATTTGGGGGTACATAATCAGAACATGAGTACGGCAACGTATGAACTGCTGGCCGCGTCCTCGCACGCGCTCAACGTGACGATCGCCTTCATCGGCGGGCTGGTGATCGCCGGCGCGCTGATCTGGGCCGTACGCATGGGCATGCGGGTCATGGAACGCGAATCCGAACGCCCCCACGCCGACGACCACGGCAAACTCCCCGCAACCGGCGCCGTCCACGAGGAACGGGAGGCGCGGGAGCCCGACGAGATCCCGCTCGCGGCGGACGGAAGCCCACGGCTCATGCCGTACCAGCTCCACCACTCGGGCAGCCGCCGGGGCGAGGACCAGAACCGCCGCCGCTGGCTGCCGGGATCGAGCGGATCCTTCGGCAGCGGCGGACCCGGACACGTGTGACCCGGCGGTCGGACGACGGGCTCCCGCCCCCGAGCGGGTAGCCCGCGGGCCGAGGACGGGGGCCGAGGACGAGGGCCCAAGGACGAGGGCCCAAGGACGAGGGCCCAAGGACGAGGGCCTGAGGACGGGGCCGCCGGCTCGGCACCGCCTCGCGCGAACCGGCGACCGTGGACCGACCTCCGTCGGCTGCGGACATCCCCGCGGACATCCCCGCGGACCGCCTACAGCGCCAGCCACACCGTCGTGTCGGGGCCCAGGCGGCCGTCGTCCAGCGGTGCGCTGCTCAGCAGCACCTCCCCGGCCGGCAGGTCGACCGTCGTGCCGGAGAGATTGGTGACGCAGCGCCAGCTGTCCGAGCGGTCGAACCGGAGGACCCCGGCCGGGACGTCGTCCGACCAGGTCAGCGACTCACCGTCGAGCAGCTTGCGGCGCAGACGCAGGGCCGTGCGGTACAGCTCCAGGGTCGAGCCCTCCACTCCGTCCTGCGCCTGGACGGCGTACGACGCGAAGTCCGGCGGCTGCGGCAGCCACGCCCCGCCCGCGCCGAAGCCGTACGACGGCCCGCCCGTCGTCCACGGCAGCGGCACCCGGCATCCGTCGCGGCCCTTGCGGACATGCCCGGTCTGCTCCCAGATCGGGTCCTGGAGCACCTCGGTGGGCAGGTCGGCGACCTCCGGCAGGCCCAGCTCCTCGCCCTGATAGACGTACGCCGAGCCGGGCAGCGCCAGCATCAGCAGCGTCGCCGCACGGGCCCGGCGCAGGCCCGCCCGCTCGTCGACGGCCGGTGCGTGGCCGCCGGACAGCAGCCAGGCGTCGGTGTCGGTGTCCGGCGGCAGGACCAGGCGGGTGGCGTGGCGGACCACGTCGTGGTTGGAGAGCACCCAGGTCGCCGAGGCACCGGCGGCGTGCGCGTCGGCCAGCGAGCCGGTGATGATCTCACGCAGCTCCACCGCGTCCCAGCCGCCCTGGAGGTACTCGAAGTTGAACGCCTGCCCCAGCTCGTCCGGGCGGGCGTACAGCGCGCGCCGGGCGCCCGGCACCCACGCCTCGGCCACCGCCATGCGGGGCGGGGTGTAGGCGTCGAGGATCTTGCGCCAGTCGCGGTAGACCTCGTGGACGTCGTCGCGGTCGTAGAACGGGTGGGTGCCGGGGGCGAACTCCGTGAGCGCCGCCTCGCTGCTCAGCTCGGGGGAGCCGAGGTCGCGCAGCGGCTCGGTCAGGTCCTTGACCAGCGCGTGCGCCACGTCGACGCGGAAGCCGTCGACGCCCCGGTCGCACCAGAACTTCAGCGTGGTGCGGAAGTCGGCGCGGACCTGCTCGTTCTCCCAGTTCAGGTCCGGCTGCTCGGGGGTGAAGAGGTGGAGGTACCACTGTCCGTCGGGCACCCGCTTCCAGGCGCTGCCGCCGAAGACGGACTGCCAGTCGGTGGGCGGGAGTTCCCCTCGCTCGCCGCGGCCGTCGCGGAAGACGTAGCGGTCGCGGGCCGCGGAACCGGGGCCCGCGTCCAGGGCCTCCCGGAACCACGCGTGGCGGTGCGAGGTGTGGTTGGGGACCAGGTCGACGATCACCTTCAGGCCCAGTCGGTGGGCTTCGGCGGCCATCGCGTCGAAGTCGTCCAGGGTGCCCAGGCGCGGGTCGACGTCGCGGTAGTCGTCGACGTCGTAGCCGCCGTCGGCGAGTTCGGACGGGTAGAACGGGCTGAGCCACAGGGCGTCGACGCCCAGGGCGGCCAGATGGGTCAGGCGCTGGGTGATGCCGCGCAGGTCACCGAGCCCGTCGCCGTCGGCGTCGGCGAAGCTGCGGGGGTAGACCTGGTAGATGACGGCCTGCCGCCACCAGTTGGGGTCCTTGGACGACAGGTCGGGCGTGCGGGTGGTGCTGCGTACGGTCACGCGGTCTCCTTCGCGATGCGTGCGGGCGACACGAATAGATCTGTCCACATCACCCGAAAAGCGAACCCGCGCGCCCGCGACGCGCCGGTGCGCTACCCGCCGGTGCGCTCGACCGCCCCCAGGTAGAGCTTCACGTACCGCGCCACGTCCACCTCCAACGCGACGTCCACCAGCGGCTGTTCGCGGGTTCCCTCGTGCAGTTCGGACTCGCCGGGGCGGATCCGGCGGTCGACGACGGTCTGGCCGCGGGCCGGCCCCGGTGCCAGCGACACCTCGACGGGCAGCCGGTGCGTGGTCAGGCCCTCCGGATCGAGCACCGCGCAGACCGCGCCCGCGTCGCCGAGGCCGCCGCCGGGGTCCGACTCGTCGGTGGCGGGGCCGCGGTGGGCGAGCAGCTCACCGGCGAGCCGGGTGCCGGGCTCGGCGCTCGCCCGCAGCCGGCGCACGTCCGGCCCCGGGACGATCACCCGCTGGAACACGTCAAGGCCGTACATCGTGATCGGCACCCCGGCGGTGAGCAGGATCGCGGCGGCCTCCGGGTCGTGCCACACGTTGAACTCGGCGACCGGCGTCGCGTTCCCGGTGGCCACCGCGCCGCCCATGAACACGATCCGCTCGATGTTGGCGGTGACCTCCGGGTGGGTGCGCAGCAGCAGCGCGATGTTGGTCGCCGGGGCGGTGGGGACCAGGGTGACCGGCCGGGGGGAGGCGAGGATCTCCCGGCGCAGCAGGGTCACCGCGTCCACGTCGACGGGGGCGCGGGTGGGCGCGGGAAGACCGAGGTCGCCCATGCCGTCGTGCCCGTGCACGTGCCGGGCGGTGCGCACCCCCTCGATGAGCGGGCGCTCGGCGCCCCGGGCGACGGGGACGTCCGGGGCGCCGGCCTGCTCCAGCACGGTCAGGGTGTTCCGTACGACCCCCTCCACGTCGGTGTTCCCGGCCACGCAGGTGACGGCGCGCAGGTCGAGCCCCGGGTGGCGGACCGCCAGCAGCAGGGCCAGCGCGTCGTCGATGCCGGTGTCGCAGTCGATGATCACCGGGATCGGCTGCCGGTCGACGGAGGCGGTCGTCACTGCGGGGGCTCCTCGGGCTCAGTGGGGGCGAATCCAGGTGACCCTACGCGGGCTTACGCGGGTTCCCACAGCTCGGGGCCGCGTGCCCGCACCCGGCCGTCGATCCGCCGCAGCAGCTCCGCGCCGGGCACCCGCCCGGGCCGGCGCCCGTCCCGCAGCCGTACGTCCGCCAGGTCGCCGCCCGCCGCCTCCCGCGCGCCGATCACCGCCTGGTACGGCACCTTCCGCGCCGCCCGGACGCGGGCGCCGAGGGTGCCGTGCTCCGGCCCGGCGACCTCCGCGCGCAGCCCGTGGTCACCGGCCCGCCGCACGAGGTCGTACGCCGGGTCCTGCTGCGCCTCGCCGACCGGCAGCACCACCAGCTGCACCGGCGCCAGCCACGCCGGGAACGCCCCGCCGTGCGCCTCGATCAGGTGCGCCACCACCCGCTCCACGCTGCCGATGACGCTGCGGTGCACCATGACCGGGCGGTGCCGGGCACCGTCGGGGCCGGTGTAGCGCAGGCCGAAGCGTTCGGGCTGGTGGAAGTCGATCTGGACGGTGGAGAGGGTGGACTCCCGTCCGGCCGCGTCCGCGACCTGCACGTCGATCTTGGGTCCGTAGAAGGCGGCCTCCCCCTCCACCGCCTCGTACGGCAGCCCGTCCAGGGCCTCCTCCAGCAGTGCGGTGGCCCGCCGCCACAGCTCCGGGTCGGCGACGTACTTGCCGCCCGGTCCTGGCAGCGACAGGCGATAGCGGGCGGCCCGGATGCCGAGGTCGGCGTGGGCGCTGCGGATGAGGTCGAGGGCGGCGCGGGCCTCGGCGGCGGCCTGGTCCGGGGTGCAGAAGATGTGCGCGTCGTTGAGGTGGATGGCCCGCACGCGGGTCAGGCCACCGAGCACGCCGGACGGTTCGGAGCGGTACATGGCGCCCAGCTCGGCGATCCGCAGGGGCAGTTCCCGGTAGCTGTGGGAGCGGGAGCGGTAGACCAGGGCGTGGTGGGGGCACAGGCTCGGGCGGAGCACGACCTCCTCCGCGCCCAGCTCCATCGGCGGGAACATGTCGTCGCGGTAGTGCTCCCAGTGACCTGAGATCTCGTACAGCTCGCGTTTGCCGAGGACCGGCGAGTACACGTGCCGGTAGCCGGCCCGGCGCTCCGCCTCGCGGACGTACTCCTCCAGGGTGTGGCGGACGACCGCCCCGTCGGGCAGCCAGTACGGCAGGCCCGCGCCCATCAGGGGGTCGGTGTCGAACAGCCCGAGTTCGCGGCCGAGCCGACGGTGGTCGTGGTCGTGGGCGGGCGCTGGTGCGGGTGCCTGGGCGGGGTTTCGGTCCTGGTCGTGCACGGTGGTCTCCTCAAGACGGAGGACGAGCACCACGCGAAGAAGCCCCGGGGCGCTCGCCCCGGGGCTTCGGACTCTGCTCAGCAGTCAGCGCGCCGGGACACTCCCCGGCGTCGTCATCAGGAAATGGCGGGCGCGCTTCATGGCCGTGACGGTACCCGCGGGCGGACGCCGCCGCGAGCCGTTTTACGCCGGGCGCCTCACCCGGACGGCCCCGCACGCTGGTGGTGGGGCGGGGGCGGTGGTGCCGTGGAGGGTGCGACCGATCCGCCACGGCGCCGGTCGCCCCGGCCCGCCAGGAGGCACCTGTGCAGCATGCCCCCGCCGCCCGTCCCCTGCTCGCCCTCGCGCTCTCGGCGGCGCTGGCGCTGACGGTGGCCGCCTGTTCCGCCGGCGGCCGGGCGGCGGAGCGGCCCGAAGGCACCGCGCCCGCGACCGCGCAGTCCCCGGCCACGCTTCCCTCGTCCGCGGTGCCCCCCGCGCTCACCCCGGGGCAGGCGCGGGCGGCCCTGATCACGGAGGCCGACCTGGGGGAGACGTGGGAGCCGACGCGGGGTGCCGCGACCTGGCGGGACCAGGTGCTCAAGGCCACCGCCGAGCGGCCCGACTGCGGACGGCTGCTGGACGTCCTCTACACCGAGGAACTCTTCGATGCCGCCATCGCCCCCCGGGCCACGACCGCCCTGGACGACGCGGTCGGCGGGGCCCAGCTGCACTACCGGGTCACCTCGTACCGCGCGGCCGACATCGACAGGGTGCTGACCTGGCTCGGGACGCTCCCGGACACGTGCGGGCGGTTCACGGCCCGGGCCGCCCGCGGCACCGCCCTGGACGTCCGGGTCACCGGCCTGACGCCGCCGGAGGCGGGGGACGCCCGGCAGGGCCTGCGGGTGACGGTCGACGCCGAGGGTGCCGTCCTCACCGTCGACCTCGTCGCCGTACGCGTGGGCGACGACGCGATCAGCCTCACCAACGGCGTCCCCGGCGAACCGGCCGACGACGCCACCTGGACGGCCGTCGAGGTGGGGACAGAGCGGCTGACGGAAGCCCGGCGGCAGGGGCGGGCACAGGTCTAGCGGACGGGCGAGCCGGGTCGGGTCTGGACCTGGACCTGGGGGCACCGCCCGCTAATGGTCGCGGTCGAAGCGCCGGCCGTGGGTGAGTACGTCGCGGGCCACGTCGTGGACGGTGTGGCCGCGTACGAACGCGTCGGCGCGCAGGCGGGCCAGGGCCTCGTCGGCGCCGACGCCCAGCTGGGCCATGATCATGCCGACGGCCTGGTAGACCTCGTCGTGGTCACCGGCAAGCTGGTCCAGCCAGGTCTCCTCCCCGCGCGGCAACGCCATCAGCGCCGTCGTCATGACGTCGGCCACGAGTCGCGCCAGGCGCAGCTGCGGGCCGGCCAGGGGGCCGGGGGTGTCCCGGTAGAGGTCGAGGGTGCCCAGGCACCCGGTGACGCTGCCCAGCGGCAGCGCGTAGACCGCCCGGACGCCGACGGCCGTCGCCTGCTGGGCGAAGACGGGCCACCGGCCGGCGTCGGCAGCGCTGGTCAGGTCGCAGGCGAGCACCGGGGCGCCCGACTCCGCGGCGCTCACACAGGGGCCGGCACCCAGCGTGGCCTGGAGCTCGGCCAGGTACGTCGCCCGGTCACCGCTGGCGCACAGCCGTACCGGCACGCCCTCGCCGCGCAGCGACGCGCTCGCCCCGGTCACCGGCAGCAGCCGTACGGCCGTCCGGCACAGTCGTCCCGGCACCTCGCCCGGCGGAGCGTCCCGCACCTCCGCGGCGATCACCTCGGCGGCGCGTGTCCCGTCCGAGGACCATCCGGATTCGTCGCTGGGCCGCACGCGCACCGCCTCCTTCACTCACGCGGCCGCAGGCTCGACTACCCGTGCCCGACTAGGGGAAACCAGGGCGGACCGGGGGTCGTGAACGGGGGCTCAGCGCTGCTCGTACGGGTTCGCGGGCTGCTCCACCCGGCGTACGTCCGTCGCGTCGAGGACCGGCCTCCAGGCCGCGTCCGAGCCGAGTCCGCCCTACGGGTGGCGGCTGCGAGATTTCCTACAGCGGCGGCTGTGCGGGCGCCGGGCCCAGGGTCGTCGTGCCGGGTGCCGTGCGGTGCCCGAGGCCGGTGCGGTAGGCGTCGAGGGCCGCCTCCACCCGGCCGGTGCGGCGCAGCAGGTCGCCGAGGAGCCGGCACAGGTCGGCCAGGTCGCCGGCGGCGCCCGCCCGTTCCAGCAGGCTGAGGGCGCGGACGTAGTGCTCCTCGGCGGCCTCGGTGTCCCGGGCGTCCTCGGCGATGATGCCGAGCAGCCGGTGCGCGCCCGCGGAGTGCACGGCGCCGCGTTCGGAGGAGAGGTCGTCCAGTACCCCGTGCAGCAGTTCCGCGGCCTCCTCCGACTTGCCGCGCCGGTGCAGTACGTCGGCCAGCTCGACGGCGACCTGGCTGCTGTAGAGGGCGGCGCGGGTGGCGGAGAGCATGCCGAGGGCCTCCCGCATCTCCTCCTCGGCGCGCGGGAGTTCCCCGTTCTGGGCGCAGACGTAACCGCGCATCCAGTGGCAGTTGGCCAGCTCGGTACGGAGTTGCAGCGTGCGGTACAGCTCGGCCGCCTTGGCGAGCGAGGCGTCGGCCTCGGCGAGGCGGCCCTCGGCGAGCAGGGTGCGGGCGACGGAACGGTGCATGCGGGCCACCAGCGCGGGGTCGCCGACGCTGGGGGCGAGGGAGAGGGCGAGTTCGGCGGCCTGGGCTGCGCGCGCGTGGGCGCCCATGTCCATGTACGGGCCGATGGCGCCGGCGTAGAGCAGGAGCAGCGCGTCGGGGTCGTGCAGGCCGCCGCGGTTCAGCTCGTCGAGGGTGGTCTCCAGGAGGTAGACGGCGTACCGCAGTTCACCGGCGAGGTAGTGGGCGAGGGCGCGTCCGCGCAGGGCCGGGACGCGGGCGGGCAGTGGGGCTCCGGCGTCGGCGAGGCACTGTTCGGCCCGCTCGAAGTACTGGCGTCCTAAGGCCAGTTCGCCGGTCTCCACGGCGCACTCCCCGAGGCCGAGCAGCGCGGCGGCCCGTTCCTCGGACAGCTCGTGGGTCTCGGCCTCGGCGAGCAGTTCGGTGTACTGCCCGGCCGCCTGTTCGGCGCCGTCGGTGGCGAGCGTGCGCCGCGCCTCGGTGAGCCTGAGCCGCAGATCGGTGGCGAGCCGGGCCGGGCGCCCGGTGGCCAGCTCCTCGTAGCCGACGCCGAGCCGTTCGGCGAGGTGCCGCAGCGCCTCGCCGGAGGGGCGGACGCGGCCGGCCTCCAGGGTGGAGATGTAGGCGGGTGTGTAGGCCGGTTCCGCGAGCTGGCGCTGGGTCATCCCGCGCTCAGCCCGCAGTCGCTGCACCCGGCGGCCGATGGCCTCCCGGTCGTCACGATCCCCCACTGCCAACTCCCCCTGTGGCTCTTGCCGTTCGACTCCGACGGCTCTAGGTTAAACCGCGGATTAAACGCGCTTAACAGTGCTTGACAGTGCTTGACACAATCCCGTACGCCCCCACAGAGGACACCGTGCCCGAACGCACCCGCACCGCCGAACGTTACGCCAGAGCACTCGCCGCGGCCGTCGCCGCCGTGGCCTGCCTGCTGCTGGCCGCGAACGCGGGACCGGCGGACACGGCACACTCGCCGGCGCCTGCCACGGAGCGGGACACCGCGCCGATCACGGACTCGGTCACGGACTCGGTCACGGACTCGGTCACGGACTCGCTGGTCACCGTGAGCCGCTGAGGCGGGCGGGCCGGCTCGGGCGGTCAGTCCGGCAGGGCGCGTCTGAGGGCCTCGTCCAGTCGCCGTGCCAGTTCCGCGTCGCCCGGCGGGTCGTCGGCGAAGAGGGCGCCCAGCTCGGCGGTGAAGGTCTGGGTGAAGGCGCCGTACAGCGGGGTGCGGGGGCGGTGCACCGCCTCCCGGAGGGCGGGGAGCAGGATGTCGTGGGCGTACTCCGGGCGTCCGGCCGCGTCGCGGGGCACGGTGTCGGCGCCCTCCCCGGTGGGCGCCGCGGAGGGCGTCGCGGCACCCACCGCGCACGTCACGGCGTCGTCCGTGTAGGCGGAGGTGCGCGTCGCCGCGAAACCGGCGTCCAGCAGGCAGCGTTCGCTCTCCTTGCCGGTCAGGTACCGGATCAGGTCGGTCGCCTTGGTCCTCCGCTGGGACGCCGCGGTCACGGCGAGGTTCTGGCCGCCGAGCACGGCCCGCCCCGGCAACGCGGTCACCCCGAGCCGGCCGTCGTCGGGGAACGACTGGTGCAGGGCGGGATACACGTACGGCCAGTGCCGCAGGAAGGTGGTGCGACCGGCGGCGAAGTCGCCGAGGGAGGCCGCCTCGTCGGAGCGGAACGCGTCCGGGAGCACGTACGAGGCCTCCGTACGGCGGCGCAGCTCGGTGATGCCCTCCGTCAGCTCTTCGACGGTGGCGTCGTAATCGCCGTCCTCGTCCGTGAGCGTGAGGCCCGGCACCGCCGACGCGAACGCCTCCACGGCGTTGACCGTCCGCCCCTCGTACGCGGCGAGCTGGGTCGTCCAGCCCTTGTCGTAGCCGGCGGGCTTGTGGTCGCCGACGGCGTTGATCAGCTTCTTCAGCTCCGGCCAGTCCAGGCCGCCCGTCAGGTCGGTCTGCTCGACGTCCGCCTGGCTCAGGTGGTCGCGCCGGTAGTAGAGCAGGCCGACGTCGCTGTTGAAGGGCGCGGCGTACACCTTGCCGTTCCAGCGGGCCGTGCTCGCCACGGGCGCGATGACGTCCTCGTCGAGCAGCGTCCCCGGCAACGGGCTGATCAGGTCCGCGGCGGCGAACTCCGGGACCCAGGTGACGTCGAGGTTGACCACGTCGTAGGCGGCGCTGCCGGACTGGAGCGCGCCGAGCAGCTGGCTGCGCTGTTCGTCGGCGTTGCCGGGGAGTTCGACGAGCCGGGCACGGTAGCCGGTGCCGGCCTTCTCCTGCTCAGTGTTCCAGGCGTCGATGAGCCGCTGGCGGATGCCGTTCTTGCCGGTGACGTCCCGGCCGCTGGCGACCACGATGTCGCCGGGCACGTCGCCGTCGCCGGAGGGCGTCGCCGCGGCCCCGCCGCCGCCGTCACCGTCGCCGCCGCAGGCGGTCGGCAGGAGCAGGAGCAGCGGGGCCAGCAGGACGGCGAACCGCCGTTGCCGCCCTTGCCGTCCTTGCCGCCCTTGCCGTCCTTGCCGTCCTTGCCGTCCTTGCCGTCCTTGCCGTCCTCCGGGCATCAGGCCTCCCCCGTACCGGTGCGCGCGACCTCGTCGTGCAGGGCGGCACCGAGGTCGTCGTCGGCGTCCACGCAGCGGCCGCCGCTCGCCTCGGAGACCAGGGCGTCCGGCTTCCCCTCGTCGCAGGCGCCGCTCTTGAGCGAGACCATCGCGACGGGCGCCTCCCCCGCGCGGGCGAGGGCCAGCAGGTCGCCGAAGCCGTCGCCGGCGAGCCGGCCCACGTCCTCGTCGTCGGTGACGAAGACGATCAGCCCGGGGCGCTCGTCACCTGCACCCCGTTGCGCCATGGCGTCGAGCGCGTCCCGCAGCGCTCCGCGCGGGTCCGCCTCGGCGTCCCGGACCTCGGCCTCGCGGTCGATGGTGTGCTCGGCGTCCTTACGGGTGTGCCGGCCGAAGGGCAGCAGGGTGTCGTACGTGTCCCCGTCGATCCCCGACACCGCCCACACGCCGTACTCGTCCCGCTCCCCGAGCCCGCCCAGCGACTGCTTCAGCAGGCCGGGACCGCCGCTGGGCCCCTCCCACTGGCCGGCCATCGAGCCGGAGCTGTCCAGCAGGAACAGCACCCGGCCGGGGCCGTTGGCACCCCGGTACCCCTCCAGGGACGCCTCCATCGCGTCCCGTCCGGCGGACTCGGTCAGCGGCGACGGCGCCCGCAGCACCCCGTCGCCGACCTCGTCGGGGTCCAGCAGGGCGCGGTCGCCGGTGCTCGCGCGGAAGCCGTCCCGGGCGAACGCGGCACGGCCCCCCTCGCCGGTGAGCCACGTGCGGAAACCGTCCGCCGCGCGGTCGCGGTCGGCCGTGTCGCGGTCGGCGCCCTGCCAGCGGACGCGGACGAAGAGGGGTTCAAGGCCCGGTACATCGCCGGGGTACTGCGCCATGCGCGGGGTGCGGCGGGCGCTGTCACAGCCGACGCCGCTCTTCAGCAGGAACTCGGGGACCAGGGCCGCGGTGCGGTTGTCGACGGCGTCGTCGTCGGGCAGCGCGCACAGCAGCTCGGCGGCGGTCGGCGAGGGCGGTCCCGGCCGGGCGACCCGGTCCTCGGCACGGCGGGGGTCCGAGGCGGCGTCGCCGGTGCCGCGGTACAGGCCGATCGTGGCGAGCAGCCCGGTGTCGGCGTACTCCGGGTCGGGGCGGCGTACTTCGGTGTCCGCGTGCCGGTCGCGCAGGTCGTCGATCATCCGGTTGAGCGGGGGACCGGTGCGCTCGTCGCGGCCCTCGGCGGCGATGTCCTGGGGGACGGCGAGCACGATCGGCGAGTACGCGAAGGGCTCCTCGTCGGGGTCGAGTTCGGCCACGGCGTCGGTGTCCTGTCCGGCGGTGACCCGGGCGGCGTCGGCGGGGGAGCCGGGTATCCACACGTCGGGCTGCGGGCCGACGTCGCGCTGCGGGTTGGTGTCGTGGTCGCGGGGCTCCTGCCAGGCGCCGGTCTGCCTGCGCAGGGCGGTGACCGCGTCGGCGGCGCCCGCGCTGTAGACGGTGATGCCGCTGCGCCGGCAGCCCTCGCCGGTGATGTTCTCCCCGGACGTCAGATACGCGTCGGCGGCGGCCCGGACGGTCGGCTCCAGGTCGGGGTCGGTGAGCACGCGCAGCTCCAGGGGCGGGGCGCAGGAGGAAGGGCCGCCGGTCCGGCCGACGAGCTGCTGGACGCCGATGCCCGCGACGGCGGCCAGCACCAGCAGCACCGCCGTCCAGGTGACCGGCCACCGCCACCGCTTCCACCACCGTCTCACCGCCTCCCGCACCGTCCGGAGCGTCTCGGAGTCAGGGAGGTGACGGATCAGCGCACGCCCGGCCGCGCCCACCCCGCCCAGCAGCGCGGCCAGAGCCGCCCGGACCCGGCGGACGACGCCCGGCGGCTTGGGCAGCGGGGGCGGCCCGGGCGGCGGGGGCGGCGGCGGTACGGGCGGACGAGCGGCCCTCGTCCGGGCGGCGAGGAGCAGATCCTCCCCGGGCTCGGCGCGGCTCTCCGGCTCCCAGGCGTCACCGCGTACGGTCCGGTGGCCGGCGGCGGCCATCCGGGCCCGCAGATCGTCCGCGAGAGCGCGGAACGACACGTCGCCGCCCGCCTCCAGCAGCGCCGCGAGCTCGGCGGTGAACGGCGTCGGGGTGCCGGGACCGCCCGCGTCGATGCGGTGATTGGCCTGCACGCTCATCAGCAGCAGCACCCGCCGCTTGTCGCGGGGCTCCGGGCGGATCCAGGCGGCGTTGCCCGCGAAGCAGCAGTCGAGGACGACCACGATCCGCCGGGCCGGACTGGCGGCGAGCACCGCCTGCACGGTGCTGAACATCTCCGCGCCGGGGAAGACCGCGTGCCCGCCCGCGACCACGCGCGCGTTGCGCATCTGCAGGAACAGTTCGTCGCCCGCGTTCGGTATCGCCCCGTGCCCGGCGAAGTACAGCAGCAGGACGCCCTCGGCCTCCTTGGCGGCCGTCCACAACTCCCGGCCGAAGGTGACCTGGTCGGGGGAGCGGCACACCGTGATCTCCCGCTCGCCGAAGACCCCGCCGTGGCGCAGCGCCTCCCCCAGCCGGTTCAGGTTGTGCTTGACCGCGGGGAGATCGCCGGGCACGCCGTCCGGCGGCGCCGTGTTGTCGTACTCGGACACTCCGACCAACAGCGCCCGGTTCGCCTTCCCCCGCGGGTCGTAACCGGTCACCGGCCGCCTACCTGTCGTCGGGGCGCACCGGCTCGACGCGCGCCTCGGGCGGCTCGCCGTCCTCCACCTCACGGCGGTTGGCCCGCCAGGCCTCCACGGATCGCCTGACCTGGTCCACCACTCCTTGGAACAGCGCGCCCGCGGCGCCCCCGACCACCGCCACCACGATGTCCATGCCGACGCCCATCGGGGCGCCGGCCTCGTCGGTCCGGCTCCGTTCGTCGATGCGCAGTTGGTCGGTCCGGGCCAGATCCGCGAGCGGTTTCTCCCGTTCGAGCCATTTGTGCAGAGCGTCGATATCACTCTCGCTCGCGGTCCCGTCCAGCCGGACGCGGATACCGCGCGTCACCACTCCGTCCCCCTCAGCCATAACTCACCATCATGACACCGCTGTTGCGTACAGGGGAGGGTCCGTACGCCGCTGTCGTGACACGCACGCGGGCGCGCACACCGGGCCCGCGGCACCCGAAGGCGTCAGCCCTGGACCTGCAACCGGCTCAGCTCCCGCCGCACATGGTCCAGCGCGCCCTCGCGCCGCCCCGGCACCCGCCCCCGCAACGCGGCGAGCGCCCCGCCCAGCTCCCGGGCCGGGCCGGCGTCCCGGACCTGCCCCCACTGGTGGTGGGCCCGGTCGACGGCCGCCTCCACCGCCGGGGCCTGCGGCGGCTGGCCGGCGCCCAGCCGGGCCTCGGCCACCGTCAGCCAGGCCCGGCAGCTGCGCACCGGGTCCCCCGCGAACATCGCCAGGTCGGCGCGGACCTCCGTCCAGTGCAGCGCGTCCTCGGAAGCGGGCCCGTGCGCGTGGGCGGCGGCCCGCTCGTGCCGGGCGGCGAGCTCGTCGGCGTCCGCGTGCCGCCCGGACTGCACGGCGGCGGCGATGACGGCGTGCGGGTCGCCGGCCTCCGGTCCCGGCGCCGTCAGCACCAGGTCCGCGCCGGCCGCCGCACCACTGCCCGCGCCCTCGGCCGCGGCGCGGGCCAGCGCCTGCTGGTGCAGCTGGTCCGGCGGCGGCCGGTGCCCGCTGCGCAGGATCGTCGCGACGGCCCGCATGTACGACGGGGCCGCCACCGTCCGTCTCGACGGCGGCGGCGCGATGCGACCGTAAACGGCGTTGTTGCGCCCGGAGTCCAGCGGGCTGGTCCGCAGCCACTGCCAGGTCTCCTGGTCGGCGTGCAGGTCGAGCAGCAGCGTCGTCGCGCCGCTCGGCCGCAGCCGCAGTTCCTCGCGGATCCAGTGCCAGGGCAGGGCGGTGTAGCGGACGGTCGCCGGTGTCGTTCGGGCCAGCGCCAGATGCGGCAGGCGCTGGCGCCGGTCCAGCTGGAGCTGGCCGACGACGTAGACGGTGAGTGGCCCGGGGGCCGCCGCGGCGGCGCGCAGCCGGGTGAGGACGGCCTGCGGCTCCAGCGGGTCGGCGAGCTCGACGACGTTCGCGGTGTCGGTGCCGGAGAGCACGGGGGGCGGCACGGCCGCGAGCACGGGGAGCACGGAGGCGGCGTCCACCAGGCACCCCCTGCCCACGGGCGACGCCGCGAGCAGCAGCACGGTTCCGGGCATGTCCCCTCCCCCTGTCGATCACGTACGGCAGCACCGTAACCGCTGCGGCTGCAAAGCGGGGCACGTAGGGCCGGTCCGGCGGCCGGGCCGCGGGAAAGCGACGTGACCGATCGACGCCGGTCAGCGGGGTCCGGTGCGTCCGGCCGCGAGACGGAACAGGGCGTCGACGCGACGGGCCCCGCCTCCCTTGGGTTCAAGGGGTCGTCGCAACACCGCCTGGTTTCAGGTGGTGAGTAGATCACGTAGACGCTCGGCTGGGGTATCCCAGCCGAGCGTTTT
>NZ_JBHJRX010000071.1:21018-39718 GCF_042268605.1 Streptomyces sp. NPDC056296 | reverse complement strand
GGGGGGGGGGGGGGGGGGGGGGGGGGGGGGGGGGGGGGGGGGGGGGGGGGGGGGGGGGGGGGGGGGGGGGGGGGGGGGGGGGGGGGGGGGGGGGGCGGGGGGGGGGGGGGGGGGGGGGGGGGGGGGGGGGGGGGGGGAGGCCGGCCCCCTCTGGGGGGGGTGGGGGCCCCCCCCCCGAGGGTCCCCCCCCCCAGCGCCGTACACGCACATGCCCGGGCGGCTTTCCTGTCGTAACGTCCGGATATGACCAACCCGTCCCCGCCGCGCAAGGCCCCCGAGCCGCCCTGGCGCACCGAGGGCACACCCGACGAGCCCCCCAAGCCGCCACCCGGCGGCAGGAGGATGCGCGGCGGCTGGTGGAACCTGGCTTTGGCCGCGCTGATCGTCTTCCTCATCGCCAACCTCGTGCTCTCCTTCTTCAACGAGGGCGACGAGCCGACCATCTCCTACACGGAGTTCAGCAAACAGGTCGAGGCGGGCAACGTCAGCAAGATCTACGCCAAGGGCGACGCGATCCAGGGCCAGCTGAAGAAGGCCCGGGACAACCCCGAGGGCGACGGGACGTACACCAAGTTCACGACCGAGCGGCCGACCTTCGCGGACGACCAGCTCTGGAACGACCTGACCGAGCAGAACGTCACCGTCACGGCCGAGCCGGTCGTCCAGCAGCGCAGCCTCCTGGTCAACGTGCTGATCTCGCTGGCCCCGATGCTGCTCCTGGTGGTGCTGTGGGTCTTCATCGCGCGGCGTATGAGGGGTGCGCTGGGTGGTGGCGCGGGCGGGATGCTGGGGCGCAAGGCGCCGCCCAAGCCGGTCGAGCTGGAGGCCGGTGAGCCGCGCACCACGTTCGCGGACGTGGCCGGGATCGACGAGGTGGAGGGCGAGCTCAGCGACGTCGTCGACTTCCTCAAGAACCCCGACGCGTATCGCCGTATGGGCGCCAAGATGCCCCGGGGCGTCCTCCTGTCCGGCCCGCCCGGCACCGGAAAGACGCTTCTCGCGCGCGCGGTCGCCGGCGAGGCGGGCGTGCCGTTCTTCTCGGCGTCCGCGTCCGAGTTCATCGAGATGATCGTGGGCGTCGGCGCCTCCCGGGTGCGGGAGCTGTTCGCCGAGGCCCGGAAGGTGGCGCCGTCGATCATCTTCATCGACGAGATCGACACCATCGGCCGGGCTCGCGGCGGCGGCTCCGGCATGGGCGGCCACGACGAGCGCGAGCAGACCCTGAACCAGATCCTCACCGAGATGGACGGCTTCTCGGGCGCCGAGGGCGTGATCGTCATCGCCGCCACCAACCGCGCCGACATCCTGGACCCGGCCCTGACCCGTCCCGGCCGCTTCGACCGGGTGGTCAACGTATCGCCGCCGGACCGGGGCGGCCGGAAGGCGATCCTGGAGATCCACACCCGCGAGATCCCGCTCGCCCCGGACGTCGACCTCGCCCAGGTCGCCCGTACGACCCCGGGCATGACCGGCGCCGAACTCGCCAACCTCGCCAACGAGGCCGCGCTGCTCGCGGTCAAGCGGAAGCAGGACCGGGTGACGCAGGCGAACCTCTCCGAGGCCATGGAGAAGGTCCAGCTGGGGGCCGAACGCCCACTGGTGATGCCCGAGGAGGAGCGCCGACGCACCGCCTACCACGAGAGCGGGCACGCCCTGTTGGGCATGCTCCAGCCGGGCGCCGACCCGGTCCGCAAGATCACCATCGTGCCGCGCGGGCGGGCGCTGGGGGTGACGCTGTCGACGCCGGACGCGGACAAGTACGCGTACACGGAGGAGTACCTGCGCGGTCGGATCATCGGCGCGCTGGGTGGCATGGCGGCCGAGCAGGTGGTGTACGACGTGATCACCACCGGATCGGAGAGCGACCTCGAACAGGTCACCCGGATCGCGCGCGGCATGGTCGGCCGCTGGGGCATGAGCGAACAGGTCGGCAGGCTGTCCGCCCTCCCCGGCGACGCCCAGCAGGCCTACGGGCTGGCCGCCGCCCCGGGTACCCTCGACGCCATCGACGGCGAGATGCGGCGGGTCGTCGACGAGTGCTACGCGGAAGCCGTCCGCAAGCTGACCGACCACCGGGGGCAGCTCGACGCGCTGGCCGAGGCGCTGCTGGCGAACGAGACGCTGGAGGAGGCGGACGCGTACCGGATCGCCGGGATCACGCGGCTGACTAAGGACGGCCCGCAGGCGTGAGGCCCGCGCACCGCCGCTGCGGGGGCCTCCACCTCCGCATGGACGTTCTACTTCTGCGGGAACTTCCAGACGTAGGGCTCGCCGTCCTCCTCCGACCAGTGCACCTCGACGCTGGTGGCGTTCGCGGGGATCACGTACGTCTCGCAGAAGACGTGGCTCTCACCCTGCTTCCAGCTCTCGACGTCGTAGGGGTCCTCGCAACCCGGGGCGTCGTCGGAGGCGCCGATGAGGACGCCGCCGCGCTGCCCGTCGGCGAAGATCGTGGTGCCGTCGTGCACGTCGGAACCCTCGGTGAGGGCCGGTCCGCTCTTGTGCGTGTACTTGACGTGCGCGACGGCCAGCACCTTGCCCTTGGCGTCCGCGGCGTCCGCCACCGCCTTCGCGGCCTCCGCCTCGGTACCGACCTCTACCTTCTGCGCCACGACCTCGTAGGTGACCTCGCCGGGGTCCTCCGCGACCTTCCCCGTCGCGCTCTCGCCCGTCGCCAGCTCGCCGCCCGAGGCCGCCTTGGAGGGAGAGGCCGGGGCCTCGGGGCTCGCCGTGCTCTTCGCGTCGGTGTCGGCGTCGTCGCCGCCCCCGCACGCGGTGAGGGCCAGGGCGAGGGCGGCGACGGGTGCGGCGACGCGCAGCGCGGTCTTGTGGTGCGGCACTACAGGCTCCTGTATGCAGATGTGTCTGTTCCCCCGAACGGTGGATCAGATTAGAGGTCCAAGATCCACCAGGAGAAACCGCAGAAGTCCTGATCCGGCTTCTTCACAGCATTCACACCTGCATCGGAAGAAGTCCCTCAGGCTCCGCACACATCCGGTCGGAACCGGTCGGAACCGGTTGTCAGGGGACCCGGGCGATCAAATACCGGAAGACGTTCGGCATCCACACGGTCCCGTCCGGACGCTGGTGCGGATGCAGGGCCTCAGACAGCTCCTTGTCGACCTGTTCCTGGTCGGTCGCGGCGATCGCCGCGTCGAACAGCCCGGTCGACAACAGCCCGCGTACCGCGCTGCCCGCGTCGGCGTATCCGAAGGGGCACGCCACCCGCCCCGAGCCGTCCGGACTGAGCCCGGCCCGCTGGGCGACCTCTTCCAGGTCGTCGCGCAGGGCGGGACGCCAGCTGCCCGCGCCGCGCAACGGGTCCGCGAGTTTGGTGGCCACCCGCAGCACCGACGTCGTGGCGCACCGCTCCGGTGGACCCCACCCGGCCAGCACCACGGCCGCCCCGCGCCCGGCGAGCGGCGTTGCCTGGGCGAGCAGCTCACCCAGCCCCTCCGAGTCGCCCGCGAGGCACCCGATGGGGTCGAAGGCGGTCACCAGGGTGAACGCCGGCGCCGACGGATCCTCCGCGTCCCGTGGCGTGCCCTCGACGATCCGTGCCGCGTCCGGCCGTGCCGTTTCCGCCCGTGCCGCGTCCGCACGCGCGCGCGTGCCTCGCGAACCGGGCGCGTCGAGCGTCTCGGGAAGCAGGCGCTGCCGCGCCAGGGCGAGTCGTTCCGGTGAGCGGGAGTCGACCCCGGTCACCGCGGCGCCGCGCGAGGCGGCCATCAGCAGGGCCAGCCCGGAACCGCAGCCCAGCCCCAGCATCCTTGTGCCGCCGCCCACGTCCAGTCGCTCGAAGACGGCCTCGTAGAGCGGTACGAGCATCCGCTCCTGTATCTCGGACCAGTCACGCGCGCGTGCACGCAGGTCCACACGAGGCGTCGCCCCCGCGTGAGATGAGTGCTGCCGCACGAGCGTAGGTGTCATAGGAAAGCGCCCCAATCGACGAGTGTTGCCGCTGTGCCCGGTTCCATGGCCCCCGTGCAGTGCGCTCGCACTTCCCCCGTATGCCAGGAAACTCCGGGCTCGCCGTGGCGTCCAGTGGTAGCGGCGGCCGGTTTGCCCGGCACCGGCCCAAGTGGCGAGATTTCACTTCCCGGCAACGTGGGCCTGGCCGCGCGGTACTCCCGGTAGCCCCGTCCCGCCCGCTGCGACGGATGGCCGGATCGTGACGCTCGGCGATGACAGCGGGTGGCGGTGGTTCCGGCGAGGCGGTTCCGGCCAAGGTCGACGGGCCCCGCGACCGCCCGCGGTGACGGGAACCGGCAGGGCGCGGGGCGGTGCCGCACACCGACGGCACACCCGGTAACGTCGCACCCATCGATGAGCGCATCGACGAGCGCATCGACGAGCGCGTCGATGGGCCGATCGGGTGGCACCCTTCCGGCCCGACAGCGACCGAAACGCCCCTTGCGCACCCGCGAGCCCCACGCACCCCGGCGCGTGGACGGGGCCTACGCGCCGGCGCGTACGTCGGACTACGCACCAGCTTGGTATGAGCTGTGAGGCTTCTCCGCAGATCAGCGCACCCGCCCTCGTCGGGACGCATCAGCGGCAACTGACGGGTACGTGCAAATTATTTGGGATGCCCCGGAATAGGAACACAGCGGCACTCCGGCTCGTTGTCATTACGTGAGCACGACACCACCTGTTCTCGCCGCAGAGCTGGCGCAGGCGTGGGCCGACATTCAGCGGCACCACACCGAGCTGCCCGATCTTGCCGCGCCCGAGTCCCTGATCGGAGAGTCGTCGTCCGCGTGCGGGCACGAACTCTCCTTCGAACGACTGCTCCATGAGGCAGTCCACGGCATCGCCGCCGCGCGAGGAGTACGCGACACCTCCCGCGCGGGGCGCTACCACAACCGCCGATTCCTGGCGATCGCCGAGGAGCTGGGCCTCGACCATGCCGAGGAGCCGCATCCGAGCAGCGGCTTCTCGCTGGTCACGCTCACCCCCGAGGCGAAGCGCCGCTATCGACCGACGATCGAACGCCTCCAGCGCGCGCTGAAGGCGCACACCGCCGCGACGGCGACCGACACGGCCCGCAGCTTCCGCGGTCCGGCCGCCCGCCACGGCTCCTCCGGTGGAGGGGTGCGCGTGAAGGCGGTCTGCGACTGCGGACGCAACGTCCGGGTCGTCCCGTCGGTCCTGGCCCAGGCCCCGATCATGTGCGGCGGCTGCGGCAAGCCGTTCCGGATCCCGGAGGTGGTCGGCGCGGCGGCGAGCTGACGGTCCGGCTGCTCGTGGCAGCCGGACCCGGGCCTCTGCCCTCGGTCTACCCTCGGTCCGCCCTCGGTCCGAAGGGTCCGCCCGCGTGTGGCACAATGGCTAGCTGTACTCGACAGTCGCACAGGACCCCTCTCTCCTCCGGCTGACGCGTCCATCGGGCACTCGGGTACCGCAACCCCACGCGGCTCTCTCGCCGTGCCCAATCACGTCAAAACCAGGAGAACCCACTCCAGTGGCAGTCAAGATCAAGCTGAAGCGTCTGGGCAAGATCCGTTCGCCTCACTACCGCATCGTCGTCGCCGACTCCCGTACCCGCCGTGACGGCCGGGCCATCGAGGAGATCGGCAAGTACCACCCGACGTACAACCCGTCGGTGATGGAGGTCGACGCCGAGCGTGTCGCGTACTGGCTCCGTGTCGGCGCCCAGCCGACCGAGCCCGTGCTCGCCATCCTGAAGAAGACCGGCGACTGGCAGAAGTTCAAGGGCGAGCCCGCCCCGGCGCCGCTGCTGCAGCCGGCCGAGAAGTCGGCCCGTCCGTCCTTCGAGGCGATCGGTGGCGACGACGAGGGCAAGGGTGAGGCGATCACCCAGAAGAAGAAGGCCGACAAGAAGGACGAGGCTGCCGCCGAGTCCACGTCGACCGAGGCCTGAGCATGCTCGAGGAGGCTCTCGAGCACCTCGTGAAGGGCATCGTCGACAACCCTGACGATGTGCAGGTCGCCTCGCGCAACCTGCGTCGCGGGAGTGTGCTCGAGGTCCGGGTCCACCCCGACGACCTCGGCAAGGTGATCGGTCGCAACGGCCGCACCGCACGCGCCCTGCGGACCGTCGTGGGCGCCATCGGCGGCCGCGGTGTCCGCGTCGACCTCGTCGACGTGGATCACGTCCGCTGACGCCAAACGCAGCACCGGCTCGGGCCGGGGAGGGCCACTGGGCCGTCCCCGGCCCGTAGTCGTATGAGCCGTGACCGGCTCGTCGCAGTTCCGACAGGAGATCAAGCACAGTGCAGCTGGTAGTCGCGCGCATCGGCCGCGCCCACGGAATCAAGGGCGAGGTCACCGTCGAGGTCCGCACCGACGAGCCGGAGCTGCGGCTCGGCCCCGGTGCCGTACTGGCCACCGACCCCGCCTCCGCCGGACCGCTCACCATCGAGACCGGCCGGGTCCACAGCGGCCGCCTCCTGCTGCGCTTCGCCGGCGTCCACGACCGCACCGGAGCCGAGGCGCTGCGCAACACCCTCCTGATCGCCGACGTCGACCCGGACGAACGGCCCGAGGACGAGGACGAGTACTACGACCACCAGCTGATCGACCTCGACGTGGTGACCAAGGACGGCGACGAGGTCGGCCGGATCACCGAGATCTCCCACCTGCCCACGCAGGACCTGTTCGTGGTGGAGCGCCCCGACGGCAGCGAGGTCTACGTGCCGTTCGTCTCCGAGATCGTCACCGAGATCGACCTGGACGAGCAGCGCGCGGTCATCGACCCGCCGCCCGGCCTGATCGACGACCGCGCGGCCCGCGACGAAGTCGCTGATGGACACAGCGCTTCCGCGCGGGACACCGCCGCGGAGGACGCCGCCGGGGAAGAGGCGTAATGCGGCTCGACGTCGTCACGATCTTCCCCGAGTACCTGGAACCGCTGAACGTCTCCCTCGTAGGCAAGGCACGCGCGCGTGGACAGCTGAACGTCCACGTGCACGACCTGCGCTCCTGGACCTACGACCGGCACAACACCGTCGACGACACGCCGTACGGCGGCGGCCCCGGCATGGTGATGAAGACCGAGCCGTGGGGCGACGCCCTGGACACCGTCCTGGCCGACGGCTACGAGACGGGCTCCGGCGAGCCCGCCCTGATCGTGCCCACGCCGAGCGGCCGGCCCTTCACCCAGGAACTCGCCGTCCACCTCTCCGAGCGGCCCTGGCTGATCTTCACGCCCGCCCGCTACGAGGGCATCGACCGCCGCGTCATCGACGAGTACGCGACCCGGATGCCCGTGTACGAGGTGTCCATCGGCGACTACGTCCTCGCCGGCGGCGAGGCTGCCGTACTCGTCGTCACCGAGGCCGTGGCGCGGCTGCTGCCCGGCGTCCTGGGCAACGCCGAGTCCCACCGCGACGACTCTTTCGCCCCCGGGGCCATGGCGAGCCTGCTGGAGGGCCCCGTCCACACCAAGCCGCCGCAGTGGCGCGGCCGCGGCATCCCGGACGTGCTGCTCAGCGGCCACCACGGGAAGATCGCCCGCTGGCGCCGCGACGAGGCACTGCGGCGCACGACGGCCAACCGGCCCGACCTGGTCGAGCGGTGCGACCCCGAGGCCTTCGACAAGAAGGACCGCGAGATGCTCTCCATCCTGGGCTGGGAACCCGACCCGGACGGGGAGCCGTACGGTCGATTTTGGCGCAGGACGCCGGGCATGGAAGAATAGGGCGCTGTTGTGCGTCCGTCCGGAGCGCGCCCCTGCCACAGGGGGACACGACGCCCGTCCCGACCCGCACGGCCCTGATTCCGAAACACCTAGTTTCCGCTGATGACCTGTGGCATCAGCGAGGAAAGCAGACGAAATGTCTCACCTGCTCGACACCGTCGACTCCGCGTCGCTGCGCAGCGACGTCCCGGCCTTCCGTCCCGGCGACACCGTCAACGTCCACGTCCGCGTCATCGAGGGCAACCGCTCCCGTGTGCAGCAGTTCAAGGGCGTAGTCATCCGTCGCCAGGGCGCCGGCGTGCGCGAGACCTTCACGGTCCGCAAGGTCTCCTTCTCCGTCGGCGTCGAGCGCACCTTCCCGGTGCACACCCCGATCGTGGAGAAGATCGAGCTCGTCACCCGCGGTGACGTGCGTCGCGCCAAGCTGTACTACCTGCGCGAGCTGCGCGGCAAGGCGGCGAAGATCAAGGAGAAGCGCGAGAGCTGAGCGCCCTCCGAGGTCCACACCGGGGCCGGATAACATCTGGCCCCGATGGACACCGAAGCACAGCCCACGGAGCGCGACCGCTCCTCCCGCCCTTCCGACTCCGAGCAGCCCTCGGATCCGGAGGGCCCGGAGGAACGGTCGCGTTCCGCGTTCGCGGGGCGGATCACGGACTGGGTGCCGGGCGGCCGGATCACCGTGACCTTCCTGACTCTGCTGCTGTTCCTGCTGCTCATCAGCACCTTCGTGCTGCAGCCGTTCCAGATCCCCAGCGGATCCATGGAGCGCGGATTGAGGATCGGTGACCGGGTTCTCGTAAATAAGTTGGCGTACCGTTTCGGTGACCGGCCGCAGCGGGGCGACATCGTCGTCTTCGACGGCACCGGGCGCTTCGGGCACGGCGACTACATCAAACGCGTTGTCGGTGTGGGCGGGGACCACGTGGTGTGCTGCGACAGGGAGGGGAGGGTCCAGGTGAACGGCCAGTCGGTCGACGAGTCGGCGTTCCTGTACCCCGGTGACAGCCCGTCCACGGTGCGCTTCGACGTCGTCGTCCCCGACGGCGCCCTGTTCGTCCTCGGCGACCACCGGGCCGACTCCAGTGACTCCCGCGACCACCTGGGCTCGCCGGGCGGCGGCATGATCCCGGTGGACGAGGTGATCGGCCGCGCCGACTGGATCGTCTGGCCCTTCGACCACGCCACCCACCTCGACCGCCCGGACGCCTACGCGCGCGTGCCGGACGCGGAGGCGGGCGTACCGGCCGGTGCGTCACGTCGGTCGGAGGGCGCCGATGGGTAGCCGGGGCAAACCGCGCGGGGCGCCCAGCAGCCCCGCGGAGAACCTGCTGCCCACCGGCTCGCGGCGCACCTCCGCGCCGTCCGGCGGCCGGTCCCGCGCCGAGCGGCGCAAGCTGCAGCGCAAGGTCAAACGCCGTCGCAGGCGCAGCGCGGTCAAGGAGATACCGCTTCTGGTCGGCGTCGCCGTCCTGATAGCGCTGGTGCTGAAGACCTTCCTCGTCCAGGCGTTCGTGATCCCGTCGGGCTCCATGGAGCAGACGATCCAGATCGGTGACCGGGTCCTGGTGGACAAGCTCACTCCCTGGTTCGGCTCCGAGCCGCAGCGCGGGGACGTCGTCGTCTTCCGCGACCCGGGCGGCTGGCTCCAGGGCGAGCAGACCACCAAGAAGGACGACCCCGTCGTCATCAAGCAGGTCAAGGAGGGCCTCGCCTTCATCGGCCTGCTGCCGTCCGACGACGAGAAGGACCTCATCAAGCGGGTCGTCGGCGTGGGCGGGGACCGCGTCAAGTGCTGCGACACCCGGGGACGGGTCACCGTCAACGGCGTCCCCCTGAACGAGAACTACCTCTATCCCGGAGACTCCCCGTCCAAGGCGCCGTTCGACGTCACGGTCCCCGAGGGACGGCTGTGGGTGATGGGCGACCACCGGTCCAACTCCGCCGACTCCCGCGCCCACCAGGAGACCGACTTCGGTACCGTCTCCGAGGACGAGGTGGTGGGGCGGGCCATGGTGATCGCCTGGCCGTTCGCTCACTGGACCACCTTGGACGAACCGAAAACGTATGCGTCCGTGTCCGACTCGGCCTCCGGTTCGACCGCCGCTCCCCGGCTGTCGCATAGGGTTGCCCCCTACGATCCAGACACGATGATTCAACTCCCGACCCCTGCGGAACTCCCGCTCGTTATGGGAGTGGTGGGCCTGCACCGTGTACGGCGCGGGCGGCGGCAGATAGTGAGGAGTTGGCGTGGGGGATGTGGCGGTTGGCGCACGGTCCGGACACGACGGCGAGGAGAACCGCGGACGCCCCGTGGAGACAGCCGGCCCGGTCACGGACGGCGCCCCGGCCTCCGGGCACGACTCCGGGACCGAGGACGGCAGGGTGACGGACGAACACAGCGGGACCCAGGACGAGGGAGTGGGCGGGACGCCCCCGGCGACACCCTCCGCGGCCAAGAAGCAGCGCTCCTTCTGGAAGGAACTGCCGATCCTGATCGGCATCGCGCTGGTGCTCGCGCTGCTGATCAAGACGTTCCTGGTCCAGGCGTTCTCGATCCCGTCCGCCTCGATGCAGAACACGCTCACGATCAATGACCGCGTCCTGGTCGACAAGCTCACCCCCTGGTTCGGCTCGGAGCCCGAGCGCGGCGAGATCGTCGTCTTCCACGACCCGGACGACTGGCTCGCGGGCGAGCCGACGCCCGACCCGAACGCGCTGCAGACGGTCCTCAGCTGGATCGGCCTGATGCCGTCCGCGGACGAGAAAGACCTGATCAAGCGCGTCATCGGGGTCGGCGGCGACACGGTCGAGTGCAAGGAGACCGGTCCGCTCAAGGTCAACGGCAAGGCGCTGAACGAGCCGTACGTCTACCCCGGCAACACGCCGTGCAGCGTCGACGACCAGGGCGGTCAGTTCAAGGTCAAGGTTCCCGAGGGCTCCATCTGGGTCATGGGTGACCACCGGCAGAACTCCCGGGACTCCCGCTACAACCAGTCGGACAGTCACGGCGGCATGGTCCCGGTCAAGGAGGTCGTCGGCCGCGCCATCGTGATCGCCTGGCCGATGAACCGCTGGGACACCCTGCCGGTCCCGGACACCTTCGACCAGGACGGTCTGCAGGCCCAGTCGTCGGCCGCCGCCGCGCTGTCGGTCGCGCCCCAGGGCCTGGCCCTCGCCGGAGTCGTCCCGGTCGTCTGGTGGCGCCGCAGGCGCATGGCCCCCGCCGAGACCCACTGAGACGCCCGCGTTGGGGCGCCCGCGCTGAGATTCCCGCGTTGGGGCGCCCGCGCTGAGATTCCCGCGATGGGGCGCCCGCGCTGAGATGCCCGTGTTGAGCGCCCTCACTGAGACGCCCGGCCACGCGCCGTGCGTTCGTCGCCGGGCGGTTCCTCCAGCCCCTCCCGGGCCCCGGGAGGGGCTGCCCCGTTCGGGTACCGCCGGGTAAGGTGCGGATCCATGGGTGGCGAGAGCACGACACGTACGGTCCCGCGCGGTGGCGGCACGAACAAGGGCCCGGTGGGCAGCCGGACCGGGCAGCGGCTGTCCGGGCTCGCCGTGGCGCTGGGCCTGGTGCTGTTCCTCGGCGGCTTCGTCTGGGGAGCGGTGGTCTACCGCCCCTATACCGTGCCGACCAGCTCGATGACGCCGACGATCGACGCCGGTGACCGGGTGCTGGCGCAGCGCATCGACGGCACCGACGTCCGCCGCGGCGATGTCGTCGTCTTCAAGGACACGACCTGGGCCAACGCCCCGATGGTCAAGCGCGTGGTCGCGGTCGGCGGGGACACCGTCTCCTGCTGCCAGGAGGGCAAGCTCAAGGTCAACGGCAAGGTCGTCGACGAGCCGTACCTGCCCGCCGGTACGCCGGCCGAGATCAGCAACTTCCCGACCGTGACCGTCCCCGAGGGCCGCCTGTTCCTGCTCGGCGACGAGCGGGACAACTCCGTGGACTCCACCGCCCACCTCACCGACGCCGCCGGCGGCACCGTGTCGCGCGGTGCCGTGGACGCCCGCGTCGACGCCGTGGTCTGGCCCATGAACGGCATGCTGGAGCGGCCGACCGGCTTCGAGGAGCTGGGCGGCCTCTCCTCGCCGGGACCGCTGCGTACGGTCGTCGCGCTGGTGATCGCCGGAGCCGTGCTGATCCTCGCCGGCGCCGCCTACGGCCCCTTTGCCAAGCGGGCCGCCGCCTCCCGCACCCGGACCGGAACGGGGCCCACCGGTGTCCGCTGAGGCGACCCGGGCCGGGCAGGACTCCTACGAGGGCGGGCTGCGCAGAGTGGCCCGGGTGGTGCTGCTCGACCCCGAGGACCGCATCCTGCTGCTGCACGGGCATGAACCGGACGATCCGGCCGACGACTGGTGGTTCACCCCGGGCGGCGGCGTGGAGGGCGACGAGACCCGTGAGGAGGCCGCTCGGCGGGAACTCGTCGAGGAGACCGGCATCACCGACATCGAGCTCGGCCCGGTGCTGTGGCGGCGCAGGTGCTCCTTCCCCTTCGCGGGCCGCCGCTGGGACCAGGACGAGTGGTACTACCTGGCCCGTACGACCCAGACCGCGACCGAGGCCGTGGGGCTGACCGAACTGGAGCGGCGCAGCGTCGCCGGAGCGCGCTGGTGGACGTGTCGGGAACTGACCCGGGCACATGAGACGGTGTATCCGACCAGACTCGCCGAGCTGCTGCGCAAGCTGCTCGACGAAGGTCCCCCCGCCGGGCCGGTGACCCTGGACACCGAAATCGTCTAGGGGCGCACGGGACGGGCGCACAATGGTGGGACCGCACGGCTGAAGGGGAACATGCCATGAGCGCCGAGGACCTCGAGAAGTACGAGACCGAGATGGAGCTCAAGCTCTACCGGGAGTACCGCGATGTCGTCGGTCTGTTCAAATACGTGATCGAGACCGAGCGGCGCTTCTACCTCACCAATGACTACGAGATGCAGGTGCACTCGGTTCAGGGTGAGGTGTTCTTCGAGGTGTCCATGGCCGATGCCTGGGTGTGGGACATGTACAGGCCGGCCCGGTTCGTGAAGCAGGTGCGGGTGTTGACGTTCAAGGACGTGAACATCGAGGAGCTGAACAAGAGCGACCTGGAGCTTCCCAGCGGCTGAGTCCCGACGAGAGATCGATGGGTGTCACTCGTGTGGGTGACAAGGTTGTCCACAGCCGCCTGACCGTCCACCAAGATCCAAAAGCTCGCTGAGCTGGCCTCATCGTTGGCGCCGGAGGTGGTGCCGACATGAACGCACGAGGTGCGCTGGGCAAGTACGGCGAGACACTCGCCGCCCGCAGGCTGACCGGGGCCGGCATGACGGTCCTGGAGCGCAACTGGCGCTGCGGCAGGACCGGCGAGATCGACATCGTGGCCCGGGACGGGGACGTCCTGGTGATCTGCGAGGTCAAGACGCGCAGGGGCGGCTCCTTCGAGCATCCCATGGCCGCGGTGACGCCCGAGAAGGCGGAGCGGCTGCGGCGGCTCGCCGAGCGCTGGATCCAGACCCACGGAGGGGCTCCGCCCGGCGGAGTCCGCATCGACCTGATCGGTGTCCTCCTCCCGCGGCGCGGCGCCCCCGCGGTCGAGCACGCGCGGGGGGTGGCGTGATGGGGTTCGCGCGTACGTGCTCCGTGGCGCTCGTCGGCGTCGAGGGCGTGGTGGTCGAGGTCCAGGCCGACCTCGAACCAGGCGTGGCGGCGTTCACGCTGGTCGGACTGCCGGACAAGAGCCTGACCGAGAGCCGGGACCGGGTACGGGCCGCAGTGGTCAACTCGGGCGCCGAATGGCCGCAGAAGAAGCTGACGGTGGGCCTCAGCCCCGCGTCGGTGCCGAAAAGCGGCAGCGGATTCGACCTCGCCGTCGCAGCCGCGGTCCTCGGCGCCGCCGAGCGCATCGATCCCCGCGTGCTCGCCGACATCCTGATGATCGGGGAGCTGGGACTGGACGGACGGGTGCGGCCCGTGCGGGGCATCCTGCCGGCGGTCCTGGCCGCGGCGGAGGCCGGCTACGAACAGGTGGTCGTCCCGGAGTGCGCCGCCGCCGAGGCATCCCTGGTGCCCGGGGTGTCGGTGCTCGGCGTGCGCAGCCTGCGCCAGCTGATCGCCGTCCTCGCCGACGAGCCCGTGCCGGAGGAGGAACCGGACCAGCAGGGCCGGCCCGACCCACTCCTCGCAGGCCTGCGCATGCCCGGCACGGGAGCCGCCACCGGCATGCACGGCATGGGGACGGCACAGCACGACCACGGTCACGACCTCGCCGACGTCGTGGGCCAGGATTCGGCGCGCACGGCGGTGGAGGTCGCCGCGGCCGGTGGTCATCACCTGTTCCTGGAGGGGCCGCCCGGCGCCGGAAAGACCATGCTCGCCGAGCGCCTGCCCACCGTCCTGCCCCGGCTCTGCCGGGCGGAGTCGCTGGAGGTCACCGCGGTGCACTCGGTGGCGGGTCTGCTGCCGCCCGGCAAACCCCTGATCGACGTGGCCCCCTACTGCGCGCCGCACCACTCCGCCACGATGCAGGCCCTCGTCGGGGGAGGCCCCGGCATCGGGCGGCCCGGAGCCGTCTCGCTGGCACATCGTGGCGTCCTGTTTCTGGACGAGACCCCGGAGTTCAGCAGCCACGCGCTCGACGCCCTGCGCCAGCCGCTGGAGGCCGGGCACGTCGTCATCGCGCGCAGCGCGGGCGTGGTGCGGTTCCCGGCACGGTTCCTGATGGTGCTCGCGGCCAATCCCTGCCCGTGCGGACGGTTCTCGCAGAAGGAGGACCTCTGCGAGTGCTCGCCCTCGGCGATCCGCCGCTACCAGGCCAGGCTGTCCGGCCCGCTGCTCGACCGGGTCGACCTCCGGGTCGAGGTGGAGCGGATCACGCGAAGCCAACTGGCGGGGGTCGGCCCCCGAGGCGACACGACCGCGACGGTCGCCGACCGGGTGCGAGCAGCACGGGACCGGGCGGCCGCGCGTCTCACGGGCACCCCGTGGCGGTCCAACAGCGAGGTGCCCGGACGGGAGCTCCGCAGCCGCTGGTACGCGGCGCCCGGTGCGCTGGAGGACGCGGAGCGCAGCCTGGAACGGGGTGTGCTCACCGCCCGCGGCCTCGACCGGGTCCTGCGCGTCGCCTGGACCGTCGCGGACCTCGTCGGCCACGACCGACCCGACGCGAGGGACGTCGCCCTGGCGCTGCAACTGCGCACGGGGGTGCCGAGGGGCGTTCCCATGGCCCTTGGAGCACTGGCGTGACCGGGGATGGAGCGGTGACCGGGGATGGAGCGGTGGTCGGGGACACGATGGCCAGCGACGGCGCGAGGGTCGGGGATGGCGCGAGGGCCAAGGGCGGCGCGAGGGCCAGGGACGGCGCGAGGGTCGGGGATGGCGCGGGGGCCAAGGGCGGCGCGAGGGCCAGGGACGGCGCCCTAACCGGGGACGGCGAGTGGGTCAAGGACGGCGCCGTAACCGGGGACAGCGCCGTCGCCAAGGGCGGTGATCCGGCTGCGGGCGATGCCGTCACCAGGGACGACCTGGCCGGCGGCGGCGACGGGGCCGGCGGCGACGAGGCGTCGGGTGGTGTACAGGCGGACGACGAGCTCCTCGGCCGGGTCTTTCTCACCCGGGTCATCGAGCCGGGTGACGAGACCGGTGGACGGTGGGTGCGGGAGCGTGGCGTCGCGGACGTGGTGCGGCGGCTGCGTGCGGGCGGGCGTGCCCTGCCGGGGGTGAGCGGGAAAAGGTGGGCCGGGCTGTGTGCCAGGGCGGGCCGGGCCGAGCCGCACCGGGACCTCGCCGTCGCCAGGGCGGCGGGGGTGCGGTTCGTGGCCCCCGGTGCGGCCGAGTGGCCGCGGCAGCTGGACGACCTCGGGGACGCGAGGCCCCTTGGGCTGTGGGTGCGCGGCAGGCCCAGTCTGCGCATGTGGGCGCTGAGGTCGGTGGCCGTCGTCGGCGCCCGCGCCTGCACCGAGTACGGCGCACACATGGCGGCCACCCTCGCCGCCGGGCTCGCCGAACGCGGCTGGGTCGTGGTGTCCGGCGGCGCCTACGGGGTCGACGGCGCCGCCCACCGTGGCGCCCTGGGCGCGGGCGGCGCCACCGCCGCCGTCCTCGCCTGCGGCGTCGACCGCCCTTACCCGCCAGGACACACGGGGCTGATCACCAGGATCGCGGAACAGGGACTGGTCGTCGGGGAGCTGCCACCGGGTGATCACCCGACGCCCAGCAGGTTCATCCTGCGCAACCGCGTGATCGCCGCGCTCACCCGGGGCACAGTGGTCGTCGAGGCCGCCTACCGCAGCGGCTCGCTGGTCACGGCCCGGGCGGCCCAGCGCCTCGGCCGGCACACGATGGGCGTGCCGGGGCCGGCCACCAGCGCGCTGTCGGCGGGGGTGCACGAGCTGCTGCGCGGCGACGCGGTGCTCGTCAGCGACGCCGCCGAGGTCGTGGAACTGGTCGGCGACATGGGCGAGCTGCCCCCGGACCGGCGCGGGCCGGTTCTCCCCACCGACCTGTTGGAACCCCGCACCCGCCAGGTGCTGGCCGGGCTCCCCGCACGTGGAGCGGCGGGGGCGGACGAGGTGGCGCGACGCGCACAGACCACGCGCGACGACGCGATCGCGAGACTGTACGAGCTTCGAGCGCTTGGTTACGTCGAACGACACGGCGACGGCTGGAAGTTGACACGCCAGGCGATGATCTCGGTCCGTGGTGGCCGCAGCCCGTGTTGACCCAGCGTGTTCGGCCGTCCGGGGGAACCCCGACGCCCTTGGGAATTCTGGCAGTTGGGGTATTCGAGTGATCACGCAGAGCGATCATCGTCCCCCCTGTAGAGCGTTCAGCGGAACGTATCTGCGTACGGGCCCACCCCGCTCTTCGCACACCGCGACAGTCCAGTCACGCTACGCTCACGAGGACCCCCACGCAGACAGCAGACCGGCGGCCTCACCCAGGCACACCTACATCACGGCAGAACGGCACAAGGCGACGAATGCCCCAGCACACCTCCGGGTCCGACCGGGCGGCGATCCCCCCAGCCGCCCGCGACGGTGGCAGCGTGCGACCGCCCGCCCCCTCGACGCTCGACGAGCTGTGGCGGTCGTACAAGGCGACGGGGGACGAGCGGCTGCGGGAACAGCTGATCCTGCACTACTCGCCCCTTGTGAAATACGTGGCGGGCCGGGTGAGCGTGGGACTGCCGCCCAACGTCGAGCAGGCCGACTTCGTCTCCTCGGGGGTGTTCGGACTGATCGACGCGATCGAGAAGTTCGACGTCGACCGGGAGATCAAGTTCGAGACCTACGCGATCACCCGGATCCGGGGCGCGATGATCGACGAGCTGCGGGCGCTGGACTGGATCCCGCGGTCGGTCCGGCAGAAGGCGCGGAACGTGGAGCGCGCGTACACGACGCTGGAGGCGCGGCTGCGCCGCACCCCGTCGGAGAGCGAGGTGGCCGTCGAGATGGGGATCGCGGTGGAGGACCTCCACGCGGTCTTCAGTCAGTTGTCGCTGGCCAACGTGGTGGCGCTGGAGGAGCTGCTGCACGCCGGAGGCGAGGGCGGGGACCGGCTCAGCCTCATGGACACGCTGGAGGACACCGCCGCCGACAATCCGGTGGAGGTCGCCGAGGACCGGGAACTGCGGCGTTTCCTGGCGCGGGCGATCAACACGCTGCCGGAGCGGGAGAAGACCGTCGTCACCCTGTACTACTACGAGGGGCTCACGCTCGCCGAGATCGGGAACGTGTTGGGCGTGACGGAGAGCCGGGTCAGCCAGATCCACACCAAGTCGGTGTTGCAACTGCGCGCCAAGCTGGCCGGCTTTGGCCGCTGAGCTGGCCTTACGGCATGCGATCGACTCCTTCGGTGACCCTGTCGGCCGTCGTGCGGTCGGGTGAGTGACTCCCGTACCGGGTGGTGCGTCCGTAAAGTGGTGACGTGCCAAGGATTCGAGCGGCCTCCGTGGCCGAGCACCGGTCGATGCAGCGTGCCTCCCTGCTGGACGCGGCACGCTCCCTGCTGTCCGACGGCGGAACGGAGGCGCTGACCTTCCCCGCCCTCGCCGAACGGACGGGTCTGGCCCGGTCGTCCGTCTACGAGTACTTCCGGTCGCGGGCGGCGGTCGTCGAGGAGCTGTGCGCCGTCGACTTCCCGGTCTGGGCCGCGGAGGTCGAGGCGGCGATGGAACGCGAGGCCGCCCCCGAGGCCAAGGTCGAGGCGTACGTGCGCAAGCAGCTCGACCTCGTCGGGGACCGGCGGCACCGCGCCGTCGTGGCCATCTCCGCGAGCGAGCTCGACGCCGGCGCGCGGGAGAAGATCCGGGCGGCGCACGGCGGGCTGATCGCGATGATCGTCGAGGCGCTGGGGGAGATGGGGCACGAACAGCCGCGGCTGGCGGCGATGCTGCTCCAGGGAGTCGTGGACGCGGCCGTGCGGCGGATCGAGCTGGGGGCGGCGGAGGAGCCGGCGGCTATCACGGAGGCGGCGGTTTCCATGGCGTTGCGGGGCGTGCGGGGCTGATCGCCGAGGCGGTCGAGAACCTCGGCGGCTCACACCGGCGCGCCTCAGGACGCGGTCTTTCGACGCGGTCTCTCAGCCACGGGGCGGGTTTGCGGCCCGGCGTTGTGGGATGCGTCCGCGTCCGCTCGTGTCGCGCGGCCCGGCGCTACGGGACGCCGACCGCGCCCGTCCCTGCCGCGCTGCTGGCGCTACCGCCCGTGGCCTGCGGAAGCGGGACTCCCAGCACCGGTAGCAGCCTCGACGGGCCCCCGTCGAGCAGCCACGGCGGGAGCAGGGACAGCGGGTCGAGGTAGACGTCGCCCCGCAGCAGGCCCCAGTGCAGGCAGGCCGCGCAGTGGGAGCCCGTCGGCCGCACCGTGCCGAGCACCTCGCCCGCCGCGATCTCGTCGCCCTTCTTCACCGAGACCTCGACCGGCTCGTACGTCGTCCGCAGAGGTGGATCACCCGTCCCCGTGAGTTCCAGCGAGACGACGCCCCTGCCCGCCACCTGCCCCGCGAACGACACCCTTCCCGCCGCCACCGCCCGTACCGGCGTCCCGGCC
>NZ_JBHJRX010000071.1:0-21008 GCF_042268605.1 Streptomyces sp. NPDC056296 | reverse complement strand
ACAAACAACACCCCCCCCCCACCCCCGTCCTGTCCCGTGCTCGAGCCGAGGGGGGGGAACCCCACCCTGGTGCCCCCGGGGCCGTACGGCGTCGCCGGAGGCTCCCAGCCCCGTAGGACCGCGGGCCGGCTGCCGACCGGCCAGAGGCGGGCCACGGCCGGCACCGCCGGATCCGGGATCCGCCCGGCATCCGTGACCGCCACCGCGACCGCCGTCGTCGCCACCGCCGTCGTCGCCACCGCCCTCGTCTCCACCGCCACCGGCGCCGTCGTCGGCACCGCCGTCGTCGCCGGTCGCGGCGCCCCCCTGGCCAGGACGGTCAGCAGCAGCACAACCCACGTACACGCACCCACACATCGCCTCGCTCGCATGGCGGAACCCTCCCGCACCAGGGCCGGTCGCCGTCCGGCCCTGTGGACCGCTCCACGGTTGTGGACAGGCGCGTCACCCGGTGCCCCGCGGGTCCCGTACACTTCTGATGGCGATCCGGGTCACCGGGTCGACTTCGCACGCCCCGACACGACGCCGTCCAAGGCTCGTGTCAGCGCCCCTCGGTCCCCAGTGGCACGGCGCGTCGCGGGCGTCAGGCGCGGGAGCCGTCCGGCTTCCGCGGCACAACCGAGAACTCGAGGAGATACGGCCATGGCCGTCGTCACGATGCGGGAGCTGCTGGAAAGCGGCGTCCACTTCGGTCACCAGACCCGTCGTTGGAACCCGAAGATGAAGCGCTTCATCTTCACGGAGCGCAACGGCATCTACATCATCGACCTGCTCCAGTCGCTGTCGTACATCGACCGCGCCTACGAGTTCGTCAAGGAGACCGTCGCCCACGGCGGCACGGTCATGTTCGTCGGCACGAAGAAGCAGGCGCAGGAGGCCATCGCCGAGCAGGCCACCCGCGTCGGCATGCCCTACGTCAACCAGCGCTGGCTGGGCGGCATGCTCACCAACTTCTCGACCGTCTACAAGCGCCTGCAGCGCCTGAAGGAGCTCGAGCAGATCGACTTCGAGGACGTGGCCGCCTCCGGCCTCACCAAGAAGGAGCTGCTGGTCCTCTCCCGCGAGAAGGCCAAGCTGGAGAAGACCCTCGGCGGTATCCGCGAGATGTCCAAGGTGCCCAGCGCCGTCTGGATCGTGGACACCAAGAAGGAGCACATCGCGGTCGGCGAGGCCCGGAAGCTCAACATCCCGGTCGTCGCCATCCTCGACACCAACTGCGACCCCGACGAGGTCGACTACAAGATCCCGGGCAACGACGACGCGATCCGCTCCGTCACCCTGCTCACCCGCGTGATCGCCGACGCCGTCGCCGAGGGCCTCATCGCCCGCTCCGGCGCCGCTGCCGGCGACAAGGGTGACAAGGCCGCCGGCGAGCCGCTCGCCGCGTGGGAGCGCGACCTGCTCGAGGGCGAGAAGGCCGAGAAGAAGGCCGACGCCGAGACCGCCGAGAAGCCCGCCGAGGCTCCGGCTGCCGAGGCCGCCCCCGCCGCCGAGGCCCCCGCCGAAGAGGCCGCGGCCACCGAGGCCCCGGCCGAAGAGGCGCCCGCCACCGAGGCTCCGGCCGCCGAGGGCGAGCAGGCCTGACCGTCCCGTCGGCGTCGACGGCGGGAGCGGTGACATGAGATCCGCTCCCGCCGTTCACCCGTAGGTCGGTGGATGGTCACGGACCTGCAGCTCCATGTAGGTCCGTGATCCCGCAGATCTTCGATCTTCCAGACTTCCAGAAAGATTCACAGACTCATGGCGAACTACACCGCCGCCGACGTCAAGAAGCTTCGTGAGCTCACCGGCGCCGGCATGATGGACTGCAAGAAGGCGCTGGACGAGGCCGAGGGCAGCGTCGAGAAGGCCGTCGAGGCGCTCCGCATCAAGGGTCAGAAGGGCGTCGCCAAGCGCGAGGGCCGCTCTGCCGAGAACGGCGCCGTCGTCTCGATCATCGCCGACGACAACACCTCGGGTGTCCTCGTCGAGCTGAAGTGCGAGACGGACTTCGTCGCCAAGGGTGACAAGTTCCAGAACGTCGCCAAGGCCATCGCCGAGCACGTCGCCAAGGCCTCCCCGGCCGACCTCGAGGCGCTGCTCGCCTCCGAGATCGAGCCCGGCAAGACCGTCCAGGCGTTCGTGGACGAGGCCAACGCCAACCTCGGCGAGAAGATCGTCCTGGACCGCTTCGCGCAGTTCTCCGGCGGCTTCGTGACCGCGTACATGCACCGCACGATGCCCGACCTGCCCCCGCAGATCGGTGTCCTCGTCGAGCTGGACAAGCCGAACGCCGACGTGGCCAAGGGCATCGCCCAGCACATCGCCGCCTTCGCGCCGAAGTACCTCTCCAAGGAGGACGTCCCGGCCGAGGTCGTCGAGTCCGAGCGCCGCGTCGCCGAGGAGACCACCCGCGCCGAGGGCAAGCCCGAGGCCGCCCTGCCGAAGATCGTCGAGGGTCGCCTCAACGGCTTCTTCAAGGACGCCACGCTGCTGGGCCAGCCCTACGCGCTCGACAACAAGAAGTCCGTCCAGAAGGTGCTGGACGAGGCCGGTGTCACCCTGAAGCGCTTCTCGCGCATCAAGGTCGGCATCTGAGTCCGTACCGCGACGGACGCGCGACCCCGGTAGGGTCGACAGCAGTCGTCGGCGCCGTTCGCGTACGCCGTTGCGTACGCGCGCGTGGCGGCGGACGACAGCAGATCTGACGAGGAGGCCATTGCCGCGTATGGGATGCGAAACACGCCCCCACCGGCAGTGGCCTTCTTCGTGTGTGTGACCCACGTAAAAGAGGCGAGATCTCCATGACCACCAAGGCCGAGAAGAGCGACGACGGCAAAGTACGCGGCCGCTTCATGCTGAAGCTGTCCGGAGAGGCCTTCTCCGGCGGTGGGGGCCTGGGCGTCGACCCCGACGTGGTGCACGCCATCGCCCGTGAGATCGCGGCCGTCGTCCGGGACGGCGCCGAGATCGCGATCGTCATCGGCGGCGGCAACTTCTTCCGTGGCGCCGAGCTGCAGGTGCGCGGCATGGACCGCGCCCGCTCCGACTACATGGGCATGCTCGGCACCGTGATGAACTGCCTGGCCCTCCAGGACTTCCTGGAGAAGGAGGGCGTCGACTGCCGCGTGCAGACCGCCATCACCATGGGCCAGGTCGCCGAGCCGTACATCCCGCTGCGCGCCGTGCGCCACCTGGAGAAGGGTCGCGTGGTCATCTTCGGCGCCGGTATGGGCATGCCCTACTTCTCCACCGACACCACCGCCGCCCAGCGCGCCCTCGAGATCGACGCCGAGGCCCTGCTCATGGGCAAGAACGGCGTGGACGGGGTCTACGATTCCGACCCGAAGACCAACCCGGACGCCGTGAAGTTCGACGCGCTCGGCTACGGCGAGGTCATCACCCAGAACCTGAAGGTCGCCGACGCGACGGCCGTCACGCTCTGCCGCGACAACAGCCTTCCGATCGTGGTCTTCGAGCTGTTGAAGGAGGGCAATATCGCCCGCGCCGTCAAGGGTGAGAAGATCGGCACGCTTGTGGGTGACCAAGGCAGCCGGGACTGACCGGAGAAGCACCCCCTGTCCGCGGACGCCACCTGTCCGGGGGACGGACGGGACGGGGCCGGGCCGGGGGATGGACAATGTCCCGCCGGTCGGGAACCGTGCAGGAAGAACGCGACGCAGCCGGCCGCCGCCCCGACAGGGAACCGCAGCCGGGCCTACTCAAGACACGCAGGAGCAAGTGGTGATCGAAGAGACCCTCCTCGAGGCCGAGGAGAAGATGGAGAAGGCCGTCGTGGTCGCCAAGGAGGACTTCGCCGCGATCCGCACCGGCCGTGCGCACCCGGCGATGTTCAACAAGATCGTGGCCGACTACTACGGCGCGCTGACGCCGATCAACCAGCTGGCCTCGTTCTCCGTGCCCGAGCCACGCATGGCCGTGGTGACCCCCTTCGACAAGAGCGCCCTGCGCAACATCGAACAGGCGATCCGCGACTCCGACCTGGGCGTCAACCCGAGCAACGACGGCAACATCATCCGGGTGGTGTTCCCCGAGCTCACCGAGGAGCGCCGCCGCGACTACATCAAGGTCGCCAAGAGCAAGGGCGAGGACTCCAAGGTCTCCATCCGCTCCGTGCGCCGCAAGGCCAAGGACGCCATCGACAAGATGGTCAAGGACGGCGAGGTCGGCGAGGACGAGGGCCGCCGTGCGGAGAAGGAGCTCGACGACACCACCGCCAAGTACGTCGCCCAGGTGGACGAGCTCCTGAAGCACAAGGAAGCGGAGCTGCTCGAGGTCTGATGAACGACTCTTCCTGGGGAGCGCCGCCACAAGCCGGGTACTGGGGGGCGTCCGACCAGGGGCCTGTCCAGGGGGCTGCCCCGGCGGGTCCCGCGTACGATGCGCACTACGCGCAGCAGACTCGCCCCATGCCCATCGTGCCCGACGTACCCGAACACGGCGGAGACCAGGATGACGGCCAGGGGGCCGCTCGGCTGAGCGGCCCCCTGTTCCGAGACGAGCCGTTCCGCGACGACACGTATCGCGGCGAGAATCCGTCGGCGCAGCCGTATGCGGCGGTGCCGCAGAATCCGGAGCCCATGCCCGACGCCCCCCAGCCTGCGCAGCCGCAGCCGCAGAAGAAGACCGCGGGGCGCGATCTGGGTGCCGCGATAGGGGTCGGCGTCGGGCTCGGCGCGGTGATCGTCGCGTCGCTGTTCGTCGTCAAGGCCGTCTTCGTCGGTGTGGTCGTGGTCGCCGTCGTGGTGGGCCTGTGGGAGCTGACCAAGCGGCTGGAGGAGCGCAAGGGCATCAAGGCGCCCCTCGTGCCGCTCGCGATCGGCGGCGCGGCGATGGTGGTCGCCGGGTACGTACGGGGTGCCGAGGGTGCGTGGGTCGCCATGGCGCTCACGGCGCTGGCGGTCCTCGTATGGCGGATGACCGAGCCGCCGGAGGGCTACCTCAAGGACGTCACGGCGGGACTGTTCGCCGCGTTCTACGTGCCGTTCCTGGCCACGTTCGTCGCGATGATGCTCATGGCGGACGACGGTGCGCGGCGTGTCCTGGTCTTCCTGGTGCTGACGGTCGTCAGCGACACCGGCGCCTACGCCGTGGGCTGGCGCTTCGGCAAGACCAAGCTCGCCCCGCGCATCAGCCCCGGCAAGACCCGTGAGGGCCTGCTCGGAGCGGTGGCGTTCGCGATGGTGGCCGGCGCGCTGTGCATGCAGTTCGTGATCGACGACGGCGCCTGGTGGCAGGGCCTGCTGCTCGGCCTCGCGGTCGCCGTCAGCGCCACGCTGGGCGACCTCGGCGAGTCCATGATCAAGCGGGACCTCGGCATCAAGGACATGGGCACGCTGCTCCCGGGGCACGGCGGCATCATGGACCGCCTGGACTCGCTGCTGCCGACGGCGCCGGTGGTGTGGCTGCTGTTGGTGATCTTCGTCGGGTCCGGCTGACGGCCCGGTCGTCTTCTTGGTGGGCAAGGGCCGGCCGTCCTCCGGGCGGCGGGCCCAGCCGTGTCCAGGGCACAGGGGTCGTGACCGGTCACCCGGCAGCGGTCAGGCGGCGCCGGAGCTCCTCCTCCGAGACGTCCTCGATGTGGGTCAGAAACACCCACAGGTGGCCCGAAGGGTCTTTGAGGATGACGGTGCGGTCACCGTGGAACATGTCCTGCGGCGGCTGGAGGATCTCCGCGCCGGCGGCCTCCGCTCGCTCCGCCAGGCTGTCGACGTCCGGCACGAAGACATGCAACGTGACGGACGTGCCCCCGCCGAGCGAGGCCGGCGCGGCGAAGGAGGCGGCCTCCGCCTCGTCCACGCTGGAGTCGCCCAGCATCAGGGCCGACCGCCCGATGGTGATCTCGGCGTGCATGATCCCACCGTCCGGAGCATCGATCCTGAAGTCCTCACGGGCGCCGAACGCCCGCTGGTAGAAGTCGATCGCCGCGGCGGCGTCGTCGACCATGATGTGCGGGATCACGGCATAGCGGTAGCGGTCGGGGATCTCGAAGTCGGCTGTGCGCTCGCTCATGGCGAATCTCCTCGAAAAGGTACCGCTGATCGGTTACCGCGGCTTTGAACGGAGCCTAAAAGCTCAAGTTTGCTTCAGGTCAAGCGTCGATGTGGCGCTACCGACGCCCACCGACCGCCGCCAACGGCCTCCCCGCACATCGACGGCCCGGGCCACCCAAATCGATCTGCGACACTGGTACAGCCATGCCTAAGCCCGGAGAACTCACATTCGTCGCCCCCCGCGCAGCCAAGAAGCCGCCGCGGCACCTCGCCGACCTCACGCCCGCCGAGCGCAAGGAGGCCGTCGCCGCGATCGGCGAGAAGCCGTTCCGTGCGAAGCAGCTCTCGCAGCACTACTTCGCGCGGTACGCGCACGACCCCGAGCAGTGGACCGACATCCCCGCCGGTTCCCGCCAGGGGCTTCGGGAGGCGCTGCTGCCCGAGCTGATGTCGGTCGTGCGGCACCTGTCGACCGACCAGGGCACCACCCGTAAGACGCTGTGGAAGCTGTTCGACGGGACGCTCGTCGAGTCCGTCCTCATGCGCTACCCGGACCGGGTGACCATGTGCATCAGCTCCCAGGCGGGCTGCGGCATGAACTGCCCGTTCTGTGCCACGGGGCAGGCGGGCCTGGACCGGAATCTGTCCACCGCCGAGATCGTGCACCAGATCGTGGACGGGATGCGCGCCCTGCGGGACGGTGAGGTCCCCGGAGGTCCGGCCCGGCTGAGCAACATCGTGTTCATGGGCATGGGCGAGCCCCTCGCCAACTACAACCGCGTCGTCGGTTCCATCCGACGCCTCACCGACCCCGAGCCCGACGGACTGGGCCTTTCCCAGCGCGGCATCACGGTCTCCACGGTCGGCCTCGTCCCGGCGATCCACCGCTTCGCCGACGAGGGCTTCAAGTGCCGCCTCGCCATCTCGCTGCACGCCCCCGACGACGAGCTGCGCGACACCCTCGTCCCCGTCAACACGCGCTGGAAGGTGCGTGAGGTGCTGGACGCCGGGTTCGAGTACGCGGAGCGGTCGGGCCGGCGGCTGTCGATCGAGTACGCGCTGATCCGGGACATCAACGACCAGGCGTGGCGCGGCGACCGGCTCGGTCGGCTGCTCAAGGGCAGGCCGGTGCACGTCAACCTCATCCCGCTCAACCCCACGCCCGGCTCGAAGTGGACCGCGTCGCGGCCCGAGGACGAGAAGGCGTTCGTGGAGGCGATCGCGGCGCATGGTGTGCCGGCGACGATCCGGGACACCCGTGGGCAGGAGATCGACGGGGCGTGTGGTCAGCTCGCCGCGAGCGAGCGGTAACCTGACCGACGTCAGCACATCGTCGTACGACAGCTGCATACGTCATACGTAACTACATCTTCATATTCCGACAGGGGAGCGCCACAGCGCTGAGAGTGCGGCACCGGCCGCAGACCCTCCGAACCTGGCCCAGGTCATTCTGGGTAGGGAGATCGGTCACCACTCGAGCTGTTGCGCCCTGCCCGGGACCCTCGCCAGGGGTTCCGGGCGGGGCCGCGTCTTCTCCTGGTCACCCAGGAGGAATTCAGTGAGCATCACCAAGAAGGCCGGCGTCATGGCCGTAGCGCTCGGCATGGTCGGCGGCCTGGCCGCCTGCGGATCGTCGTCCGACGGCCAGGGCTCCGGCGACGCCAAGACCGTGACCCTCGTCAGCCACAACTCGTGGGCCGCGTCGAAGGACGTCATCGCCGCGTTCGAGAAGAAGTCCGGCTACAAGGTCCGGGTGCTGGAGGACGGCGACGCCGGGCAGGCCGTCAACAAGGCCATCCTCACCAAGGACAACCCCCAGGGCGACGTCTTCTTCGGCGTCGACAACACGCTGCTGTCCCGCGCCCTCGACAACGGGCTGTTCCAGCCGTACGAGGCGAAGGGCTCCGACCTGGTCCTCCCCGAGTACCGGGCCGACCAGGACAAGCACCGGGTCACTCCCGTCACCACCGGCGACGTCTGCGTCAACTACGACAAGGCGTACTTCAGCAAGCACAAGCTGACCCCGCCGGACTCCTTCGACGACCTGGTCAAGCCCGAGTACAAGGACCTGCTCGTCACCGAGAACGCGGGCAGCTCCTCGCCCGGCCTCGGCTTCCTGCTCGGCACGGCCGCCGAGTACGGCGACCAGGGCTGGCAGGACTACTGGAAGAAGCTGAAGGCGAACGGCGTGAAGGTCGTCGACAGCTGGGAGCAGGCGTACAACGAGGAGTTCTCCGGCTCGGCCGGCGGCAAGAAGGCCAAGGGCGACCGCCCGCTCGTCGTCTCCTACGCCTCCTCCCCGCCCGCCGAGGTCATCTACGCCGACCCGCAACCGACCACCGCGCCGACGGGCGTCGCCACCGGCACCTGCTTCCGTCAGGTCGAGTACGCGGGTCTGCTGAGCAACGCCGGGAACCCCGAGGGCGGCAAGGCGCTCCTCGACTTCCTGCTCAGTAAGCAGTTCCAGGACGACATGCCGCTGAACATGTTCGTCTACCCGGTGCGGGAGGGCGCGGAGATCCCCGAGGTGTTCCGGAAGTTCGGGCCGCAGGCCGAGGACCCGCGGACCATGGACCCGGCGAAGATCGCCGACAATCGCGACCAGTGGGTCAAGTCGTGGACCTCACTCGTACTGAAGTAGGCAAGGCCGGGACTCGGCGCGGGAGCGCGGCGCGGCTGGCCCTGATGGCCGTGCCCGTCGCGTTCTTCGCGGTGTTCTTCGCCTACCCGGTCGCCGCGATCGTCGCGCGCGGACTGGAGATCGACGGTTCCTGGCAGTTCGGACGCATCGGGGACGTGCTCGCCCAGTCCGACGTACAGCACGTGCTGTGGTTCACCACCTGGCAGGCGCTGGCCTCCACCGCGCTCACCCTGCTCGTCGCGCTGCCCGGCGCGTACGTCTTCGCCCGGTTCGACTTTCCCGGCAAGCAGGTGCTGCGGGCGGTGGTGACCGTGCCGTTCGTGCTGCCGACGGTCGTCGTCGGTACGGCGTTCCTGGCGCTGGTGGGGCGCGGCGGGCTGCTGGACGAGCTGTGGGGCGTACGGCTGGACACCACCGTGTGGGCGATCCTGCTCGCGCACGTCTTCTTCAACTACGCCGTCGTCGTACGCACCGTCGGCGGCCTCTGGTCGCAGCTCGACCCGCGGCAGGAGGAGGCCGCGCGGATGCTCGGCGCCTCGCGGCTGACAGCCTGGCGGCAGGTGACGCTGCCGGCGCTCGGGCCCGCCGTGGCCGCCGCCGCGCTGATGGTCTTCCTGTTCACCTTCACCTCCTTCGGTGTCGTCCAGATCCTCGGCGGACCCGCCTTCTCCACCCTGGAGGTGGAGATCTACCGCCAGACCTCCCAGATCTTCGACCTGTCCACGGCCGCCGTGCTGACGCTGATCCAGTTCGCCGCGGTGGTCGCCATCCTCGCCGTGCACGCCTGGACGGTACGGCGGCGGGAGACCGCCTTGCGGCTGGTGGACGCGGCCACGACCGCGCGCCGGCCGCGCGGGACCGGGCAGTGGGCGCTGCTGGCCGGGGTCCTGGTCACCGTCGCCGTGCTGCTGGTGCTGCCGCTCGCCGTGCTGGTCGAGCGGTCGCTCGGCGCGCCCGGGTTCGGCTACTACCGGGCGCTGACCCGGGAGGACGGCGGCACCTTCCTCGTCCCGCCGATCGAGGCGATCGGCAACAGCCTCCAGTACGCCGTCGCCGCCACCGCCATCGCCGTGGTGATCGGCGCGCTGGCCGCCACCGCGCTCACCCGCCGCGACGCGGGTCGCTTCGTACGCGGCTTCGACGCGCTGCTGATGCTGCCGCTCGGGGTGTCCGCCGTGACGGTCGGCTTCGGGTTCCTGATCGCGCTGGACGAACCCCCGCTGGATCTGCGCTCCTCCTGGATCCTCGTGCCGCTGGCGCAGGCGCTGGTCGGCGTCCCCTTCGTCGTACGGACCATGCTGCCGGTGCTGCGGGCGGTGGACGTACGGCTGCGGGAGGCGGCGTCCGTGCTCGGGGCGTCGCCGTGGCGGGTGTGGCGCGAGGTCGACCTGCCGATGGTGCGGCGGGCGCTGCTGGTCGCGGCCGGGTTCGCCTTCGCGGTGTCGCTCGGGGAGTTCGGGGCGACCGTGTTCATCGCGCGGCCCGACAACCCGACGCTGCCGGTGGCCGTGGCGCGGCTGCTGGGGCGGCCCGGGGACATGAACTACGGCCAGGCGATGGCCCTTTCGACGATTCTGATGCTGGTGTGCGCCGTGGCCCTGGTGGTGCTGGAGCGGCTGCGGACCGACCGGAGCGGGGAGTTCTAGGGATGCTGCTCAGCCTTGAGGGCGCGACGGTCCGCTTCGGCGGGCGGGCCGTGCTCGACGCCGTCGACCTGGGTGTCGCCGAGCACGAGGTGGTGTGCGTGCTCGGGCCCAGCGGCAGCGGCAAGTCGACGCTGCTGCGGGCGGTCGCCGGGCTCCAGCCGCTGGACGCCGGGCGGGTGACGCTGGACGGGCGGGACCAGTCCGGGGTGCCCGCGCACAAGCGCGAGGTCGGGCTGATGTTCCAGGACCACCAGCTCTTCCCGCAGCGGGACGTGGCCGGAAACATCGCCTTCGGACCGCGGATGCGTGGCGCCTCCCGCGCCGGACAGCGCGAGCGGGTGGGGGAGTTGCTGGAACTGGTCGGGCTGCCGGGCGCCGAACGCCGCTCCGTCGCCGCGCTCTCCGGCGGTGAGCAGCAGCGGGTGGCGCTGGCCCGCGCCCTCGCGCCCCGGCCCCGGCTGCTGATGCTGGACGAGCCGCTCGGCCAGCTCGACCGCTCGCTGCGGGAACGTCTGGTCGTCGAACTCCGGGAGCTGTTCGGCCGGTTGGGTACGACCGTGCTCGCCGTGACGCACGACCAGGGGGAGGCATTCGCGCTCGCCGACCGGGTCGTGGTGATGCGGGACGGGCGGATCGCCCAGTCGGGGACGCCGCTGGAGGTGTGGCAGCGGCCCGCCGACGCCTTCGTGGCCCGCTTCCTCGGCTTCGACAACGTGGTCGACGCGACCGTCACCGGGCAGGCCGCCGACACCCCGTGGGGGAAGGTGCCGGTCCCCGAGAACGCCGCGCAGGGCGCCCGGACCCTGCTCGTGCGGCCCGCCGGCGTGCGCATGGTGGCCGCCGACGAGGGCCTGCGATGCACGGTCACCGCACGCACCTTCCGCGGCACCCATGTCGCCGTCCACCTCCAGCCCGAGGACGCGCCGCGCCTGGAGGCGGCGTGCGCGCTGCGGGCAGCGCCGGAGGTCGGGGACGGGGTGGGGGTGGAGTTCGACGTAGCGGAAATCGTCGTCCTCTGATGATCTTCCGGCTCGTAGGGTGAAGGGCATGACACGCCTCGCTCATGAACGCTACTGCGATGAAATCGCCCACCAGGTAGGCCGGTTCGGCGCCGTGCTGTCCTCCGGCGCCGACCTGTCCGCCACCGTGCCGACCTGCCCGGACTGGACGCTGGAGGATCTGGTGCGGCACGTCGGCCGCGCCCTGCGCTGGACGGAGCTGATCGTCCGCACCCGCGCCGAGGAGGACGTCCCGCTGGACCGCGCGCCGGGAGCCGAGGGCCCGCCGGTGACGGGGGACGCGGCCGCGCTGGAGGCGTGGCTGGCGGAGACCGGCGACTTGGTCGTACGCGCGCTGCGGGAGGCCGGACCGGACGGGCGGGCGTGGTCGTGGTCCGGGGACCACACCGCGGGCTTCTGGGCCCGCCGGATGACGCACGAGCTGGTCGTCCACGGGGCGGACGCGGCCCTCGCGGCGGGCCGGCCGTTCGACGCGGTCGCCGCCGAGGTGGCGGCCGACTCGATCGACGAGTGGTTGGAGATCGTGCAGTTCGTGCAGCGGGTACTTCCCGACGGGCCGGCCAAGGGCCTGCGGGCGCCCGGCCGGAGCATCCACCTGCACGCCACCGATGCCGCCGTGGACCTCGACGCCGAATGGCTGATCGAGCTGCCCGAGGAGGGCGTCGTCTGGCGCCGTGGCCACGAGAAGGCGACCGTGGCCCTGCGGGGGCCGCTCACGGACGTGCTGCTGGCCTTCTACCGCAGGCTCCCGCTGGACACCCCCGGACTCGAGGTGCTCGGCGACCGCGAGCTGCTGGAACTCTGGCTGGAGAACGCCGCGTTCGGCTGATGTGAACGCGACGGTGGCCCGCCCCCGGCCGGGGACGGGCCACCACTGCCGTGTACCGGTGTGCGAGGCGTCAGCGGTTGCTGTTCGCTCCGCGACGGCGCAGGCCGAAGAAGACCGCGCCGCCACCGATGGCGACCAGGGCCGCCGCGACGCCGGCGATCATGCCGGTGTTGGAGTTGGCGCCGGTCTCGGCGAGGTTGGACTCACCGGCCGCGGGGGACGGGGCGTTGCTCGGCACGGCCGCCGGTGCGGTGCTCTCGCTCTCGGACGGTGCCGGGGCCGACGTGGACGGTGCCGGGGTCGGCGTCTCCGTCTCCTCGGCCGGGGTGGAGGAGCTTTCCGACGGGGTCGGAGTCGGGGTCGGGGTGTCCTCCGTCTTGCAGGGGGTCGACGGGGTCACGAGGTTCGGCTTGATGTCCTCGTCGACGTACTTGTCGGCCTTGACATGGATGCGGTATTCGGCGTTCGGCTGCCAGTCCGCGGCGAAGGTGATGGTGCTGCCCTCGCGCGAGCCCTTGACCACCTGCTCGCCGATCTTCTCGGCGTCGGCACCGTTGTTCTGCAGGTACACGGTGACGGTGGCGGGGATACCGGCGGGGTCCACGTCGGTGACGGTGATGACACCCTTGTCGCCTTCGCACTTGGCGGCGGCGGAGAACTCGCTGATGTCGCAGGCGAGCGCGTTGCCGGCGGCGCCGATCGCCAGGGCCACCGAGGCGGAGGCGACGCCGAGGGCGCGGACGCCACGGCGGGATGCCGTGCTTCTGAGTATGGACAGGACTGCCACGTTTGTCCTTTACGGGAGCGCAGATGCGGGGGGTGGAGAGGGTGCTGACGCGTGATGAGGGGCATCAGCACACCCACGAGCCTCACTGGTCTATAAGCGGTGCATAAGCAGTGTCAACGCATATGCCGGCCAAGGGCGTTGGCTTTGCCGTCTTATTAACCGCCGAGACGTTTCAGCGCTTCCGGAGCCTCCCCGATCCGGTCGACGAGCGCGATCCGGGACGCCATCGTCCGCCCCCCGGCGAGCGACGTGAGCAGCGGCCACGCCGGCAGCTTCTCCGTCCAGTGCGCCCGGTCCACCAGCACCATCGGCGTGGGCTCGCCCCGCGACTCGTAGTAGTTCGGCGTCGCGTTGTCGAAGATCTCCTGTACGGTCCCGGCGGCGCCCGGCAGGAAGACCACGCCCGCGTTGGAACGGGCCAGCAGGCCGTCCTCGCGAGTGGCGTTGGCGAAGTACTTGGCGATGTGCGTGGCGAGGGCGTTGGGCGGCTCGTGGCCGTAGAACCAGGTCGGGATGCCGACCGAGGTGCCACCCCCGGGCCAGCGTTCGCGCACCTCGAACGCGGACCGCGCCCAGTCGGTGATCGACGGCGTGAACGACGCGACCTTGGCGAGGAGCGGCAGCGCGTCGTCCAGCATCCCGTCGTCGAACGGGGCCGCGTAGGCGCCGAGGTTCGCCGCCTCCATCGCGCCCGGACCGCCGCCGGTGGCCACGGTGAACCCGGCGCGGGCCAGTTCGCGGCCGAGGCGTGCGGCGCCCGCGTACGACCTGGTGCCGCGCGCCATGGCGTGCCCGCCCATGACGCCCACCACCCTGGCACCGGCGAGGAGTTCGTCGATCGCGTCGGAGACGGCGTCGTCGTGGATCGCCCGCAGCATGGAGGCGAAGACGTCGCCGTCCGCCTTGGTCTGCTGGAACCAGTCGTAGGCGAGGGCGTCCGGTGTCGCCTCGTAGCCCTCGTCGAGACGGGCGTACAGCTCGTCGGGGGAGTAGACGCGTCCGCGGTACGGATCGAAGGGCAGGCCCGGTATGAGCGGGAAGACCAGGGCGCCGGCGGAGCGCACCCGGGCGGCCGCCTCGGGTGCCATCGGGCAGCCGAGGAAGACGGCGCCCGTGGGGTCCGCGGACATCAGGGCGTCCGTACGGGCCGTCAGGTCGACGGCCTGGACGCGGTAGTGGGTGAGTGCGCCGTGCGCCGAGACGACGGAGTCGAACTCGGCGAGGCTCTCGATCTCCCGGTCGTGGGAGGCGTGGTGGGACTGGAGCTGTGTCTGTGACCGGGCCTGGGCCTGGGCGGGTGTCGGTTCCACCCGCCCATGCTAGGCGTGCGTCCGGCTCAGCCCTCGACCGCGGCCGGGTCCATCCACACGACCTCGAAGGTGTGGCCGTCGATGTCGTCGAAGGCGCGGCCGTACATGAAGCCGTGGTCCTGGGTCTCGCCGGAGACCGAGCCGCCGGCCGCGACCGCCTTCTCCACCAGCTCGTCGACCTTCTCGCGGCTCTCGGCGCTCAGCGCGATCAGCACCTCGCTGGACTTCGTCGAGTCCACGATGTCCTTCTTCGTGAACTGGCGGTACTTCTCCGGCGTGTGCACCATCACGACGATGGTCTCGCTCAGCGGGATCGACGCGGTGGTGTCGTCGCTGAACTGGGCGTTGATCTCGTAGCCGAGCCCGGTGAAGAACTTCTTCGAGGCGTCGAGGTTGTTGGTGGCCAGGTTCACGAAGATCATCTGCTGGTACATGGGGGCCTCTCCCGTCGGTGTCCTGCTGTTGTCATGCCGTTCGAAGGGTTAGACGCGAGGGACGGGCGGAACTCATCGCTGGTTCGCGGATTTCTTCGAGATTTTTTCTACCGGGTCAGAGGGTCAGAGGGTCGGCGGGGGGGCGGTGAGTCAGCCGGCCAGGGGCAGTGACGCCAGCTGCGCGACGATCAGCGTCAGCGGGCCGAACAGGGCGAGCAGCGCGCCGGCGCGCACGGCGGCGGCGGCGCGCAGGGTGGCCGGGGGCGCGCCCAGCCGCAGCAGGGCGTCCGTCGTGTCGGCGCGGGCGTGTTTGGCCTCGACGGCCGCGGTGAGGAGGGTGGCCACCGTGCAGCCGGCCACGAGGAGGACGCCGAGGACGCTCAGCGGGCCGAAGGCCGGCCCGTCCGCGCCGTACAGGGCGGTCCCCGCGTAGGCCGCGGAGGCCACGGCGCAGACGACGCCGAGCGGGCGGCCGATGCGGTGCGACTCCTCCATCAGGACTCGGCCGGCCAGGAGGCGCAGGGCGCCGGGGCGGGCGGTCTGGAGCAGGCGGCCGCACAGGTGGGTGAGGCCGGGTCCCGCCATGGCGAGGCCCAGGGCGGTGAGGGCCCAGCCGATGAGGACGCCGGCCGATGGGGCGGTGCCGGGGGCGGAGGCGGCGGTCGTGTTGCCGGCGTAGGTCTCCACGGCGAGGCCCGCGGTGAGTACGGCGATGCCCCAGGGGAGGGTGGTGGTGTTCTGGGGGCGGGGTGTGGGTGTGGGTGTGGGTGTGGGCGTGGGCGTGGTTGTGGTTGTGGTTGTGGCCTCGGTCGGGGTCGGGGGGTCGGGTACGGCGTCCGGCGTCGGCTGCGGGGTGTCTGTCGGGGGTGTCGGGTGGGTGGGACTGGCCTGCGTCAGCAGGGCGCCGCCTGCGCCCACCCGTGCCGCCCCAGCGGCACGACTGCCCGCGGGGGGTGCGGCGAGGCCGCCCGTGGGGGGTGCGGCGGGGTTGCCCGTGGGGGGTGCGGCGGGGCTGCCCGTGGGGGGTGCGGCGAGGCCACCCGTGGGGGGTGCGGCGGGGCTGCCCGCGGGTGAGGCCGGGGCCAGGCGGGCGCCGAAGCGGCCGTACGTGCCGAAGGTCTCGCGGGCCGCTCCCCAGCCGTACGCGCCGAAGCGGCCGTAGCGACGGGAACCGGTGGGCGGCGTGGGCCGGGGCTCGCGGGGGCGCAGTGTGAGCGCCACGGCGGCCGACGCGGCGACCGGTACCAGGGTCAGCAGCGTCAGCGCCGCCGGGAAGGGGAGGGGGTGGCCGATCGCCAGGGCGTCGGACACGGCGCCGTCGAAAGGCCGGCCCGTCAGGTCACCGCGCAGGTGGAGGAAGAGGAGCAGGGCCACCACCGAACCGAGCGAGCCGGTCAGGGCCGTGGTCGTCGCCGACACGGCCATCAGGCGGCCGGGACCCAGGCCGATCGCCGACAGCCCCGGCCGGGGCCGGGTACCGGGGTCGGTGCGGGCCACGGCGATGGCGAGGTACACCGTGGCGGCGAGGGGCGCCGCGCACCAGGCCAGGCGGAGGCCGGCGGCGCCGGGCGTGTCCGGGTGGGTCATCGCGTGGCCGAGGGCGCACAGCAGCAGGAAGCCCGTGCCCGCCGAGGCCACCGCGACCAGCAGTCGGCGCAGTTGGACGGCGAGGTGGGCGGCGCGGGTCAGGCGGAGAGCGAGCACGCCGCCAGGCCTTCCGTTCCGGAGGTTCCAGTGGTTCCAGCGGCCCCGGCGGCTCCGGTGGCCACCGCGGTCTCGGCGACCGGGGGCAGGTGCACGGTCCGTACCCGCCGCCCGTCCAGCAGCGAGACCGTGCGGTCCGCCAGGGCGGCGGTCCGCGCGTCGTGCGTGGCGAGGAGGACGGTGATGCCGTGGGAGCGGGCCGCCGTGGTGAGGGTCCGCAGGACGTGGGCGCGGTCGGCGCGGTGCAGGGGGGCCGTCGGCTCGTCGGCGAAGAGGACCGCGGGGGTGACGGCGAGCGCGCGGGCGATGCAGACGCGCTGCCGCTCGGCATGCTGGAGTTCGTCCGGGCGCCGGCGGGCCTTGTCGCCGACGTCGAGGCGCTCCAGCCACTCCAGGGCGGTGGTCTTGGCCCGGCGTCGGCCGGTGCCGCGCAGCATGAGGGGCAGGGCGGCGTTCTCCCAGGCGTTGAGCTCCGGGACGAGCACGGGGGCGGGGTCGATCCAGCCGAAGCGGTCGCGGCGCAGTCGCTCGCGGCCGAGCGGGCCCATGGTGTGCATCGGCACGCTGTTGAACCACACCTCGCCGTCCTGCGGCCGGACCAGCCCGGACAGACACCGCAGCAGCGTGGTCTTGCCACTGCCGCGCGGGCCGCTCACGGCGAGGATCTCGCCCTCGCGGACGCCGAGCGACACGCCTTGAAGCGCGGGGGAGCCGTCGTGGTGCTGGAAGCGCAGGGCGCGGGCCCAGAGCACGTCGTTGTCCGGCGGAGCCTCCATGGGCGTACACCTCGGTTCTGATCCGTATTTCCCCGCTCACGTCCCTCTTCCGGGGGAACGAAGGCGGGGCCGATCGGTCACTGGGCACCGTAAGGAGTCGCCGCGGGGGATGCCGGACAGCACGCGGCCCCGGACCGCCGTTCTCACTCGAACGGGCGGCACGGGGCCGGTGATGATCATCCATAAGGATGATCAGAGCTTCGTCCACGCCTCCGTCAGCGTGGCGCGCAGGATCTGCTCGATCTCGTCGAAGGTCTCCTGGTTGGAGATCAGCGGCGGGGCGAGCTGGATGACCGGGTCGCCGCGGTCGTCGGCACGGCAGTACAGGCCGTTGTCGAAGAGCGCCTTCGACAGGAAGCCGTACAGGATCCGCTCGGTCTCCTCGTCGTTGAACGACTCCTTGGTGGCCTTGTCCTTGACCAGCTCGATGCCGTAGAAGAAGCCGTTGCCGCGGACGTCGCCGACGATCGGCAGGTCGAGGAGCTTCTCCAGGGTCGCGCGGAAGTTGCCCTCGTTGTCCAGCACGTGCTTGTTGAGGCCCTCGCGCTCGAACAGGTCGAGGTTGGCGATGCCGACCGCGGCGGAGACCGGGTGGCCGCCGAAGGTGTAGCCGTGCAGGAAGGTGTTGTCACCCTTGTAGAACGGCTCGGCCAGGCGGTCGGAGATGATGCACGCGCCGATCGGGGAGTAGCCCGAGGTCATGCCCTTGGCGCAGGTGATCATGTCCGGGACGTAGCCGAACTTGTCGCAGGCGAACGTCGTGCCGAGGCGGCCGAAGGCGCAGATGACCTCGTCCGAGACGAGCAGCACGTCGTACTGGTCGCAGATCTCGCGCACCCGCTGGAAGTAGCCGGGCGGGGGCGGGAAGCAGCCGCCCGCGTTCTGCACGGGCTCCAGGAAGACGGCCGCGACGGTCTCCGGACCCTCGAACAGGATCTGCTGCTCGATCTGGTCGGCGGCCCAGCGGCCGTAGGCCTCGGGGTCGTCGCCGTGGATCGGGGCGCGGTAGATGTTGGTGTTCGGCACCTTGTGCGCGCCCGGGACGAGCGGCTCGAAGGGGGCCTTGAGCGCCGGCAGGCCGGTGATGGACAGGGCGCCCTGCGGGGTGCCGTGGTAGGCGACCGCGCGGGAGATGACCTTGTACTTGGTCGGCTTGCCGGTCAGCTTGAAGTACTGCTTGGCCAGCTTCCAGGCGGTCTCCACCGCCTCACCGCCGCCGGTGGTGAAGAAGACCTTGTTGAGGTCGCCGGGGGCCTCGCCCGCGAGGCGCTCGGCCAGCTCCACGGCCTTCGGGTGGGCGTAGGACCACACCGGGAAGAAGGCGAGCTCCTGCGCCTGCTTCGAGGCGGTCTCGGCCAGCTCCGTGCGGCCGTGTCCGGCCTGGACCACGAACAGGCCGGCGAGACCGTCGAGGTAGCGCTTGCCCTTGTCGTCGTAGATGTGGGTGCCCTCACCGCGGACGATGGTGGGGACGGGGGCGTTCTCGTACGACGACATGCGGGTGAAGTGCATCCACAGGTGGTCGTACGCGGTCCTGCTGAGGTCCTTGGGGCTGTCGGTGCTCACGATTATCGGGTTCCCCACATATAGGTCTGCTTCTTGAGCTTCATGTAGACGAAGCTCTCGGTGGAGCGCACTCCGGGCACGGCCCGGATGCGTTTGTTGATGACGTCCAGAAGGTGGTCGTCGTCCTCGCAGACGACCTCCACCATCAGGTCGAAGGAGCCCGCGGTCATCACCACGTACTCGCATTCGGACATGGCCGTCACCGCGTCGGCGACGGACTCCACGTCGCCCTCGACGCGGACGCCGACCATCGCCTGCCGGCGGAATCCCACGGTGAGCGGGTCCGTGACGGCGACGATCTGCATCACGCCCTGGTCGAGCAGCTTCTGGACGCGCTGGCGCACGGCCGCCTCCGACAGGCCCACGGCCTTGCCGATGGCGGCGTACGGTCGGCGGCCGTCCTCCTGGAGCTGCTCGATGATGGCGAGGGAGACGGCGTCCAACTGGGGACCGCCGTTCCTGGACTCGCGGGAGTCCTTCTGGTCTGCGCTTCGACTGGCCACGACTTCACTGTGCACGACGTATCGATAGTTTCGCAAGGTCGGAGCGATGAAATTCGTTGTCTGCGAGGTCTGACTCTACGGATTTCGCAACCTTGAGGCGGCCGGGGGTGTTGAAAACGTCGGGTCTCCGTCTAGGGTGGGTGTCTCAGTGTTCGGACAGCCGACAGCGACAGCCGACAGTCGGCGGCTGTGCGGTCCGGACACCGGGAGACCTGAAGTAGACACCGAACTTGGAGGGCCGGCAGTGAGCACCGAGCTGCGTCGTCTGCGCAATTACATCGACGGTGAGTTCCGGGACGCCGCCGACGGACGGACCACGGAGGTGGTCAACCCCGCCACGGGCGAGGCCTACGCGACCGCCCCCCTGTCCGGGCAGGCGGACATCGACGCCGCCATGGCGGCCGCCGCCGCGGCCTTCCCGGCCTGGCGAGACCTGGTCCCGGCCGAGCGCCAGAAGGCCCTGCTGAAGATCGCGGACGCGTTCGAGGAGCGGGCCGAGGAACTGATCGCGGCCGAGGTGGAGAACACGGGCAAGCCCATCGGGCTGACCCGCTCCGAGGAGATCCCGCCGATGGTCGACCAGGTCCGCTTCTTCGCGGGCGCGGCCCGGATGCTGGAGGGCCGCTCGGCCGGCGAGTACATGGAGAACCTGACCTCCATGATCCGCCGCGAGCCGATCGGCGTCTGCGCGCAGGTCGCGCCGTGGAACTACCCGATGATGATGGCCGTGTGGAAGTTCGCCCCGGCGCTCGCCGCGGGCAACACGGTCGTCCTGAAGCCCTCGGACACCACCCCCGCGTCCACGGCCCTGATGGCCGACATCATCGGCTCGATCGTGCCCAAGGGCGTCTTCAACGTCGTCTGCGGCGACCGCGACACCGGCCGCCTGATGGTCGAGCACGAGACCCCGGCGATGGCCTCCATCACCGGCTCGGTGCGGGCCGGCATGTCGGTCGCCGAGTCGGCGTCGAAGGACCTCAAGCGCGTCCACCTGGAGCTGGGCGGCAAGGCGCCGGTCGTCGTCTTCGAGGACACCGACATCCCCAAGGCCGTCGAGGGCATCTCGGAGGCGGGCTACTTCAACGCCGGCCAGGACTGCACCGCGGCCACCCGCGTGCTGGTCCACGAGTCGGTCCACGACGAGTTCGTGAGCGCGCTCGCCAAGGCCGCGTCCGAGATCAAGACCGGTCAGCCGGACGACGAGGACGTCCTCTACGGCCCGCTCAACAACCCGAACCAGCTCAAGCAGGTCACCGGGTTCATCGAGCGTCTGCCCGCCCACGCCAAGGTCGAGGCGGGCGGCCACCGGGTCGGCGACAAGGGCTACTTCTACGCCCCGACCGTCGTGTCCGGCGTCAAGCAGGACGACGAGATCATCCAGAAGGAGGTCTTCGGCCCGGTCATCACCGTCCAGTCCTTCCGCGACGAGGACCAGGCGGTCGAGTGGGCCAACGGCGTCGAGTACGCCCTCGCCTCCTCCGTGTGGACCAAGGACCACGGCCGCGCCATGCGGATGTCCAAGCGGCTGGACTTCGGCTGCGTGTGGATCAACACCCACATCCCGCTGGTCGCCGAGATGCCGCACGGCGGCTTCAAGAAGTCCGGCTACGGCAAGGACCTGTCGGGTTACGGCTTCGAGGACTACACGCGGATCAAGCACGTGATGACGTCGCTGGACGCGTGACGGACCGGTTCCACGGGTGCGGGGGAGGGAGGGGAGAAAACACCCCCAAGCACGCCGCATCCCGGGCGAAAGATCCCCACGCCACAGAAGGTCCGCTCCTTGTCCCCCCCCCCCCC
>NZ_JBHJRX010000070.1:0-40048 GCF_042268605.1 Streptomyces sp. NPDC056296 | reverse complement strand
CCTCCGTGCGGTGCAGTCCTAGACAGCTCCACCACACCGGAGGTCTTCGCCATGATCAAGCCCGGTAGGTGTCAACAACGCTCGTGATCAATACATCTAGGGCCTGTCCGGCCCGCACCGCGAGCACGCGGGGCACGGGGGCACCACGGTCGCCCCCGTGCCCCCGCCCCCGCATGCCTCGGTCCCCTCGCGTGCCGTTGGCACCGCCGCGATCGCCGTTCCATAAACATCCCGCACGACCGTTGACCACATACCGTCCGGTCAGTACGTTCCCCGGAACGTCCCACACGTCCCTGACGTCCCCCCGCACCACCCCGGAGCGTGCACGTATGGACACCACCCCCTCCGCTCAGCCCCTCCCCACCACCGCACCGCCCGCGGCCCCCAACCGCCGCCGCGTCGCCACCGCCGCCGCCCTCGCGTCGGCCGTCGAGTGGTACGACTACTTCGTCTTCGGCATCGCCGCCGCCCTCGTCCTCGGCGACCTGTACTTCCCGGCCGGCAGCCCCACCGCCGGAGTCCTGGCCGCCTTCGCCACCTTCGCCGTCGGCTTCCTCGCCCGGCCCATCGGCGGCATCGTCGCCGGCCAGCTCGGCGACAAGAAGGGCCGCAAGCCGATGCTGGTCCTCGCGCTCACCCTGATGGGCGTGGCCACCACGGGCATCGGCCTGCTGCCCACGTACGAGGCGATCGGCGTCGCCGCCCCGATCCTGCTCGTCCTGCTGCGCATCGTGCAGGGCATCGCCGTCGGCGCCCAGTGGGGCGGCGCGATGCTGCTGGCCACCGAGTACGCCCCCGAGGGCAAGCGCGGCATCTACGGCAGCGTCGTCCAGCTCGGTGTCCCCATCGGCGTGGTCACCGCCAACACCGTCTTCCTGCTGGCCGGGGCGTTCACCTCGGAGTCGGCCTTCGAGGCCTGGGGCTGGCGGGTGCCGTTCGTGGTCGGCCTGCTCGTCCTCGTGCTCGCCTGGTACATCCACACCCGCGTCGAGGAGACCCCCGAGTTCCGGGAGGCCGAGCGCGCGCTGGCGGAGAAGGAGCAGAGCGAGCAGCCCTCGCCGCTGCGCACGATCATGCGCGACCACCTCGGCACCGTGCTGCTGGCCGGCGGCTCCTTCGCCGTGAACACCGCGACGTTCTACATCCTCATCACCGGCGTCCTCGACTACACCACCCGCGAACTGGACATGGAGCACGGCGCGGTGCTCGCCGTCTCGCTCTGCGTCAGCCTCACCCAGCTGGTGCTGATCCCGGCCGCCGCCGCCCTCTCCGACAAGTTCGGCCGCATCCGGGTCTACACCGTCGGCGCGGTCGGCATCGCGGTGTGGGCCGTCCCGCTGTTCCTGCTCATCGACACCGGCTCACTGGTGTGGCTGGCGGTCGGCACCTTCGTCGCCAGTTGCTTCCTGAGCATCATGTACGGCCCCCAGGCCGCCCTGTTCGCCGAGCTGTTCACGCCGGAGATGCGCTACACCGGCGCCTCGCTCGGCTACCAGATCGCGGCCGTCGGCGGGGGCGGGCTCGCGCCCTTCGTCATGGTGCTGCTCCTGGAGGCGACGGGCACCTCGATGGCCGTCTCCGGCTACATCATCGGCCTGTCGGTGATCGCCCTGGTGTCCATCAAGGTGCTGTCCGACCGGGCGCGTTCACGCTGACCGCGAGGCGTTCTCGGGCCGCGACTCCGTGACTTCGTCCGGGGCCGCGGCCCGCGCCCGCCTCCGGGACCGCGACACCGCCACGCCCGCCAGGCACAGCGCGCCGCCCGCCAGGGTGAGCAGCCCCGGCACCTCGCCCAGCGCCAGCCACGACATCAGCACGACGAGCGCGGGCACGGCGTACGTGGTCGCGCCCATGCGGCCCGCGGTCGTACGGGCCAGCGCGTACGCCCATGTCGTGAACGCCAGCGCGGTCGGGAACACGCCCAGGTACACCATGTTGAGCGTCGCGGAGACGGGCGCGTCGGCCGCCTCCGACACCAGCTGTCCCGTGAACGGCAGGCAGAGCACCGCCCCGACCAGGCACCCGAACGTCGTCACCTGAAGCGCGCTCGCGTGCCCCAGCGCGGGCTTCTGCGCCACCACCCCGCCCGCGTACGCCACGGCGGCCAGCAGGCACAGCACCACCCCGAACAGCGAGGAACCGCCCTCGCCGGACATCGACAGGCCCACGGTCACCGCACCGGCGAACGACACCGCCATCCCCGCCAGCAGCCGCGGCGGCAACGCGTCCCCGAGCAGGCGGGCGCCGAGCAGCGCGATGAGGATCGGCCCGACGTTCACCACGAGGGCGGCCGTGCCGGCGTCCACCTGCTGCTCGCCCCAGTTCAGGACGACCATGTAGAAGCCGAACCACAGCAGCCCCGATATCGCGATGCCCCGCCAGGCGGGCCGCGCCGGCAGTCCCTCCCGGCGCAGCAGACAGATCACGCCGAGCGTCAGCACGCCCGACAGCAGCCGCCCGAGCGCCAGCGCGCCCGGCGAGTAGGCCTCGCCCGCGCTGCGGATCGACACGAAGGCGGAGGCCCACAGGACGACGGTGACCGTGGCGGCGCCTGCCGCGAGGACTTCCGGACGGCGAAAGGGGGCGGGACGGGCGGTGCTCATCATGCTCCAGAGGCTAGGCGGCGGGAGGATGCCCCCGCTGGCGGATTTCGGACCGGGAACCGGTGCTCAGCGCAGTCCCGCCGGGTCGATGCCCAGCAGGTCGGACAGCGCGTCCTCGCCCGTCGGCGTCACCTTCACCGCCCGCTCCGAGCCGATGCGTACGCACCAGCCCGTGTCCAGGGCGTGCCGGCACAGGGCCGCGCCCGCGACGCCCGCGAGGTGCGGCCGGCGTTCGGTCCAGTCGAGGCAGGCCCGGGCCAGCGGCCGGCGGCCGGTGGGCCTCAGGGCGATCCCGGCGGCCTCGAACCAGCCGAGCCCGGCGTCCGTGAGCGCGAAGCCGGTGTCCTGGCGCAGCAGGCCGCGCCCGGTCAGCGCGTCGGTGACCGTGATGCCGAGCCGCCCGGCGAGGTGGTCGTAGCAGGTGCGGGCCCGGGCCATCGCCGACCCCGCGCTCGACGCCCGCAGGGTGCGCGGACGCCGTGCCGCCGCCTCGGGCGCGACCTGCGCGGCCAGGTCCTCCACCAGCTGCGCGACCCGCTCGTCGGCCAGCCGCACGTACCGGTGCCGCCCCTGCCGTTCCTCGGCGAGCAGCCCGCCTCCGACGAGCTTGCCGAGGTGCTCGCTCAGCGTCGAGGCGGCGACCCCCGCGTGCCGGGCCAGCTCACCGGCGGTCCACGCCCGCCCGTCGAGCAGCGCCAGCAGACAGGCGGCCCTGGTCTCGTCGGCGATCAGCCCGGCCAGCCGCGCGAGCCCGGGCGCTTCGGCGTCCTTCTCGGTCATGCGTCCCAGGATGCGGTACGCACGGTTCGGTGGGCGCCGAAGTGTCCTCAGGCGCCCCGCGCCACCTGCGCGTACTGCTGCGCCAGCCCGTCCAGCAGCGCCGTCAGCCCGGTCTCGAAGGCCCGCTCGTCGATCTTCTCCTGCTGCTCGGCCAGGAGGTGGGCCTGCTGGAGGTGCGGGTAGTCGGCGGGGTCGTAGGCGCCGGGTTCGTCCACGAAGCCGCCGGCGAAGGAACCGAGCGCCGAACCCATGATGAAGTACCGCATCAGCGCGCCGATGGACGTGGCCTGGGCCGGCGGCCAGCCCGCCGCGACCATCGCGCCGTAGACGGCGTCCGCGAGATGCAGCGCGGCCGGGCGGCGGCCGGGACCGTGGGCCAGAACGGGGACGACGTTGGGGTGGTCGCGCAGCGCCGCCCGGTAGGAGACGGCCCAGTCGTGCAGCGCGGTGCGCCAGTCCCGGCCGTCCTCGAACATCGACAGGTCGACCTGCGCGCTCACCGAGTCGGCGACCGCCTCCAGGATCTCGTCCTTGGTGCGGAAGTGGTTGTAGAGCGAGGGCCCGCTGACTCCCAGCTCCGCGGCGAGCCGGCGCGTGGAGACGGCCGCGAGGCCCTCCGCGTCCACCAGCGCGCGGGCCGTCTCGACGATCCGGTCGGTGCTGAGCAGGGGCTTGCGCGGTCGGGCCATGGCGCACATAGTAGGGCTGCGGCTATAAACTAGCAGTGCTAATTTAAAGGTCCGGCTTTCAAGGTCCGTCTTCTGTGGGGTGACTCGGCATGAACCTGGAGCTCAGCGAGGAGCAGAGCGCCGTACGGCAGCTCGCGCGGGACTTCGTGGAGCGCGAGATCGCCCCGCACGTCGTCGCCTGGGACCGCGCCGAGGAGGTGGACCGGTCCATCGTGAAGAAGCTCGGCGAGGTCGGCTTCCTCGGGCTGACCGTCGACGAGGAGTACGGCGGCTCCGGCGGCGACCATCTCGCGTACTGCCTGGTGACGGAGGAGCTGGGCCGTGGCGACAGCTCCGTGCGCGGGATCGTGTCCGTCTCCCTCGGCCTGGTCGCCAAGACGATCGCCGCCTGGGGCGACGAGGAGCAGAAGCGGCGCTGGCTGCCGGGGCTCACCTCCGGCGAGTACGTCGGCTGCTTCGGCCTCACGGAGCCCGGCACGGGGTCGGACGCCGGGAACCTCTCCACCCGTGCGGTCCGCGACGGCGACGACTACGTCATCAACGGCACGAAGATGTTCATCACCAACGGCACCTGGGCCGATGTCGTGCTGCTCTTCGCCCGCTCCACGGACGCCCCCGGTCACAAGGGCGTCTCCGCCTTCCTCGTGCCCACCGACACCCCCGGGCTGACCCGCCGCACCATCCACGGCAAGCTCGGGCTGCGCGGCCAGGCCACCGCCGAGGTGGTTCTGGAGGACGTCCGCGTCCCCGCCTCCGCCATGCTGGCCCCAGAGGGCAAGGGCTTCTCGGTCGCCATGTCGGCCCTCGCCAAGGGACGGATGTCGGTCGCGGCCGGCTGCGTAGGCATAGCCCAGGCCGCACTGGACGCCGCCGTGCGGTACGCGGGCGAGCGCGAGCAGTTCGGGAAGACCATCGCCCACCATCAGTTGGTGCAGGAGCTGATCAGCGACATCGCCCTCGACGTGGACGCGGCCCGGCTGCTGACCTGGCGGGTCGCCGACCTGATCGACCGTGGGCAGCCGTTCACCGTCGAGTCCTCCAAGGCCAAGCTGTTCGCCTCGGAGGCGGCCGTGCGCGCCGCGAACAACGCCCTCCAGGTCTTCGGCGGCTACGGCTACATCGACGAGTACCCGGCCGGCAAGCTGCTGCGCGACGCGCGCGTGATGACCCTCTACGAGGGCACCAGCCAGATCCAGAAGCTGGTCATCGGGCGTGCGCTGACCGGAGTCTCGGCCTTCTGAGCACGGGGTCTGAGTACCTGGACTGAGTACGACGGCGGATGTGGTCGGGGCCACATCCGCCGATCCTTTTCCGCATGAGTGACACACCGGTCAAGCAGCAGAGTACGGCGGCCTTCTACGGTCAGGCCGTCGCGTCGTTCTCGGTCGCCATGGCCGCCACCGCCATCGGCATCTACCAGCTCGAAGCCGATCCGTGGGTGCGCGCCTTCCTCGCCATCGCCGTCCTGTACCTGGTCACCTCGGCCTTCACGCTCGCCAAGATCATCCGGGACCGCCAGGAGGTGGGGCAGATCGTCAGCCGCGTGGACCAGGCCCGACTGGACAAGATCCTTGTCGAGCACGACCCCTTCCACAAGCCGGGCGGCGCCCCGGCACAGCAGCGCCACTAAGCGACCGCTCACCTTCAACGGTATGGTGGTGCTCCTGTCACCGAGAGGGGCGAACAAGCGATGAGTACGGCGGCCGAGACGACGGGCGGCGACATCGAGCCGTGGGAAGAGGTGACCCCCGACGCGGCCCGGCGGCTCCTGGTCGCCGCGGTGGAGGCCTTCGCCGAGCGCGGGTATCACGCGACCACGACCCGTGACATCGCGGGGCGGGCCGGCATGAGCCCGGCCGCGCTCTACATCCACTACAAGACCAAGGAAGAACTGCTCCACCGCATCAGCCGGATCGGCCACGACCGGGCGGTCGCCATCCTGCGGACCGCGGCCCAGGGTGAGGGGAGTGCCACCGAACGGCTCGCCGACGCCGTGAGCTCCTTCGTGCGCTGGCACGCCGGGCGGCGCACGACCGCGCGGGTGGTGCAGTACGAGCTGGACGCGCTCGGCCCCGAGGCCCGCGACGAGATCCTCACGCTGCGCCGGCAGTGCGACGCCGCGGTGCGCGGCATCATCGACGACGGTGTGGCGGCGGGCGAGTTCGACGTGCCGGACGTGAAGGGCACGACGCTCGCCGTGCTGTCGCTCTGCATCGACGTGGCCCGCTGGTTCAACGTGAACGGCCCCCGGACGCCCGACGAGGTCGGCGCGCTCTACGCCGACCTCGTGCTGCGGATGGTGGGAGCCGAACCGTCCGGTGCCGCTCAGAGGTAGTAGCGCGAGACCGACTCGGCGACGCACACCGGCTTGTCGCCGCCCTCGCGTTCCACGGTGAAGGCGACGGCCACCTGGATCCCTCCCTTGACGTCCTCGACGGCGGTGATCGTCGCCGTGGCGCGCAGCCGCGAGCCGACCGGGACGGGGGAGGGGAAACGGACCTTGTTGGTGCCGTAGTTGACGCCCATCTTCACACCCTCGACCGCGATCAGCTGCGGTCCGAAGAGCGGGAGCAGCGACAGGGTCAGATAGCCGTGCGCGATGGTGGTGCCGAACGGGCCCGCGGCCGCCTTCTCCGGGTCCACGTGGATCCACTGATGGTCGCCGGTCGCCTCCGCGAACAGGTCGATCCGCTTCTGGTCGACGTCCAGCCAGTCGGTGTACCCCAGCTGCTCGCCCACCGCCGCCTTCACCTCGTCGGCGGATGTGAAGATCCTCGGCTCTGCCATGTCCCGGCCTCTCTGCTCGCTCGACCTACTCACGCGACTCTAAGCGACTGCTTAGCATGGTCGCCCGCGAAGCTCATGTCAACGGGCCGGAGGGCCGCAGGGGTGACGGGATCGGTAGGGTTCGAGGAGTGCCTCAGATTCCCGAGAAGATTCACGAGCTCACGGTCGGCCAGCTCGCCGCGCGCAGCGGCGCCGCCGTCTCCGCCCTGCACTTCTACGAGTCCAAAGGGCTGATCAGCAGTCGCCGCACCTCGGGCAACCAGCGCCGCTACAGCCGCGACGCGCTGCGCCGGGTCGCGTTCGTACGCGCGGCGCAGCGCGTCGGCATCCCGCTCGCCACGATCCGCGAGGCGCTCGCCGAACTGCCGGAGGGGCGAACGCCCACCGAGGACGACTGGGCCCGGCTCTCCGAGGCCTGGCGCTCCGAACTGGACGAGCGGATCAAGCAGCTCAACCGGCTGCGCGACCACCTCACCGACTGCATCGGCTGCGGCTGCCTGTCCCTGGACACCTGTGTCCTGTCCAACCCCGACGACGTCTTCGGCGAACGCCTCACCGGCTCCCGCCTGATGGTGGAGCGCCGCGACTCCACGACCACCCGTCGCAGGACCGCGGCCACGAGCCGTGGCCGCGGACCGGAAGCGGAGTGCTGCGACTGACGGTCCGGTGGCCCGGCCCCGCGTCAGACGCCGCCCTGTCGTGCCCGTCGTGCCGAGGCCCACTCCGCCAGCCCCGCGGTGACCAGCTCGGCGTTGGACGCGGCCCGGCGGCCGTCCGGCAGGAACAAGGTGTCCTCCAGGCCGATGCGGGCCGGGTGCCCCAGCCGGCCGGCCAGACGCAGGACCGGCCAGGCGCCGGCGTCCTCGCCGTGCAGCAGGACGGGGCGGCCGTGGGCCTTGCCGAGTTCGGTCAGCAGGGTGTGCGCGGAGGCCTCCGCGGTCGCCGGGTCGGTGTCCGTGACCTCCGCCAGGACCCGCAGCACCTTCGGCCCGAGCGGTGAGCGCAGGAACAGGGCCGCGCCGTCCGTGCCCGACCAGACGCCGGCCTCCACACCCACCCCGCGCTCGATCAACGCGGCGGCGACCTCCTCGGCGCCCGGCTCGTGCCAGTTGACCGAGGCGTGGTCGGGCAGGATCGTCCAGCTCCGTACCCGGGCCGCCCGGGCGGCGGGATCGGGCTCGGCCCAGGCGCCCGTCGTCACGCCGACCGGCACCGGTACCGGCACCCGTGCGCGTATCGCCTCCAGCGTGGCCGCGAGCACGCGGGGCGACAACGTGTCCTGTCCGCACGGTGTCTTGGGGTGGACGTGGACATCCGTGGCTCCGGCGGCCGCCGCCGCGGCCACGGAATCGGCGATCGCCTCCGGCGACAGCGGCACCACCGCGCCGTCGCCGCTTCCCCGGGCACCGTTCACACACACCTGGACCATGCCCCCATGGTGCAGGTCACCACTGACAACGCCCGTCGGCCGCGACCCAGTACGGGCCGTCGGGGGTGCGGCATCCCCGGCACACCCCCGCGGTCGGCTACGCCGACATCAGCAACCGACCCCGCCGGGCGTCCGCCAGCGCGTCGGGGGTGAGAACGGGCCGCGGGACCAGGATCCCGCAGTCCGTGCAGACGGGACCCGTCGAGGGTTCGTGGTCCAGGTCGTACTTCCAGACGAGGCGCTCCCCGTCGCACACCGGGCACACGGACCCCGGTTCACGCTCCAGCGCGGAGATCAGACCGCGCAGCACCTCCGCCAGCGGCCCGTCGGGATGGACGCGGGGGTCGTCGCACCAGGCGACCCCGAAACCGCCCCAGGTCAGCCGGTGCCAGTCGTCCACGCTGCCCGGCCTGCGCAGCCCGTCGTGCTTCTCCTTCCTGCGCCGCTCGGCGAACCCGACCTCGTAGGCCAGCCACACCGAACGCGCCGCCTCCAGCTCCTCCAGTGCGGCCACGAGCCGCGCCGGTTCGGGGGAGCGGTCCTCGGGGCCGAACCCGGCCCGCGAGCACAGATGGTCCCAGGTCGCCCTGTGCCCATAAGGGGCGAACCGCTCAAGGCACTTGCGCAGCGAATAGCGCCGTAGCGCCAGGTCGCACCGTGGATCGCGGACCTGTCTCGCCAGACTCCGGAAACCGGCCATCGCCCTGCACCTCCGTCACACCTGCACCTGTACTTCGGTCACTTCGGCGTCGTCGTACGGACGTCGCCGAATAGACGTATCGACACGCGATTCGGCTCCATCCGATTTCCGATGCCCCTCATAAGCCGATCCACCCGCTCAAAAAACTGACGCATGTTCACCTTCCAACTCGGGGATACCGGCGGTAACGTCCGGCCCACCCCACGTCGGGAGGAGCTGCCATGCCACGGCGCACCCCACGCAACGCCCTCGACAGACTGAGAACTCCCCGCGGCTTCCACGGGTTCCTGAAGGGCGCGTCCGTATGCGCCCTTATTGCCGGCCTCTTGTCGCCGCTTTCCCCCGCCATGGCCGTCGCAGCGGCTCCCACCTCGGAGAAGACCGCACCGGCGACAGCCGGAACGATCTCGAAAGCGGCGGCCAACGACCACTGCGGCGGCCAGTGTTCCGACATCCTGCCGCCCGGTCAGAACGGCAACGCCACCCTGGCCCAGATCCTCCTCAACCAGGCCTTCGGCACCCAGCCCGCCCACGCCGAGGACCAGCTCGGGCCCTACGCCGGCCTCGCCACCGGCTACTCCGGCCTCACCGACGACAAGATCAACACCTTCTTCAACGACGCCTCCTTCGGCGTCCCCGCCGGGCAGGTCGCCTCCACCGTCCGCCCGGCCGGCCGCACGGACGTGACCATCGTCCGCGACAAGAAGACCGGTGTGCCGCACATCACCGGCACCACCCGCTACGGCACCGAGTTCGGCGCCGGCTACGCGGCGGCCCAGGACCGGCTGTGGCTGATGGACCTCTTCCGGCACGTCGGACGGGGCCAGTTGACCCCCTTCGCCGGCGGCGCCCCCGCCAACCAGGGACTGGAGCAGCAGTTCTGGCGCGGCGCCCCGTACACCGAGGCCGACCTCGCCGCGCAGATCGAGAGCGCCGCCGCCAAGGCCGGCGAGCGCGGTGAGCTGGCCCTGGCCGACGTGGACGCCTACGTCGCCGGCATCAACGCCTACATCGACGCCTCCGACAAGGGCCGCTACTTCCCCGGGGAGTACGTCCTGACCGGCCACAAGAACGCCATCACCAACGCCGGCACCATCGAGCACTTCAAGCGCACCGACCTGATCGCGCTGGCCTCCGTCATCGGCTCCCTCTTCGGCGCGGGCGGCGGCGGCGAGGTCACCAACGCGCTCTCGCTGCTCGCCGCCCAGGAGAAGTACGGCGTGGCCGAGGGCACCGAGGTCTGGGAGTCATTCCGCCAGCGCAACGACCCCGAGGCGGTCCTCACCCAGCACGCCGGCAGCTTCCCGTACCTGCCCAAACCGGACGACCCACAGGGCGCGGCACTGCCCGACGCCGGCTCGGTCGAGGCGGAACCGCTGGTGTACGACCGTACGGGCAGCGCCGCCGCACCGAGCGCGACCGGCGCCTCCACCACGGCGGCGGACGCGGCCGTGAACTCGGCCCGGCGCGGCATGTCCAACGCCCTCGTCGTCAGCGGCGAGCACACCGCGAGCGGCCACCCGGTCGCCGTCTTCGGCCCCCAGACCGGCTACTTCGCGCCACAGCTCCTCATGCTCCAGGAGATCCAGGGCCCGGGTATCAGCGCCCGCGGCGCCTCCTTCGCGGGCCTGAGCATGTACGTCGAACTCGGCCGCGGCCAGGACTACGCGTGGAGCGCGACCACCTCCGGCCAGGACATCATCGACGCCTACGCCGTCGAACTGTGCCAGGACGACTACCACTACCTCTACCGCGGCACCTGCACGCCGATGGAGAAGATCGAGCGGAAGAACGCCTGGAAGCCGACCGTCGCCGACTCCACCGCGGCCGGCTCCTACACGATGCGGGTCTGGCGCACCGAGTACGGCCCGGTCGAGTACCGCGCCACGGTCGGCGGCAAGAAGGTCGCCTACACCACCCTGCGCTCCTCGTTCATGCACGAGGCCGACTCGATCATCGGCTTCCAGATGCTGAACGACCCGGACTACCTGAACAGCCCCGAGCGCTTCCGGAGCGCCGTCCAGAACATCAACTACACCTTCAACTGGTTCTACGCCGACTCCGAGCACACCGCGTACTACAACAGCGGCGACAACCCGGTACGGGCGAACGGCGTCGACGCCGACTTCCCGGTCTGGGCGCGAGCGGCGTACGAGTGGAAGGACTGGGACCCGGCCACCGACACGGCCCGGTACACACCGGCAGCCGCCCACCCCCAGTCCGTCGACCAGGACTACTACGTCTCCTGGAACAACAAACAGGCCAGGGACTACACCACCGCCCCCTGGGGCAACGGCTCCGTCCACCGCGGCAACCTGCTCGACGACCGCGTCAAGAAGCTGGTCGCCGACGGCGGCGTCACCCGCGCCGCCCTGGTGAAGGCGATGGCCGAGGCGGGCCTGGCCGACCTGCGGGCCGAGGACGTGGTGCCCGACCTGCTGAAGGTGATCGACTCGGCGCCGGTGACCGACCCCGCGGCCAAGGCGGCCGTGGACCGGCTCAAGGCGTGGCTCGCGGCGGGCTCCCTGCGCACGGAGACCTCGGCCGGCTCGAAGAAGTACGCCCACGCCGACGCGATCCGCACCCTGGACGCCTGGTGGCCGCTGCTGGTGAAGGCCGAGTTCGAACCGGGCCTCGGCGGCGACCTGTACACCGCCTTCACCCGCAACCTGCCCGTCGACGAGTCCCCGTCCGCCGCGCACGGCCCGACCGGCGCACACGCCGGCAGCGCCTTCCAGTACGGCTGGTGGAGCTATGTCGACAAGGACATCCGGTCCGTGCTCGGCGAGTCCGTCGAGGGGCCGCTCGCGCGCGCGTACTGCGGCGACGGCGACCTCGCCGCCTGCCGGGACACCCTGGTCTCCACCCTGAAGGAGGCGGCGGGCCGGACGCCTGCCCAGGTGTATCCCGGCGACGACAGCTGCTCGGCCGGCGACCAGTGGTGTGCCGACTCGGTGATCCACCGCACCCTCGGCGGCATCAAGCACGGCGGGATCGGCTGGCAGAACCGGCCGACCTACCAGCAGGTCGTGGAGTTCACGTCCCACCGGTGAGCGGCCGGCCCTGCGGTCACTTGTAGAGGAGGTACTGGCGGCGCGTCCTGCGGAACGCCGCCAGTTCCCTCTCCCAGCCGCCCACCACCTCGTCGGTGTCCGCGCCCGCGTCGATCATCGTGCGCACCTGCGTGGAGCCGGTGAGCTTGTCGATCCAGTTGTCCGGCCGCCAGGCGAAGCCGTCCCAGGTCCGCTTGGCGGTCACCAGGAGGGCGATTCCGGTGCGCACCGGGTCGAAGTCGGCCCGGTCGTGCACATGGAGCTGCACGCCGCCGACGGTCTTCCCCTGGAACTTGGAGAAGGTGGGCGCGAAGTACGCCTCCCTGAAGCGCACGCCGGGCAGGTCGAGGCCGTTCGCGGCGGCGGCCCAGCTCCCGTCGACGCCCTCCGCTCCGATCAGCTCGAACGGGCGGGTGGTGCCGCGCCCCTCCGACAGGTTCGTGCCCTCGAACAGACACGTGCCCGAGTAGACGAGGGCGCACTCCGGCGTCGGCATGTTGGGGCTCGGCGGCACCCAGGGCAGCCCGGAGGCGTCGAAGAACTCCGAGCGCTTCCAGCCGGACATCGTCACCGTCTCCAGGGGCACGGGTGACTGGAGGAACTCGCCGTTGAAGAGCCGGGCCAGCTCGGCGACCGTCATGCCGTGCGCCTGGGCGATCGGCTGCCGGCCGACGAAGGTCGCGAACTCCTTGTGCAGGATCGGGCCCAGCGCCGCCCGCCCGGTCACCGGGTTCGGCCGGTCCAGGACCACGAACCGCTTGCCCGCGAGCCGGGCCGACTCCATGCAGTCGAACAGCGTCCAGATGTACGTGTAGAAGCGCGCGCCGACGTCCTGGATGTCGAAGACGACGGTGTCCACGCCGGACGCGGTGAAGATGTCCGCGAGCGGCTGCCCGCTCTTCAGGTACGTGTCGTAGACCGGCAGGCCGGTCGCGGGGTCGTCGTAGCGGCCCTCGGAGCCGCCCGCCTGCGCGGTGCCGCGGAAGCCGTGCTCGGGGCCGAAGACGGCGGTCAGGTCCACGCGGTCGTCGGCGTGCATGACGTCGACGATGTGGCGTACGTCCCGGGTGATGCCGGTCGGATTGGTGACGACGCCGACCTTCTGTCCGTCGAGGAGGGCGTAGCCGTCGTCGGCGAGGCGCTCGAAACCGGTGCGCAGCCGGCGGCCGCCGTGGCCCGCGGGCGCGGCCTGTGCCGTTCCCGTCGTGGCGGCCGCGGCCGCCGTGGTGGTGGCCGCCACCGCGGCCGTCGTGGCGAGCAGGGACCGTCTGGACAGCGTCATGCGGTGACCTCCGTGATCGCGGCGGGTGTCATGCGCACGCACGCTAACCCGCGCCGCGTGCCGCACGGAATGGAGTAGACCGCGGTTCGCCTCTTCCGTCGCACATACCGACTGGTTAGTCTGGCGCTGCAACGGGGAGCGAGCAGTGCCCGAGCCGTGTCGAAGGAGACCGATGGTGGAAGCCGTGCAGGATGCCGGAGTCGTCGTCACCGGGGCGGGAGGCGGCATCGGCGCCGCGCTGGCCCGCCGCTTCGCCGCCGAGGGCGCCCGGGTCGTCGTCAATGATCTGGACGCCGACCGGGCCAGGGCCGTGGCCGACGAGATCGGCGGCATCGCGGTCCCGGGCGACGCCTCAGCGATCGTCACCGAGGCCCGCGAGGCGCTGGGCGGCACGGTCGACGTGTACTGCGCCAACGCGGGCGTCGGCTGCGGGGGAACGGAGGCGGCCGAGGAGGCCGTCTGGGCGCTCGCCTGGGACGTCAACGTCATGGCCCACGTACGGGCGGCCCACGAACTGATCCCCGACTGGCTGGAGCGCGGCAGCGGCCGTTTCGTCTCCACCGTCTCGGCCGCCGGACTGCTCACCATGATCGGCGCCGCGCCCTACAGCGTCACCAAGCACGGCGCGTACGCCTTCGCCGAGTGGCTGTCCCTGACGTACCGCCACCGCGGGATCAAGGTGCACGCCATCTGTCCGCAGGGCGTGCGCACCGACATGCTCACCGCGAGCGGCAGCGCGGGGCAACTGGTGCTCCAGCCCACCGCGATCGAGCCGCGGGACGTCGCGGACGCCCTCCTCAAGGGCATCGAGGAGGACCGCTTCCTGATCCTGCCGCACCCCGAGGTCGCCGAGTACTACCAGGCCCGCGCCGCCGAGCCCGACCGCTGGCTGCACGGCATGAACCGGCTCCAGCGGCAGTGGGAGGAGGCGACGGCCCGATGACCGGCTCCCGTTACGCGGCCAAGCCCTGGCTGGACCTGCTGACCGACGCCCAGAAGGCCCCGCTCGACCCGGACGCCTCCCTGGTGCACGCCCTGCGCCGGGCCGCCGCCGAGGCTCCCGACCGCGCCTTCCTCGCCTACTTCGACGGCCGCCTCACGTACCGCGAGGTGGACGAACTGAGCGACTCCGTCGCCGGGCACCTCGCCGCGCGCGGCCTGGAGCGCGGCGACCGGGTGGCGGTCCTGCTGCAGAACTCCCCGCACTTCGTGCTCGCCGTCCTCGGCGCCTGGAAGGCGGGCGCGGTGGTCGTGCCCGTCAATCCCATGTACAAGGCGGGGGAGGTCGGCCACGTCCTTCGGGACGGCGAGGTGGCCGCCCTGATCTGCTCCGACCGGGCCTGGGAGTCGTACCTGCGCGGGACGGCGGCCGACTCGCCGGTGCGGATCGTGCTCACGGGGTGCGAGTTGGACTTCCAGACCCGCCGGGACGCGCGCGTGCTGACCTTCGAACGGCTGCCGGGCGCCACCGACGCCGACGACCTCACGGACGTGGCCCGCGCCGGTCACCAGGCACCCGAGGGCCGCGACCCGGAACCCGGCGACACCGCGCTCATCAGCTACACCTCGGGCACCAGCGGCACGCCCAAGGGCGCCACCAACACGCACCGCAACATCATGTACAACGCGGAGCGGCAGCGCACCGGGCTCGGTCTGCCCGAGGCGCCGGTCTACTTCGCGCTGGCGCCGCTGTTCCACATCACCGGCATGGTCTGCGAGTTCGGGGCCTGCCTGAGCAGCGTGGGCACGCTCGTCCTGGCGTACCGCTTCGAGGCGGGTGTCGTGCTGGACGCCTTCGCCGAGCACCGGCCGCACTACACGGTCGGCCCGTCCACCGCCTTCATGGCGCTGGCCGCCCACCCGTCCGTCACCCGCGAGCACTTCGCCTCCTTCGCGAACATCTCCTCCGGCGGCGCCCCGCTGCCGCCCGCCCTGGTGGAGAAGTTCCGCGCGGGCTTCGGGCCGTACATCCGCAACGGCTACGGGCTCACCGAGTGCACCGCGCCGTGTGCCTCGGTCCCGCCGCACCTGGAGGCGCCCGTCGACCCGGTCTCGGGGACCCTCGCCGTGGGCGTCCCCGGCCCCGAGAGCATCGTCCGGATCGTCGACGAGCAGGGCACGGAGGTGCCCTTCGGGGAGCAGGGCGAGATCGTCGTCAGCGGCCCGCAGGTCGTCCCCGGCTACTGGCGGCGGCCCGACGCCACCGCCGAGACCTTCCCCGGCGGCGAGCTGCGCACCGGCGACATCGGCTTCATGGACGCCCAGGGGTGGCTCTACGTCGTCGACCGCAAGAAGGACATGATCAACGCCTCCGGCTTCAAGGTCTGGCCGCGCGAGGTCGAGGACGTGCTCTACACCCACCCGGCGGTGCGCGAGGCCGCCGTCGTCGGCGTGCCCGACGGTTACCGCGGGGAGACCGTCAAGGCGTACATCAGCCTCCGTCCGGGTGCCGACACGGACCCGGACGCACTCGCCGCGTACTGCGAGGAGAGACTGGCCGCCTACAAATACCCGCGCCAGGTGGAGATCCTGCCCGACTTGCCGAAGACGGCGAGTGGGAAGATCCTCCGTCGGGAACTGCGTTCCCGAACGCAACAGGACGAACAGGAACGGCCACTGAACGGCCACTGAAAAGGAAAGGCAGGTGACGGCAGTGCCCAGGACCACGGACGGGGACGGCACTCCGGTGCCGCAGCGGCTCCTGGCCGCCGCCACCCGGCTCTTCGCGGAGCAGGGCTACGACCGCACCTCGGTACAGGAGATCGTGGAGGCGGCCGGCGTCACCAAGGGAGCGCTGTACCACTACTTCGGCTCCAAGGACGACCTCCTGCACGAGGTGTACGCCCGCGTGCTGCGCCTCCAGCAGGAACGCCTGGACGCCTTCGCGGACTCCGACGAGCCGGTCGAGAAGCGGGTGCGGGACGCGGCGGCCGACGTCGTCGTCACGACGATCGACAACCTCGACGACGCGTCGATCTTCTTCCGCTCCATGCACCAGCTGAGCCCGGAGAAGAACAAGCAGGTGCGCGCGGAGCGCCGGCGCTACCACGAACGCTTCCGCGCGCTCATCGAGGAGGGCCAGCAGGCCGGCGTCTTCACCAAGGAGTCCCCGGCCGACCTGGTGGTGGACTACCACTTCGGCTCCGTCCACCACCTCTCGACCTGGTACCGCCCCGACGGCCCGCTGAGCCCGCAGGAGGTCGCCGACCACCTGGCCGACCTGCTGCTGCGGGCACTGCGCCCCTGAGACGGCGCTCCCCCGTGCTGTGGGGGGCGCCGCCTCGTTCACAGGTACGTCTCGATCTACAGGTACTTCTTGATCTACAGGTACTTCTTGATCTCCCGGCGTGCCAGCGAGCGCTGGTGGACCTCGTCCGGGCCGTCGGCGATCATCAGCGTCCGGGCGCCCGCGTACAGCTCGGCCAGCGGGAAGTCCTGGCTCACGCCGCCCGCGCCGTGCAGCTGGATCGCCCGGTCGATGATGTCGACCACCGCGCGGGGCGTGGCGATCTTGATGGCCTGGATCTCGGTGTGGGCGCCCCGGTTGCCTACGGTGTCCATCAGCCAGGCGGTCTTGAGTACCAGGAGCCGCAGCTGCTCGACGGTGACGCGCGCGTCCGCGATCCAGTTGTGGACCACGCCCTGCTGGGCCAGCGCCTTGCCGAAGGCCTCGCGGGACACCGCCCGCCTGCACATCAGCTCGATCGCCCGCTCGGCCATGCCGATCAGCCGCATGCAGTGGTGGATGCGGCCCGGACCGAGGCGGGCCTGGGCGATGGCGAACCCGCCACCCTCCTCGCCGACCAGGTTCGACACCGGCACGCGCGCGTGGTCGAAGGTCACCTCGGCGTGGCCGCCGTGGTAGTGGTCCTCGTAACCGAAGACCTGCATGGCCCGGTCGACGGTGACGCCGGGCGTGTCGCGGGGGACCAGCACCATGGACTGCTGGCGGCGGATGTCCTCGCCGTCCGGGTCGGTCTTGCCCATCACGATGAAGATCTTGCAGTCCGGGTTCATCGCCCCGGAGATGTACCACTTGCGGCCGGTGACGACGTACTCGTCGCCGTCGCGCTCGATGTGCGTGGTGATGTTCGTGGCGTCCGAGGAGGCCACGTCCGGCTCGGTCATCGCGAACGCCGAGCGGATCTCACCGGCGAGCAGCGGCTGGAGCCACTGCTTCTGCTGCGCCTCGTCGGCGAACTGGGCCAGCACCTCCATGTTCCCGGTGTCCGGCGCCGCGCAGTTCGTCGCCGTCGGGGCCAGCTGCGGGCTGCGGCCGGTGATCTCGGCGAGCGGCGCGTACTGGAGGTTGGTGAGGCCGGCGCCGTGCTCGGCGTCGGGGAGGAAGAGGTTCCACAGGCCTTGGCGGCGGGCCTCGGCCTTCAGGTCCTCCACGACCTGCGGGGTGTCCCAGGGGGAGGCGAGCCGGGCCCGCTGCTCGTGGGCGACCTGCTCGGCCGGGTGGACGTACTCGTCCATGAAGGCGAGCAGCTTGGCGCGGAGTTCCTCGGTGCGTGCGTCGAACGCGAAGTCCATGACGGATCAGCCTTCCTGAAGGGTGGTCAGGCCGTGCTCGATGAAGACGGGGACGAGGTCGCCGATGCGGTCGAAGCCGCGGCCGACCGTCTGGCCCAGCGTGTAGCGGTAGTGGATGCCCTCCAGGATCACGGCCAGCTTGAACCAGGCGAACGCCGTGTACCAGGCGACGGCGGACACGTCGCGCCCCGAGCGCGCGGCGTACCGCTCGATCAGCTCGGCGGGGGCGGGGTGGCCGGGCGCCTGGGCCGTGGTGGAGACGGGGGAGTCGGGCATGCCGAGCGGCATGCTGTACATCACCAGCAGGCCGAGGTCGGTGAGCGGGTCGCCGAGGGTGGACATCTCCCAGTCGAGGATCGCGTTGATCTCGTCGCCGTCGCCGCCGATCAGGACGTTGTCCAGGCGGTAGTCGCCGTGCACGACGGTCGGGGCGGGGGAGCGGGGCAGCTCCCGGCCGAGGGTGGCGTGCAGCTCGTCGATGCCGGCGAGGTCGCGGTTGCGGGAGGCGTCCAGCTGCTTGGCCCAGCGGCGCAGTTGACGGTCCAGGAAGCCCTCGGGGCGGCCGAAGTCGCCCAGGCCCACGGCGGCGGGGTCCACCGCGTGCAGCTCGACGAGCGTGTCGACCAGGTTCAGCACGGCGGCCCGGGTGCGCTCGGGGCCGAGCGGGGCGAGCTGGTCGGCGGTGCGGTACGGAGTGCCCTCGACGAACTCCATGACGTAGAAGGGCGACCCGAGGACCTCCTCGTCCTCGCAGAGGAGGACCGGGCGCGGCACCGGGACGTCCGTCGGGTGCAGGGCGCTGATGACACGGTGCTCGCGCTTCATGTCGTGCGCGGTGGCCAGGACGTGGCCGAGCGGGGGTCGTCGTACGACCCAGCGCGCGGTACCGTCCGAGACCGCGTAGGTGAGGTTCGACCGTCCGCCCTCGATCAGCCGGCCGGACAGCGGGCCGGTCACCAGGCCGGGCCGCTCGCGGTCGAGCAGGCCGCGCAACCGGTCGAGATCGAGTCCGGGCGGGTGGTCGGGGCTCATCGTCGCTCCTACGGCAGGTGAACAGTACCCGACTCATGATGCCGACCGGTCGGTATGCCGTCCAGTAGGGGAGCGTAACGTGATCGGCGCCACGATAGGACGGCAGCTCCCCGCGCGGAGTGCGGGGAGCTGCCGGGTGGGGCCGTGGGGCCGTGGGGCCGTGGGGGTGTGGGTCGGGGTGTGGGTTCGGGGTGAGCGGGCCGCCGTTGGTCAGTGGTCGTCCCAGTGGCCGTCGTGGGCGGCGTGGCGGTGACCGTCGTGGAGGTAGTCGTCGTGGTCGCCGTGGCGCACGCGCGCGTGCCCGCAGTCCCCGCTGTGCCGGTGCTCGTGGCTCTCGTGCGCGGCGTGCCCGGAGGGCTCGCACTCGTCCCAGTGGCCGCCGTGCTCGCGGTGCAGGTGCCCGTCGTGCGCGTAGTCGACGTGATCGCCGTGGGGCACCTCGGTGTGGCCGCAGTGCGGGCCGTGGGCGTGGTCGTGGGCGGTGTGCTCTTGGTGAAGTGTGGTCATGGCGCTCACCTTAACGGTGCATATCCGGACATTCAGCTTGCGTGGTGTCCGGGTACCCCGGAGGGTCGGAGCCATGAAGGCGATCAGTTACGCACGGTACGGCGGTCCCGAGGCGCTGGAGTACGGGGAGGTCCAGGACCCGCGGGTTGGGCCCGACTCGGTGCTCGTGAAAGTGCGGGCCGCCGCCGTCAATCCCGTCGACTGGAAGTGCCGCGACGGCCATCTCGACGCCATCCTCCAGCCCGTCTTCCCCGTGATTCCCGGGTGGGACGTCTCGGGAGTCGTCGTGCAGTTCGGGGCCTCCGTCACGGAGTTCGCCGTCGGGGACGAGGTCATCGGCTACGTCCGTGAGGACTTCCTCTCCCGGGGGACCTTCGCCGAGTACGTGGCGGCGCCCGTACGCACCCTCGCGCGCAAACCGCGCAACCTCTCCTACGAGGAGGCGGCCGGGCTGCCGCTGACCGGGCTGACCGCGTACCAGGTGCTGGTGAAGGCGCTGGAGGTGAAACGGGGCGAGACCGTCCTCGTGCACGCGGCCGCGGGCGGGGTCGGCTCGATCGCCGTGCAACTGGGACACCATCTGGGGGCGCGGGTCATCGGCACGGCGAGCGAGCACAACCACGACTTCGTGCGGGGGCTGGGCGGGGAGCCGGTGACGTACGGGGAAGGGCTGGCCGAACGGGTGCGGGGGCTGGCGCCCGAGGGTGTGGACGCGGTGTTCGACACGGTCGGTGGCGAGACGCTGAAGGACTCGGCGAACCTGCTGGCCACCGACGGTCGCCTCGTGTCGATCGCCGACGCGGACGTCGTCGACTACGGCGGGCGGTACTCCTTCGTGCGCCCCGACGCCGATGACCTGCTGCGGCTGACCGAACTGGTGGAGCAGGGGGTCGTGACCGTGCACGTGTCCGAGACGTTCCCCCTGGAGCGGGCGGCGGACGCGCACCGGCGGAACCAGGAGGGGCGGACGCGGGGGAAGATCGTGGTGACGGTGGACTGGGAGTAGCGAACCGGAGCGTCGGGCGTCCTCCGGACGCGCCTCATACGACGAGGAACGCGCCGCACACCGCCAGCGCCATCGTGCACAGGGCTGCCGCCGCGGCGTACGGCGGGGTCAGGGCGCGGGGTCTGTTCGTCGCGGCGAGGGTGCGGATGCGGCCGTGGGCGATGCGCAGGAAGGCCAGCCAGAGGGCGCAGCACAGGGCGGCGGCGATGACCGTGGCGGGGGTCGCGCCGCCGTGCAGCGCGGTCCTCGCGGCGAGTACGGCTACGACGGTGCCGGACAGGGTCGTGCGGCGCCAGGCGAGCCGGGTGCGCTCGGGCTGGAGTCCGGGGTCGCGGCCGGGGGCGGCCGGGTCGGCGTCCGCGTCGGCGCTCACGGTCAGCCCTCCCAGCCGACGAGGACCACGAGGACCATCGCCACGGCGACCACGGCGACGACGAGGCTGAGCAGGGCAGGGAAGCGGGAGACGGGGAGGTCCTCGCCGCGGCGCATGGCCCGTTCGCAGCGCACCCAGTGGTTCACCGCGCGCAGCGAGCACAGCACGCCGGCCGCGAGCAGCGCGAGCGCGAGGCCCACCCGCCAGCCCCAGCGCAGGTCGGGCAGGAACTGGTCCACCGCGAAGCCGCCGCCGATCAGGGCGAGAGCGGTGCGCAGCCAGGCCAGGAAGGTGCGCTCGTTCGCCAGCGAGAACCGGTAGTCGGGGGTGCCGCCCTCCCGCCGGATCTCCTCGGGCGCGAACCAGAGCCGGGCGTTCCGTACGAATTCGATCACGCGGGGACCCTATCGGGCGGCCACGGAACGCCTGCGGCGGCCTGCGCGGGTTCGGTGCGGGCAGCGCGCAGCTGCGGGCAGTCGTGCCGCTGGGGCGGCACGGGTGGGCGCAGCGGCACCCCGCAGCGCCGGGCCGCGTCACCCACCCCCGCCGGGCGCCCCCGAACGCGCCGGGAACGAACGACACGTCACCCCCGCCAAGCCCGCAGCCGCGCATACGCGTCCAACCCGTCCGGCACCCACTCCCACTCCCCCTCCCCCTCCCCGAGCCGCCGTTCCACCTCCGCCTCCGTGAGGAACCCGTGCCAGACCACCTCCTCCACCTGCGGAGCGACCGGCCCCTCGCAGCGCACCTCGTACACCGCCGACCACCAGGTCCGCCCGGCGCCGTCGTCGTACAGGAACTTGAAGAGGTACTCCGGGCGCGGCAGCCCCGGCACCCCCAGTTCCTCCTCCGCCTCCCGCAGCGCCGCGTCGTCGTAGGACTCGCCCGCACCCACCACCCCGCCGACGAACATGTCGTACAGGGAGGGAAACACCAGCTTCGTGGCCGTGCGACGGTGGACGAAGACGCGTCCGTCCGGGTCCCGGGCGAGCACGAACACGCAGCGGTGGCGCAGCCCCTGGGCGTACGCGTCGCCCCGCCGGGCCTGCCCGGTGACGCGGTCGTTCTCGTCGACGATGTCGAGGATCTCGTCAGCAGCGCTCATCCGGCCATCCAAGCAGCGGCCGTTCCCTCAGCGGGGGGTCGGGAGGGGGGAGAGTGTGGGGGTAAGGGGCAAGTCCCTGCCCCGTCAGGTCAGTTGACGCGTGTAACGGGCTGCCGGGCCTTGACGGAAAGCGTTGGCTGCCGCTTTGCTGTGCGTGATCAGTTCATGGCAAACCGGCTACGACGACCTAGCGCGTCGCGTGAGGAAGTTTCCCGCGGTGTCCCCACCTCCGCCTCCCCTCGGCCGCGGCCGCAAACGCGCGGCCCAGGCCTTCGACGACGCCCTCGACGACGCCGAACTCATCTCCGCCCGTGCCGCGTTGGCCCAGGGGCGATGGCAGTCCGCCCGCTCCCTGCTGGTCCACACGGGTGACGACTGGGACCGCCGCGGGCACCGGATCACCGTGCTCGCCAAGGAGTCCTACAGCGCCCCCTGGGCCCGCGAGTGGCTGCTGGCCGAACCCGATTCCACCGACGCCTCCGTACTGCTCGTCCTTTCACTGGTCCACCGGGCGCTGCGCGGCAAGGAGAAGCCCGCCCGGGTCCGGGAGGCCTGCCGGGAGGCCGCCGCGCTGGTCCCGCACGATCCCACGCCCTGGCTCGGGCTGCTCATACTGGAGCGTTCGCTCGGCGCGGCGGACGAGGTCGTCCGGGTCTTCGAGGCGGTGCGGGCGCGATACGCCGATCACCACCACGCCCATCACCTGATGGTGGCCCGGCTCGCCGAACGCGGCGGCGACGACGGTCCCGACCCGCTGCACGAGGTGTACGACTTCGCCAATTGGGCCGCCGAGCAGGCCCCCGCCGACTCCCCGCTGGCCATCCTCCCGGTCGTCGCGCACGCCGAGCGCTACCGCGTGCTCGCCGCCGCCGGCCACGAGTCCGCCGACCCGAACGCCTGTGGCCACTGGGTCGGCCGCCGCGCCCGGCTGGTGATGAAGGCGGCCTTCGACTGGTGGCTGGAGTGGGAGCAGGACGGCCACCCGCGCCGGCTGATCGACCTCAACTTCCTCGCCCACGCCAAATCCTGCGAGGGTCGCGGCGCCGAGGCCGCCGCCCTGTTCCACCGCATCGGCGAACACGTCACGCCCGCCCCCTGGTCGTACCCGGACCGCGATCCGTACGCCGCCTTCCGAGCCGCCCGCGCGAGTGCGCTCGGCACGGCCTGACACCCCCTACGAACGAAAGAAGGACGTCCTCCGATGACCACGGGCAGTTCGAGTACGAGCAGATCCGCGAGCGGTGGCGCCATCAGCACCTTCAAAGGGCAGGACCGGGCGCTGCGCGCCGACCGGCTGGGCACGGGCGGCCTGCTGCTTTCCGTGCTGGCCGCCACCGCCCCGCTGATGGTGGTCGCCGGGGTCATGCCCACCACGTTCGCCGTGATGGGCATCGTCGGGCAGCCGCTGCTCTTCGTGCTGCTGGGCGTGGTGCTGATCCTGTTCAGCATCGGGTACGCCGAGATGAGCCGGCACGTCCACAACGCGGGCGCCTTCTACGCGTACATCTCCCGCGGACTCGGCGGCACCGCCGGCGCGAGCGCCGCCATGGTCGCGCTGGTCGCCTACAACGCCCTCCAGGTCGGCATCTACGGCATCTTCGGCTTCGAGGTCTCCGGGCTCCTGGCCACCTACGCCGACCTGGAGGTCGCCTGGTGGATACCGGCGCTGCTGGCCGTGCTCGCGGTCGGCACGCTGGGCTGGCTGAAGATCGACGTCAACGCGCGCGTGCTGGGCGTCCTGCTGCTCATAGAGGTCGCGTTGGTCGTGGTCTTCGACATCGCCGCCGTCGCCGATCCGGGGGCGCAGGGGCTGTCGCTGCACGCCTTCAACCCGGACACCCTGACCGGGGCGGGCGTGGGGACCGCGCTGTGCTTCTGCATCGCCGCCTTCCTCGGCTTCGAGCAGGCGCCCGTGTACGCCGAGGAGACCAGCCGGCCGCATGTGCTCGTGCCGCGCGTCATGTTCCTCGCGGTGGGCGGGGTCGCGGTCTTCTTCGCGCTCAGCAGCTGGGCCCTGACCGTCGCCACCGGGCCCGACAAGATCGTCGGCACTGCGCAGGAGCAGAGCGCCGGGCTCCTGTTCTTCCTCACCGAGGACCGGCTCGGCGGCGCCTTCACGGACGTCCTGCACGTGCTGTTCGTGACCGGCATGTTCGCCGCCCTGCTCAGCTTCCACAACGTCGTCGCCCGCTACGCCTTCGCCATGGGGCGGGAGGGGCTGCTGCCCGCCGCCTTCGGCCGGACCAGCGGCTCCAGCGGCGCCCCGGGCACCGGATCGCTGCTCCAGACCGCCGTGTCCGCGGTCGTGGTCGTCGCCTTCGCGATCGCCGACGACAAGCCGAACGGCGACCCGACCCAGCCCGTGCTGCACCTGTTCACCTGGGGCGGCAACATCGGCGCCCTCGGCGTGATCGTGCTGATGGCCGCGGCCTCGTTCTCCGTCGTCGCCTTCTTCGTCCGCCGTGGCGCCGCCGGCGCCCAGGGCGTGCGGCTGGCCACCTCCACCGTCGCCGGCGTGGCCCTTCTGGTGATCGCCGGTTACACGGTCAAGGACTTCGACGTCCTGGTCGGCGCGGGCCCCGACTCCTCCCTGAGCTGGATGCTGCCCGGCATCATCGGCCTCGCCGCGCTCGCGGGCCTCGTGCAGGGCATGGTCCTGCGTTCCCGCGCGCCCGAGCGGCACGCCCGCATCGGCCAGGGCAACGAGGCGTTCCAGCTGGACAAGGCGGCGTCCTCCTGACCCTCACGGGGACGCCGAGGGCGTGAGCGGGTCCGGGGCATCGAGCGCGAAGGCGCCCTCCCGGGCCACCTCCGTATCGCCGTACCGGACGCGCACGTCGATCGGCGTTCCGGGGGCGGCGGACAGGGGCGGAACCGGGACGGTGAGGCGCAGGTGGTCGGTCCGTGCCACGGGCAGTGCGATGAGAGGGCCCGGCACGCTCACTCCGCCGACGGACACGCCGCCGTCGCGGAGCAGCTCGGCGTGGTCGAAGTACGTGCCGCGCAGCTCGATCGAGAGCACCTCGCCGGGGCGGGCGGTTCCGTCGGCCCCCGCGTCCACCGCGGCGATCCCGTACCCGCACGCCGGGGCACCGTCCGGTGCGCTGCCGAGCCGCACCGTGCTGCCGGGATGCCGTTGGTGGAACTCCAGCAGGCCGGTGAGTACGGCGTAGGCGGCGTGCCCCTTGCAGCCGTCCAGGCGTCCCGCCAGCTCCGCGTGGTCGCGGGCCGCAGTCTCCCAACTGCCGCCCCGGCCCTGCACCGCCAGGCAGCCGTTCGCCAGACCGCGCAGCAACCGCCAGTCGTCGGTCGGCGGCACCGACGGGATCGTGCGCAGGACGTCCGCGCACCCGTTGGCGGGCGTGCGGAGCCGGTCGTAGAGGGCGGCCGGGTCCGGCACGGCGTCCGTGTCGGGGGAGACGGGGCCGGGCGGGAGCCAGGCGGGGGCGGCGGGAGACGGTGGACCGTCGTCCCTCGCCGGCCGGTCCGAGCGGAGGGTGGGCGTCGGGGCGGCGGCGGTGCGCGGCGGTGCCTGTGACGGACGGTCGGGTTCCGGTGCGCCCACCGGGCCGCCGCTGCCGTCGGGGCGCCAGGAAGGGGCGGGCTCGGAGGACCCGGCCGCTCTGCGCGGCGTACCTTCCGGGCCGCCGTTCGACAGCCCGCCCGCCACGCTCACGTCCCGGCCACCACTCGGCGGTCCGGCCTCACCGGCGACACAGGAGGCCGCGACCACCGCCACCGTCCCGGCCAGGCACAGCCCCGCGACCCGCGTGCCGAGCGAAACCCCCATGACGCCCCCCGACGTGACCACCCCCGGACGCGCACCGGGAGTCTCCCATCATCCGGGCGCGCACCCCGCCGGGGAAGTACCGGGGGAGTGGCTCAGGAGCCGGAGTCCGCGCCGAAGTCCAGCAGCACCTTGCAGGACCGGCTCCGGTCCGCGGCCAGCACGAACGCCGACTCCGCGTCCCGCACCGGCACCACCGTGCTGACCAGCGCGTCGAACGCGGGCTCGGCCGCGAGCAGTTCCAGCGCCTCGTCGAACTCGCCGTCGAAGCGGAACGCCCCGCGCAGCTCGATCTCCCGGCTCACCACCAGGTTCCCGGCGAAGGGGCTCTGTCCCGGCGGCAGCATGCCGAGCTGCACGACGACACCGCCGCGCCGGACCCGCCGCAGGCAGGAATCCAGCCCTGCGGCCACCCCCGAGGCCTCGATCGCCGTGTCCACCTCGGCCGGCCACCCGGCGTCGTCGGGGGCGTCGGCCCGTACGAGGGTGTCGGCGCCGGCGGCACGCGCGTACTCCAGGGCGGCGGGCAGCAGGTCCGTCACCGTCACGTGTGCCGCGCCCGCCGCCTTCGCCGCGGCGACCACCAGACAGCCGATCGGTCCGGCGCCGGTGACCAGCAGGTGCCGGCCGGTCAGGTCCCCGGCCCGGCGTACGGCGTGCAGGGCGACGGAGAGGGGCTCCGCGAGGGCGGCACGGCGCGGGTCGAGGCCGGTGGGCAGGGGGCGCAGCTGCTCGGCGGGGACGACGATCCGCGCCGCGAAGCCGCCCTGGACGTGCGGGAAACGGGCGGCGCTGCCCAGGTAGCGGGTGTCCCGACAGACGTTGCGCCGCCCGTCCGCGCACTCCGGGCACACCCCGCAGGGGGTCGCCGGGTGCACGGCGACGGCCGTACCGGCGGCGGGGCCAACGGTGTCCGGGGAGCCGTACGCGACGACCGTCCCGACCACCTCGTGCCCGAGCAGCATCGGCTCGCGCAGGCGGAAGTCGCCGACCCCGCCGTGCCGCCAGTAGTGCAGGTCGGAGCCGCACACGCCGCCGTAGCGGACGGCGACCAGCGCCTCGCCGGGTCCGGGGCGGGGGACCGGCAGTTCCTCGACGCGCAGATCGCCGGCGCCGTGGACGACACAGCCGAGCATCGAAGCCGCCTCCTCGGGGGCGAGCGGGGCCGGCGGGTCGAGTGGGCCGCGTGCGGGGTTCACAGCACGCTCGTCATGCCGCCGTCGACGTACAGCACCTGTCCGCCGACGAAGTCCGCGGCGGGCGAGGCGAGGAACAGCAGCCCGCCCACCAGGTCCTCCGTACGGCCCCAGCGCCCGGCCGGAGTACGCCGGCGCACCCAGCCGCTGAACTCCTCGTCCTCGACGAGGGGCCGGGTCAGCTCCGTCTCGATGTAACCCGGACCGAGACCGTTGACCTGGACGCCGTACGGACCCCAGTCCGCGCACATGCCCTTGGTGAGCATCTTCAGCGCGCCCTTGGTTGCCGCGTAGGGCGCGATGCCCGGGCGGACCACCTCGCTCTGCAGCGAGCAGATGTTGACGATCTTGCCGTGGCCGCGTTCCGTCATCCGGCGCGCCGCCTCCCGGCCCACCAAGAAGGCGCTGGTGAGGTTGGTGTCCAGGATGCGGTGCCAGTCGGCGTCGGCGAAGTCCAGCAGGGGCGCCCGAAGTTGCATGCCCGCGTTGTTGACCAGGATGTCGAGCGGGCCCACCCGCTCCTCGACCTCCGCGATCCCGGCCGCCACGGACGGACCGTCGGTCACGTCGAACGCGGCCGTGTGGACGTCGCCGGGAAGGTCGGCGGCGGCCTCGGTGAGGCGGTCGGCGTCGCGTCCGTTGAGGACCACCCGGCAGCCGGCCTCCGCCAGGCCCCGGGCGAGGGCCAGCCCGATGCCCCGGCTGGAACCGGTCACCAGGGCCGTGCGTCCGCCGATGTCGAAGAGGGGGTGAGCCGTCATCGTCGTACTCCTGAATGACCGTTGGGTCGTGCGGCTATATGACCAATGACAGGAGCAGGACGAGAGCGCCCGCGACCACCGAGATGATCGTCTCCATGACGGACCAGGTCTTGATGGTCTGGCCGACGTTCAGGCCGAAGTACTCCTTCACCAGCCAGAAACCGGCGTCGTTGACGTGGCTGAAGAAGAGTGAACCGGCGCCGATGGCCAGGACCAGCAGGGCCGCGTGCGTCGTCGACATGTCGGCCGCCAGCGGTGCGACCAGACCGGCCGCCGAGACGGTCGCCACGGTCGCCGAACCGGTCGCCAGCCGGATCGCCACCGCGATCAGCCAGGCCAGCAGCAGGGCCGGGATCGACCAGTTCTCGGAGATCTCCAGGATCATCTGGCCCACGCCGGAGTCGATCAGCGTCTGCTTGAAGCCGCCGCCCGCGCCGACGATCAGCAGGATGCCCGCGATGGGCGCGAGCCCCTTCTCGACCAGGCCCGACAGGCGGTCCTTGCCGAACCCCGCCGGACGCAGCAGCGTGAAGATGCCGACGATCACGGAGGCGAGCAGGGCGATCAGCGGGTTGCCGATCACGTCGAAGGTGCGCTGCACCAGGTTCTCCGGGTCGTCGACGATGATGTCGACGAGCGCCTTGGCCAGCATCAGCACGACCGGCAGCAGGATCGTGGCCAGGGTGGCGCCGAAGCCGGGGCGCTTCTCCAGTTCCTCCGAGGCGCGCTGCGGGATCATGCGGTCGGGGGCCGGGACGTCCACCCAGCGGGCCGCGTACTTCGAGAACAGCGGACCGGCGATGATCACCGTCGGGATGGCGATCAGGACACCCAGCGCGAGCGTCACTCCGAGGTTGGCGCCGACCGCGTCGATCGCGACCAACGGGCCGGGGTGCGGCGGGACCAGACCGTGCATCACGGACAGACCGGCCAGCGCCGGGATGCCGATGCGCATCAGGGAGTAGTTGCCGCGCTTGGCGACCATCAGGACGACCGGGATCAGCAGGACGATGCCGACCTCGAAGAACAGCGGCAGTCCGATGACGGAGGCGATCAGCACCATCGTCCACGGCATCGAACGCGGGCTCGCCTTGGCGAGGATGGTGTCCACGATCTGGTCGGCGCCGCCGGAGTCGGCGAGCATCTTGCCGAGGATCGCGCCGAGGGCGATCAGCACGCCGACGCCCGCGACGGTGGAGCCGAGCCCGGCGGTGAAGCTGGTGATGACCTTGTCCAGCGGCGCCCCGGCGAACGCGCCGAGCGCCAGTGACCCGATGGTCAGCGACAGGAAGGCATGCAGCTTGAACTTGGTGATGAGCAGGACGATGACGGCGATGCCCAGGAGCACGGCGATGCCCAGCTGGGCATGGCCGGCCGAGGTGATCGGCTCGACGGTGTCCGCTGCCAGCATCTCGACGCTGAGTCTGGTCACGGTGGTTCCCTTGCGGTGATGGGGATTCGGGGGAGGTCGGGGCCGTGTCCGCGCATGGCGGCACGACCCCGGGGGAGGGTGTGGGGGGTTACTGGACCGGCTCGGGAAGGTCCGTCAGGGCGTTCATCGCCCGTTCGGCGATCTCCTCCGGGGCGCCGGCGACGTCCACCGCGACTCCCGCCTCGTCCGGCTCCAGGGGCTGGAGCGTGGCGAACTGGGAGTCGAGCAGGGCCGTCGGCATGAAGTGCCCCTGCCGCCCCGACATCCGCTCCTCGATCAGCTCGCGGCTGCCCGTGAGGTGCACGAAGACGACACCGGGAGCGCCGGCCCGCAGCCGGTCGCGGTACGACCGCTTCAGCGCCGAACTGCTCACCACCCCGCCGAGCCCCGCCCGCCCGTGCGCCCAGTCGCCGATGGCGTCCAGCCAGGGCCAACGGTCCTCGTCGGTGAGCGGGGTGCCGGCCGTCATCTTGGCGATGTTGGCCGGCGGGTGGAAGTCGTCGCCCTCGGCGTAGGGAACGCCGAGCCGGGCCGCGAGCAGGGGGCCGATGGTGGTCTTCCCGGTGCCCGCTACGCCCATGACCACGACGACATGGGGGGTGTGCAGTCGCTGCATCGCACTCTCGCTGTCTGCTGTCTTCGTCGACACGTGATGTCGATGTAACTGAAACCCATTAGGTACGACGAATTCAAGAGTCTGTGACATATAAGTCTGACTTTTTGTTCCCGTGACCTGCCCCGTACGCTGAGTGCATGAGCACACCGGGCCGGGGGCTGCACGGCCGCGTACTGGACACCCTCGGTCCCGCGATCACAGCGGGCGAGTACCCCGCGGGCAGCGTTCTGCGCACGGACGAGCTGGCGCAGCGTTTCGAGGTGTCGCGTTCCGTGATGCGGGAGGCCGTGCGGGTGCTGGAGTCCATGCACCTGGTCGAGTCACGCCGCCGCGTGGGCGTCACCGTCCTGCCCGAGTGCGAGTGGAACGTCTACGACCCGCAGGTCATCCGCTGGCGCCTGGCCGGCTCCGAGCGCCCCCGGCAGCTGCGCTCCCTGACCGTGCTGCGCTCGGCCGTCGAACCGGTGGCGGCGGGCCTGGCGGCACGGCACGCCACGTCCGAGCAGTGCGCCGAGCTGACCGAGTGCGCGCTCGGCATGGTCGCCAACTCACGCGGCCACCGACTGGAGCAGTACCTCTTCCACGACGTGGCCTTCCACCGCGTCATCCTCACCGCCTCCGGCAACGAGATGTTCGCCCGCCTCGGCGGCGTCGTCGCCGAGGTGCTGGCCGGCCGCACCCACCACGACGTGATGTTCGAGGACCCCGACCCGGCCGCCGTCACCCTGCACGTCCAGGTCGCCGAGGCGGTGCGGGCACGGGACGCCGAGCGCGCCGAGCGGCTGACCCGGGAGATCACGGTCGGGGCGCTGCAGGAACTGGACATCCTGGCGCCCTGACGGGACTACGCGAGGAAGTCACCGTCGACGTACACCCACGCCCCGTCGACGCGCTCGAACCGGCTCCGCTCGTGCAGCGAGCCACCGCGGTAGGACGCGCGGAAGGTGACCGTTCCGGTGGTGTGGAAGGCGGAACCGTCGGCCGTGTCCACGATCTCCAGTCCGGTCCAGCGCGTTGCCGGGTCCAGGTCCAGGTCCAGGCGGGCGGGGCGGGTCCTCGGGTGCCAGGTGCGCAGCAGGTACTCCACGTCGCCCTTCACGAAGGCGCTGTAGCGGGAGCGCATCAGAGCCTCGGCGGTCGGCGCGGACGGCGACCCCGTCCTGAACCGGCCGCAGCACTTCTCGTACACCTCGGGCAGCCCGCAGGGGCAGGTACGCGTGGTCATGGCGGCCATTGTGCCTGGTCGGAGCAACGCTACGAAAAGCAGAAGACCCCTGCTGGGCAGGGGTCCTGTCTGGTGTCCGAGGGGGGACTTGAACCCCCACGCCCGATAAAGGGCACTAGCACCTCAAGCTAGCGCGTCTGCCATTCCGCCACCCGGACAAGGTGTCTGTCGTGCGGGGCGTTGCCCGCGGCGACGACGTAAACATTACCAGGCTTTCCGGGGTGGCCGATCACCCCCTCCTTGGGCGCGGACGCCCGGAGGGGGAGGATGAGAGGGACCCACCAGCAGTGACATCAGCAGTGACAGCGGGAGGAACCACGTGAGCGACTCGGGCACGGCCAGGAGCGTCACCGGCGAGGACGAGGTCGTCGACCTCTGCCGCGAGCTGATCCGGATCGACACCAGCAACTACGGGGACCACTCGGGTCCGGGCGAGCGCAAGGCGGCCGAGTACGTCGCCGAGAAGCTCGCCGAGGTCGGACTCGAACCGCGGATCTTCGAGTCCCATCCCGGACGTGCCTCCACGGTGGCCCGGATCGAGGGCGAGGACCCGTCCCGGCCCGCGCTGCTCATCCACGGCCACACCGACGTCGTCCCGGCCAACGCGGACGACTGGACCCACCACCCCTTCTCCGGCGAGATCGCGGATGGGTGCGTGTGGGGGCGCGGCGCGGTCGACATGAAGGACATGGACGCGATGACCCTCGCGGTCGTCCGCGACCGCCTGCGCACCGGGCGCAAGCCCCCGCGCGACATCGTGCTGGCGTTCCTCGCGGACGAGGAGGCCGGCGGGACGTACGGCGCCAAGCACCTGGTGCGCGAGCACCCGGACCTCTTCGAGGGCGTCAGCGAGGCGATCGGCGAGGTCGGCGGGTTCTCCTTCACGGTCAACGAGAAGCTGCGGCTCTACCTTGTCGAGACCGCCGAGAAGGGCATGCACTGGATGCGGCTCACCGTCGACGGCACGGCCGGGCACGGCTCGATGACCAACGACGACAACGCGATCACCGAGCTGTGCGAGGCCGTGGCGCGACTCGGCCGGCACAAGTGGCCGGTCAGGGTCACCAAGACCGTACGGGCCTTCCTGGACGAGCTGTCCGACGCGCTCGGCACCGAACTCGACCCGGAGAACATGGAGGAGACCCTCGCCAAGCTCGGCGGCATCGCCCGGATGATCGGCACGACCCTGCGCAACTCGGCGGCGCCCACCCAGCTCGGCGCCGGCTACAAGGTCAACGTCATCCCCGGCCAGGCCACCGCGCACGTCGACGGACGCTTCCTGCCCGGCTACGAGGAGGAGTTCCTCGCCGACCTCGACCGCATCCTCGGCCCGCGCGTGCGGCGCGAGGACGTGCACGCCGACAAGGCGCTGGAGACCGACTTCGACGGCCGGCTCGTCGACGCCATGCAGACCGCCCTGCGCGCCGAGGACCCGATCGCGCGCGCGGTGCCCTACATGCTCTCCGGCGGCACCGACGCCAAGTCCTTCGACGACCTCGGCATCCGCTGCTTCGGCTTCGCGCCGCTCAAGCTGCCGCCGGAGCTGGACTTCGCGGGCATGTTCCACGGGGTGGACGAGCGGGTGCCGGTGGAAGGGCTGCAGTTCGGCGTGCGGGTGCTCGACCGCTTCATCGACGCGTCCTGATTCATCGACGCGTCCTGATTCATCGACGGACCCTGATTCATCGACGGACCCTGATTCGCCGACACGTCCGGATTCGCCCGCTGAAACGTGACTTCCGCACGCGACGATATTCGGCCGCGCGTGCGGGAGTCGACCGGGAAGAGTGAATGCGCTCATAAGCTCGTAGCCTCATTAGTTCCTCCTCGTTACAGGTGATGCGATCAGCAAGCTGGGATCGCGTTTGCCAACTAGGAGGAATAATGCTCAAGAAGGTCGTCGCCGCCGCGGCTGCCACCGGTGGTCTGGTTCTCGCGGGCGCGGGCATGGCCGTCGCCGACTCCGGTGCCCAGGGTGCCGCCGTGCACTCGCCCGGCGTCCTTTCCGGCAACGTCGTGCAGGTGCCCGTGCACGTGCCGGTGAACGTCTGCGGCAACACGGTCGACGTCATCGGTGTCCTCAACCCGGCGATGGGCAACTCGTGCGCCAACCAGGGCGGCGGCACGTCCGGCGGCTACGGCGACTCCGAGGGGCAGGACGGCTCGCACGGGGGCTCGCACGCCGGCGGACACGCCACCGACTCGCCCGGCGTCGGCTCCGGCAATCACGTAGAGGCACCGATCCATGTGCCGGTGAACGTCTGCGGCAACAGCGTCGACGTCGTCGGCGCCCTCAACCCGACCACCGGCAACGACTGCGGCAACGGCGGTGGCGGGGATCACTCGACGCCGCCCGGCGGTGATCACGAGACGCCTCCCGGGGAGCCGGGCAACCCCGGAGACCCGGGTGACCCGGGTGACCCGGGGGAGCCGGGGGAGCCCGGCACGCCGGGCAACCCGCCCGACTCGGGCGACGAGACGCCGGGGGGTGCCTCGCACGTCAACCAGCCGGACACCCAGACCGTCGCCCAGCCGCAGGGCGACGCGGAGCTCGCCGAGACCGGCAGCGATCTGCCCCTGGGCCTCGCCCTGCCGGTGGGCGCGGGCGCGCTGCTCGCGGGCACGGTGCTCTACCGCAAGGCGCGCGCCTCGGTGTGACGCGCCGGACCGGCACGCACAGCGGGCCCCGCACCGGCGGGGCCCGCTCCGTCTCCGGCTCCGTCACCCGCGCGCGGTCAAGCCCGGTCGCGGCTCACCAGGTCGCGCGTACCTGGCGGATGATCCGCCGCCGCAACCGCACCTTGCGGCTTCCGTCCCGCAGCAGGGTCAGGCGGTACAACTCCCAGTGTCCGTACTCGGCATGGTCCGTCAGCTGACGTGTCGCCTCCTTGCGGGTGACCCCGCGCGGTAGGTACACATCGACAAATTCGTATTCCGGCATCGAATCTATTGTGCGGGCTGGGGCCCGGTACGGATAGCGTCTGCACTATGTCTGATGCTGCGCAGCCCACCGCTGCCGAGGTACGCGCCGCCGCCGAGGCTGTCAAGACCGCGCTCGACCGCCACCTGGCCGCGGTCGAACGCCGGTCGGGAGAGGACGACCCGGCCGTCTACGACGCGTTCAACCAGCTGGCCGCGGCCGCGGAGGCGTACGACGAACTGCTCTACGACCGTTACGACGAGGTCACCCCCTTCGAGATTCCCGACGCGGAGGACTCGCTGCCGCCGTACACGGGCCCCGAGGAGCCGAACGCGCTGAGCGTCCTGATCCGTCGTGACTACGCCGTGGCGGAGCCGCAGCGGCTGATGGCCCAGGCCCGGCGGGTCGAGGCGGCGGACGACGAGGGGGCGGGCGTGGCCTCCTCCGGCACGGTTCACGGGGCGCTCGGCCTCCTGTTCGGCGAGTTCGAACCGGACGAGATCGCCTCCCGGCACAAGGAGTTCGGCCTGGAGGAGGGCGACTCCACGCTCTGGGTGACGGCCGCGGACGAGGCCGCCGACCCCGGCGAGTGGCTGGAGGCCCCGTTCGAACAGGCCGATCCGCAACGGGTGGTCTGCCGCTTCGACGTCAGCGCGGTGTTCGACGACGAGTTCGACGACGGCCTTGATGACGACGAGGACGACGGGGGCGACCGGGACGACGAGGCCGGTGACGGTGGCGTGCCGGAGCTGGAGGAGGACCTCGACACGGACCTGGACGAGGAGACGGACGAGGACCTGGATACGGACGAGGACCTGGACGAGGACTTGGACCCGCGCGGGGACGAGGACGACGACCGGGACCAGGACGGTGAGCGGGCGCGGCTGTAGGCGGGCCGCTGAGTCGCGGGTCGCTGAGCGGCGGGTCGCCGAGCGGTGGGTCGCTGAGCGGCTGGGGCCGCGACGGGTCGGCCGGCACGGCGGCGGCGGTCACGGGGATTGCCCCTGTGACCGCCGCCGTCGCGTTCGCCCAGGACGGTCCGGCAGGGCGGCCAGGCGGCAGCGAGGCGGGGCGGCAGGGCGGCAGCGAGGCGGGGCGGCAGCGAGGCGGGGCAGGGCGGCCAGGCGGCAGCGAGGCGGGGCGGCAGGGCGGCAGCGAGGCGGGGCGGCAGCGAGGCGGGGCAGGGCGGTGGCGGCCCCGGCGAGGTGCCCGGGCTTACGTGGTCGGACGCGCTCCCCGGGTCAGCCGGCCACCGGTACCTGCGGCGCGAGCAGCACCGGCAGACGGGTCGTGCGCGGCTTCGCCGGAACCTCGGCCACGGCACGGGGCAGCGCCTGCTCCACGCCGTGCACCACGGAGAGGTGGCGGGCGGCCCGGCCGAACGCCGTGTAGATCCAGGGGCGGCTGAGGCCCTGCGCGGCATCGCCGGGCAGGACCACGACCACCGCCGGCCACCGGCCGCCCACCGCCTGGTGTGCGGTCAGCGCCCATCCGTGCCGTACGGACTGCTCCACCCGCTCCTTCGGTACGACGACGGCCTCGCCCGCGCACGACAGGTGCAGCCCGTCGGCGTCGGCCTTCACCACCCGGCCCGGCAGCGTACGGCCCGGCACGGGGGAGTAGGCGACACGGTCGCCGGGGTCGAAGCCGCCGAAGCGGCCGGGGCCCGGGTTCAGCCGTTCCTTCAACGCGGCGTTGAGCGCCCGTGTGCCCGCCGCGCCGCCGTGGCCCGGCGTGATCACCTGGGTCTCCTCGGTGGGGACGCCGATCGCGCGCGGCACCGAGTCCGCGACGAGCTGGACGGTGCGGTGCACGGCCTCGCCCGCGTCCCGCACCGGCACGATCACGACCTCCTTGCCGGGCGCCTCCACCTGCCCCAGCTCGCCGATGCCGATGCCGGAGACCAACTCGCCGAGCGGGCCCGGGTCCGGACGCCGGGAGGCGATCTGCGGGCAGACCCGCGCCGCCAGCAGATCCGCGAAGATCCGCCCGGGACCCACGGACCCCAGCACCGCAGGGTCCCCGGCCAGCACCAGCCGCGCCCCGTCCGGCAGCGACTCCGCCAGCAGGGCGCCCGCCTCGACGTCCAGCTGCGGTGCATCGAGCACGACCAGCAGATCGAGGTCCAGCGCACCGTCCGCGTCCCGCCCCGGTCCCTCGGCCCCGGCCAGCAACCCGGCCAAGGTGACCACGGCGGGAACGTCCGGGACGGGAACGTCCGGGACGGGAACGTCCGGGACGGGAACGTCCGGGGTGGTGAGGTCGGGAGACTGCGGCACGGACGACGGGTCGCCCAGCAGGGCGGCGAAGCGGTCGCGGCCGAGCGGTCCGGGCGCGGCGGCCCAGGCGCGCAGGCCCAGGGCGTGCGCGGCGTGCAGCAGGGCCACCGGTTCAGCCAGCGACGACTCCCCGCCGGTGTGCAGTACCAGCCCGTGGTCCGCGACGGCGCGGACGAGGTCGGCGGCGGATCCCTGCGCGGAGGCGGCGGCGCGCTCCCAGTCCGCCGCGGAGCCGTCCTGCTTCGGCGCCGAGTTGGCCAGCCGGGCCAGGCCGTCGGCGAGGCTCTCCTCGGCGAGCGCGTACCGCTCCAGACCGACCAGGACCCGGACCGGGCGCTCCTCGTCCTCGTCCGTCCCCTCCGCCCCGCCCGTGGTGTCGTCCTGGCGGGCGTCGGTTTCCTCCAGGGCGTCCTGGAAGGCCAGGACCTCGCCCTCCGCGAGTGTGCTCTGCACGGCGGCGTCGGGGTCGGGCACGCCGCGCTGGGCCAGCGTGGCCGTGAGCCGGGGCAGCTCCAGGGCCGTGTGCCCGGCCAGGGCCGCCTGCTCCAGCAGCCACACCGTGACCGCGCGGCCGCGGCGCTCGTCGTCCGGGCCGCACGCGGCGCCCAGCAGCGCGCGGGCGAACCCGTCGGCCTGCTCCGGCCGCACTCCGCCGACCCGGAGCAGCTGCCAGGGGTCGGCGCGCAGCGCCTCCTCCGCGCCCTCACCGAGGAGCGCGGCGGTCTGCGGTGCGAGCGTCTCGGGGGCGCCGCCCTCCGCCAGTACGCGCCGCACGGACTGGACGGTCTCCGGCGCGGGTCCAGTGGGCCCGGGGGCCGCCTCGGCCGGCGCCGGCCGAGGCCGTCGTACCTGTTCCGGGGCGGGACGGCGCGGGGCGGGCTCGGGGTCGTCGAAGACCGTGGCCGCGGGCTTCTCGCCGCTCTCCACGGCTCTCACCGCGGCCAGCAGATCGGCCGCCGTGCCGCTGAGCTTGCCCCCGGCGTCGATCGGCACCTGCTTCTCGGCCTTCCGCCGCTCGATCCGCTCCCGCACGAGCCGCTGAGCGGCCAACTCGGCCTCGGTCTCGGAGACCTGAGCCGCCGCGCCGTCGCCGTCCGCGCTCTCACCTCCCGGCTGCGCGGCGGGCGTCTCGTCCCCCGCGTCGTCGGTCTCCCCTGCACGCGGCCGAGCGGCGGCTGCCCCGGCGGCCCGGTCGACTGCGGCCTCCCCGGCCGCCTCCTCCCCGGCCGCCTCCTCCCCGGCCGCCTCCTCTCCAGCCGAATCGTCGATGTCCGTGCCGTCGATGTCCGTGCCGTCGTCGGTCGGCTGCTCGGCCTCCCCGGCCGCGGCCTCGGCGCCGGGAGCCCGGCCGTCGGCCGGTGCCTCGTCCCCGGCGGCGCCCGGCTCGGCCCCCTTCCCGGTGCCCGGGGTCTCCGGCCCGGCGTCCACGGCGTCCGCGGTGTCCTCAGAGGCGGGCTCGGGCTCCGTGCTCACAGCGTGCTCCAGTCGTGATCGGGATAGCGGTGCACGGGCGCCGACACGTCGTCGAGAGCCCGGCAGATCTCGTCAGGAAGACTAAGGGTCTCCACTGACAACGCCGCCGTGAGCTGCTGCGCGTTGCGCGCGCCGACGATCGGGGCGACCACGCCCGGCCGGTCCCGGACCCAGGCCAGCGCCACCTGGAGCGGCGTCACCGCGAGCCCGTCCGCCGCCGTCGCCACCGCGTCCACGATGTGGCCGGCCGTGTCGTCGAGGTAGGGCGCGACGAACGGGGCCAGATGCTCCGAGGCGCCGCGCGAGTCCGACGGCGTCGCGTCCTTGCGGTACTTGCCGGTGAGGACCCCGCGGCCCAGCGGCGAGGAGGGGAGCAGACCGATCCCCAGGTCCAGGGCGGCCGGCAGCACCTCGCGCTCGATGCCCCGCTGGAGCAGCGAGTACTCCATCTGCGTACTCGCCAGCCGGTTCCGTACGCCCGGCGCCGCCAGCTGCCAGGTCGCCGCCTTGGCCAGCTGCCAGCCGCAGAAGTTCGACACGCCCGCGTACCGGGCACGGCCGCTGCTCACCGCCACGTCGAGGGCGTGCAGCGTCTCCTCCAGCGGCGTGTGCGGGTCGAAGGCGTGCAGGTGCCACACGTCGACGTGGTCCGTGCCGAGGCGGGCCAGCGAGGCGTCCAGCGCGGAGAGCAGGTGGGCGCGCGAACCGTCGAAGCGGCGGTCGGGGTCCGGCACGCTGCCGGCCTTCGTCGAGATCACCAGGTCGCGACGCGGAACCAGGCCCTCCATGAGCCGCCCGAGCAGATACTCGGACTCCCCGTCGCCGTACACGTCCGCGGTGTCGACGAGGGTCCCACCCGCTTCCCAGAAGGTCTTCAAGAGGTCCGCGGCATCATGCTCGTCGGTGTCCCGGCCCCAGGTCAGGGTGCCGAGACCGATGCGGGACACGCGCAGGCCGGTGCGGCCGAGATGCCTCTGCTCCATGAACGCCGACATTACTGGCCACGGCTTGCGCTGTGGGGGCCTGTGGACAACCGAATTCCCGCGCTAAGGTCGGGGCACAGAAGACGTTACTGATCGGTAAGGGGAATCGGCCATGCAGCTCGGGATCAACCTCGGCTACTGGGGTGCCGGAATGGACGCGGACAACCTGGCCGTCGCCCAGGAGGCCGACCGGCTCGGCTACGCCGTCTGCTGGGCCGCCGAGGCCTACGGCTCCGACGCGGCCACCGTGCTCACCTGGGTCGCCGCCCAGACCGAGCGCATCGACGTGGGCTCGGCCATCTTCCAGATCCCGGCCCGCCAGCCCGCGATGACCGCGATGACGGCCGCCACCCTGGACTCCCTCTCGAAGGGCCGTTTCCGCCTCGGCCTCGGCGTCTCCGGACCCCAGGTCTCCGAGGGCTGGTACGGCGTCAAGTTCGACAAGCCGCTCGCCCGCACCCGCGAGTACGCCGAGATCGTGCGCAAGGCGATGACCCGGGAGCGGCTGTCGTACGAGGGACAGCACTGGACGCTGCCGCTGCCCGGCGGCCCCGGCAAGCCGATCAAGCTGACCGTGCACCCGCAGCGCGAGCACATCCCGCTCTACATCGCCGCGATCGGCCCGAAGAACCTGGAGCAGACCGGCGAGATCGCCGACGGCGCCCTGCTGATCTTCCCCTCCTCCGACCACCTGGAGGAGACCGCGGTCAAGCACCTGCGTGCCGGGCGCGAGAAGGTCGGCAAGACCCTCGACGGCTTCGACATCTGCCCGACCCTGCCGCTCGCCCTCGGCGACGACAAGGACGTCACCACGCTCGCCGACACCTTCCGCCCCTACACCGCGCTCTACGTCGGCGGCATGGGCAGCCGCAAGCAGAACTTCTACAACCAGCTCGCCCAGCGCATGGGGTACGAGCGGGAGGCCGCCGAGATCCAGGACAAGTACCTGTCCGGCGACAAGCAGGGCGCGGCGGCGGCCGTACCGCACGACCTGATGGACCAGACGACGCTGCTCGGTTCCGTCGACCGCATCGCGGACCGGATGAAGGCCTACGCCGCCGCCGGTGTCACCACGCTGACCCTCGCGCCCGCGGGCTTCACCCTGGACGAGCGGCTCGCCGCGCTCCGCGCCGGCACGGAGGCCCTGGAGCGGGCCGGACTGGCCTAGATGCGTCGGTAGATTTCTGCGGCCGTGGTGGGGGCTCGGGGGTCTTCCCCGCCACGGCCGTCACGGAGAACAACGCGCCCACGCGCGTGTGGTTACGCCTCCTCGTGTTCCCTGCCGTCCTTCTTTTGGCTGAGTTGCCCGCCGCACCTGTTGCCGCGCCTCATCTCCCGCACTTGACTCGGTCTTTGCGGAGTCTGCGGAACCTGCGCAACCTTGCAGCGGCAGAGAGGTGGGCCTTGACCCCGAATCCTGAACACGGGTTATGCGGCTGGTGCAAGCGTAGTTGGTGTGAGGTGGAAGGCGTTCTCGAAGGCGATCGGTGATCG